>JAPPAJ010000163.1 GCA_026705565.1 Caldilineaceae bacterium | reverse complement strand
CAGGCGGGGGCCCTCGGCAAAAACGCGCAGGAGTCCCTGGCCCAGGTACGTGGTGTGGTGGTAGAGGTAGTCCAACGGGCGACAAGGTGCATCCACCGGAATATCGTAGTCCCAGACGTAGCTGCCGTAGCCCGGATCCATCTGCTGAAACGGTCCCGTCTGCACCACCCTTCGGATACCGTGGGCGACGGCACCCAATCCAATGTTGAAGGCTCCGACAGTGTTCACCTTAAAGGCGGCGTGAAGCTCCGGCCGCAGCACCGAGCAGTTGACAATGGCGTCCATGCCGACACACGCGTCCACGACCTGTTGCGTATCCCCCATGTCCACGCGCCGGAACTCGTGCGGTGCCTCCAGCTGGACCGGCTGCGGACGCGACCCCATGCCCGGGGACCAGGCTGCAAGAGCCTCCGCAACGGACCGCAGATCTGACTGCCGAACCGTAAACACATCCGCCAACTCCCTTGAAGTTGCAGCTCCCATGGGTCCGCTGGAACCGAAGATCACGACGTTGCGGATGGGGCGGCCGGGAACCGAATCCCCCTCGACAACGGCATCCTGCCAGCGGACACTGCGGTCCGGCGAGGGCTCGGCATCGGACCAGCGCCTTCGAAAGTTGCCCTGTGGTGCATAGCTGAACGGCGGCACCGTGCTGATGGACCGCTCCTCATCACCCGTGGTGTGGAGCACCCGAATCTTCGAACGCGGGCCGGGGGCCGCAATGTGAAAAACGTGCCAGTCCGGCCGGGTGGCGTTCTTGGTTCTGGCGGCATCGAACAACAGAGCCCTCTCTATGCCGTGCACGGCATCCGTGGCCGAGACCCAAGCCAGGTTGTAGGGTTGATCGCCCAGGGTTGCCGGATCGACCACGGTGGCAAACCGCAGGCAGACGGCCAACAACGATCCCGCCCTGACGGTTTCCCGCAGCGACAGTTCCGCGGTCCAACAGCAAAGGTCCGACAAGGAAGGCGTTGGACGCGGCCGCCACATTTCATTAACTTGCCAATGGGCCGGGAGCCGCGCGAACAGGTCGAGGGAACTTGCCAGTACCAGACGCTCAACCCCGGTCATCTGTGCCGCGCGTGCCAGGTTGTAGACGCCGCACGTATTGCGGTACATCGCCTCGCTGGGCATCATGTCGGGCTGCGCGGCCAGCGCCAGCGCCTCCAGGTGCAGCACTTTGTCCACACCGTCCAACAGCTGCTCTACCTGGTCCGGCCGGGTCAAATCCGCCTCGGTCCAGTCCTTGCCAGCCAACCAAAGCGGCCGCTCGCTCCCGCCCGCAAACTTCAGGGAATACTCATCACGATCGCCCAGCACCTCGGCCACATGTCTGCCGAGGTCGCTGTGGGCACCGGTCACCAGGATGTTCAACCTACTCTCCTCAATTTCTGTTCTGCGTATTGAACGGCAGTCGCATGCGCCGCGCACAGTCGGGCCGTCGTCCCGGATCCGGTATTGACTAAAACCGAGTGTAGTAGTCGATTCCGGTGCGACCTGCCCTGCGACCCGATACGGCCGTCGCATGTTTGTCCAGGACGGCCTCGTTAAGTTCGATGCCCAAGCCTGGTTTGGAAGGCGGAATGTGATAGCCATCCTCCCACTGCAGAGGTTCCAGCAGGACATCGGCATGGAAACCACCCCAGTCGTCGATCCCTTCCTGGATTAGGAAGTTCGGGGCACAGGCGTCAATGTGCATGGAGGCCGCTGCCCCGACCGGACCGCCGTACAGGTGAGGTGCGATTTGAACGTAGTTGGCTTCCGCCATGGCGGCAATCTTGCGCGCCTCCAGGATGCCGCCCGAAATGGTCAAGTCGAACTGCAGAATGGACGCCGCCTTTTGCTCGAGCATCGTTACAAACTCGAACTTGTTGAACAGACGCTCGCCCGTGGCCACCGGGATGCTCGTGGCACGGGCCACCCTGGCCATCTCCGATATGTTCTCCGGCGGCACCGGCTCCTCGAACCAGAGCGGATCGAATTCCTCCACCCGTTTGGCAAACCGGATGGCACTGTGGGTGTTGAACTGACCGTGCGTGCCAATCAGAATGTCGCACCGGTCTCCCACCTCTTCCCGCACCTTCCGTACCACCAGGGCCGCGTCGCGCAGGCCCTCCAGGCGGTCCGTGGTGCGCGGGTCCACGGGATCGAACTTGACGGCGGTGAACCCCTTCTCCATGTAGGCCAGAGCCATCTCGGCCGCTTTTTCGCCCGACTGTCCGGCCCGCCAGCCCGACAGGTAGGAATAGGCCCGCAGCCGGTCGTTCATGCGGCCCCCCAGCAGGTTGTAGACGGGTTGACCAGCGGCCTTGCCGGCGATGTCCCACAGCGCAATGTCGATGGCGCTGAGGATGGGCGAGGTGATGGGACCGACGCGTCGGACAAACCGCTGCTCGTAGATGCCGTTCCAGATCTTCTCAATCTGGAACGGATCCTGGCCCATCAAGTACTCCTCGGCGAGGTCGTCGATCAGAGGCAGGGCCGTGTGGTCCATGCGCGTGTGGTACGTCGCCTCGCCTACACCGGACAGCCCTTCGTCGGTTCCGATTTTGACAAACAGCCAACGCGGACCGCCGAACCGAGGCGGAGGGTTGTCAACCAGGAATGATTTGACCGAATCGATTTTCATGGCTACTTCCGGAATGGACATGGGCAAGAGACACACAGGGGAATGGGCCTGGTACCGGTGCGAGCCCGGGACGTGCCTACGGCGGATCCGGAGACACACGATGCCCCGCATGCGAAAGCCATTCGGGAGCAGGACCGGATTATTGTAGTCCCGACTCCCGGCCGCCAATCAACCGCGACGGCAGGCAACCGCATTGACCAAACGGCCGGACCAGACCATCAATAGTGGAGCCGGAGCCGTCGATTCCCTAAGATAGGGCCCGCAACTCCCCATTCGATCAACAGGCAGTCGATCCCATGTCCGGAACCCACAATCCGACCCTGCGGTTCATGTTTCAGCGCGGCGCCGATCAAATCAAGGAACTGTGCGACGACATCAGCAACGCCGATTCCCTCAGGAAAATGCCGTTGGACCACAACTGTATCAACTACACAATCGGCCACATGCTCCAGAGCCGCAATCACATCCTCAAGACCCTTGGCGTCGAAGACTTCGACTGGCCAGAGGCACTGGCCGACAGCTACAGCGGCAACATCGGAACCACCGAGGACGCGCTGGCCGGAGCCGGCCAGGGCCTGACCCTGGAACAACTCCTGGCCAAGTTGGACGAAAGCCAGGCCCTGATTGACAGTGCGTTGAGCAGCAGGGACGTAGGGGACTTTCCCGGAACCAGACAGTTCTTCGACAATCCCGAAGCCACCGCGGCAGATGTGGTCGGGTTCATGTCGTGGCATGAAAGCCAGCATCTCGGCCAGCTGGACGTGCTGGTGCAGGTCCTCAGACTCGCCTAAACACCGCAGTGCCAAGACGCACACAAAGCAAACGACCGGGCTTGGGCCCGGTCGTTTGCTGCCTGCCGAGGATTTCCGGTCCGACTTATGCCACCGCCAAGGCAGGTTCGTATGTGCCGTACCGGGCCTGGTGGTTGGCCATGGCCACCGTGTGGAATGCCTCCTGGGCCATCAGGCTATTGTCGGCCTCGCCCAGCCACGCCTGAAGCACCGGCTGCTGCAGGGCCCTGCCGTACGAGAAACTCAACTCCCACGGGTGGGAACCCAGCGCGTTCATCGCGTTCAGGTTGAGGGTCGCCTCCTCGGGCGACTGCCCTCCGGAAAGAAACACGATGCCGGGAACCGCCGCGGGAACGGCTCGGTAATAGGCCCGCAACGAGGCTTCCGCGACCTCCTCCGGGGTGGCCGTCTCACCCGACTGCTTGGCCGGCAGCACCATGTTGGGCTTGAGGAGCGTGCCCTCCAGCTTCACGCCCTGCAGGTGGAGTTGATGATAGGTCGCGTGCAACACATCGGTCGTGACCTCTTCGCAACGCTCGATGCCATTGTCGCCGTCCATCAGCACTTCCGGCTCGACAATCGGCACCAAGTCGTACTCCTGGCACAGGGCGGCGTATCGGGCCAGGGCATGGGCGTTCACTTCAATGCAATGCGCGGACGGCAGCGTGTCGCTGATGTCGATCACCGCGCGCCACTTGGCAAACCTGGCGCCGAGATTGACATACTCGGCCAGGCGGTCGGCCAAGCCGTCCAAGCCTTCGGTTACGGATTCCCCCGGACAACCTGCCAGAGGCTTGGCCCCCGCATCGACCTTGATGCCGGGAATGATGTTGCGATCCGCAAGCACTGCGGCCAGCCGCTTGCCGGACGACGACTCCTGGCGAAGGGTTTCGTCATACAGAATGACGCCACTAATCGCCTCCTCCACCCCCGGTGTGGTGAACAACAGTTCCCGGTAGTCGCGCCGATTGTCCGCCGTGGAAGGCACGCTGATGCTGTCAAAGCGCTTCTGGATCGTTCCAGAACTCTCATCAGCAGCCAGAATGCCCTTGCCTGGCGCGACCAGATCCCTGGCAGTTTGGCAAAGCTTCTCGAAGTTCATTGTCCGTCTTCTCCCGCGCCTTGATCGGCAGGTTGGCAGGTATAAGAAACGTGCCAACATCCCTTGGCACGCGTCCGCATTATAGCAACCGATGCGGTTTCAGGGCCCGGGGTACGGTGCAACACAACGTCCCGGAAGCCTTCAACGATGATTGCCGTGGGCAGCCGGTCCTGGACCGGTCATGGACAAGGACAACCAGCGCCGTCTCATCCGGCCAGGGCCTGTTCGGCCTGCCGCTCCCCAACCGACGTCAAGCCTAGCCAGTGGGTGTCCACCCGCCTGATCAGCCCCCGCGCCTCCGCCAACTCGGTGATCCGGCGACTGAACTCCGCGGACCAGCCAAGATGTGCTTCCAGATGGCCGGCATGGTTCTCCTCGGTCCGCTGCCCCAGGGCACGGTGCTGAAACAAATGTATGACCAGCATCCGGACAGCAAATTCCACCCGCTGCCGACGCCGTCTGTGCCAGTCGGCAACCAACCCGCGCCGCGGGGAAGCCAGCAGGACCACAACGAACATTGCGCCCATCACCAGCGAGATGGAACCGCCGACCGAACCGTTCACGGTCCTTGCGATCCAGAAGCCGCCCAACGCGGAGGCACACCCCAGGAGGAGGCTCAGTCCCAGGTACCGGGCAAGGGAGTCGGTGAGCAGCCGGGCGGTAACCGGCGGCACCACCATGAAACCAATGACCAGGATCGATCCCACCGAGTCGAAAGCCCCCACGGCCGTGACGGAGGTCATCAAAACCAATCCGAAGTGCACAAGCGATGGGGAGATTCCAAGGGTGGCCGCCAGTACCGGATCGAAGGTCGCGATCTTGAGTTCGCGATGGAACCGGAGCGCCAACGCGCCGTTGAGCAGGAAAATGCCTGCCATCTTCCACAGGGTCATCGGCCCGTAACCGCGGCCTGCCAGTTCCAGGCGCTGGAACACGGAATAGACCAGGTCGCCCTGGAACACCATGTGCTCGTCCAAGTGGGCGTCGCGGGTCAGCAGCGATATAAGCAGAACGCCCAGGCTGAACAGAGCCGGAAAGGTAATCCCGATGGCGGCATCCTCCCGAACCAGACCTGTCCGCTTCAGCAGATCGATGCCCAGGACAGTCACCACCCCCATCATCGATGCGCCGAACACCATCAGCGGGTGGCCGTAGAGCGGCACGACCAGGAACGCCAGCACGATGCCCAGCAGAACCGTGTGGCTGATCGCATCCGCCACCATCGACATCTGACGCAACACGAGATACGCACCCGGCACCGCACAGGCCGCGCTCACGGTCATCGCCGTCGCCAGGATTTCGAATTCCAGGCTGGACACCGCTCAGCCCCGCTGGTCGCGGGCCAGCCGTACGGCCTCGGAGCGCCCGCGTTCCGTCAACGACCAGTCGCCATCGTGTTCGTCCGCCAAACCGGCTTTCCGCAACGCAGCCAGTGCCTGACCAACCTGGGCGGACTGTCCCACCGCCATGCGGACGACGGCCTTGGGATGGCCGCGAACCGTCCCGGCATGTGCGGATTCAAGCGCACCCAAGGCACCCAGCACCGTGTTCGGGTCGGCCAGCTTTCTACTTCGCCGCTGTCGGCGCCAGTGCCACACCAATCCGCGCTTGCGTCCCAGAAACAGCGAAACCAACACGAGCGCGGTCAGGACCAGGACCACCACGGGACCGGTCGGGATTTGGGGGCCGAACGCCGAGACGGCCGCGCCAGCGGCCCCGCTCGCTCCGCCAACCACAGCCGCGATGAGAACCATGATCGACAACCGGTCGGTCCACTGCCGTGCCGCGGCAGCCGGAGCAATCAGCATGGCGCTCATCAGGATGACCCCCACCGTCTGCAAACCCATGACGGTGGTGCCGACAATCAGCGTCACGATCCCTCCCTCAAGGATGGTTACCCGAAAACCCGTGGCCCGGGCAAAGTCGGGATCGAACGTGATGATCTTCAGCTCCCGCCACAACAGCAGCAGGACGACCAACACCACTCCTCCGACCACCAACAGCACGGTCACGTCCGACTGCACCAGGGCGGCCGCCTGGCCGAAGATGAACTTGTCCAGGCCGGCTTGGCTGGCCGTCGGCAGGTTCTGGATCATGGATAGTAAAAGGACGCCAACACCGAAGAACACGGCCAGGGCAACCCCCATGGCTCCGTCGCGCTTGATATTGGTCCGCGTATCGACCACCTGAATCAGGGCGGTGGCCAGCAAGCCCGTGCCGGCCGCGCCTACCATCAACACGCCGATGTCCCGCCGTTGCCAGGCCAGGAAGGCCAGCACGACTCCGGGCAGCGTCGCATGGCTGATGACATCGCCCAGCAACGATTGCCTTCGCAGGAAGGCAAAGGTACCGAGGCTGCCGCCGACCACGCCGATCCACGCGGTGCCCAGCAACACATTGCGGAGGGTGTAGTCGTTGAGGAATTGAAGGAAAGTTTCCATCACCCAGGATCGACCTGGCCGGTGCCGTTCAAGCGGCCGTCGTCGCCGGCGGAGTTGTCCATTCGGGGGCCGAACCACCGAATGTCTCCCGCAGGTTGCACTCCGAGAATGCGGTTGCCATCGGGCCACTTGCAATCAGGCGCACGTTCAGCAGCGCGACCCAGTCGAAGTACGCCGGCGCCGTGCGCAAGTCGTGATGCACCGCCAACACGGTCCTGCCTTGTTCCTGGAGACGGCGCAACACCGCCACCATGGACTGTTCGGTCACAGCGTCCACGCCTTGGAACGGTTCGTCCATCAAATAGAGATCGGAGTCCTGAACGAGGGCGCGGGCCAGGAAGACCCGTTGTTGCTGGCCACCGGACAGCTCGCTGATCTGCCGGTCGGCCAAGTCTTCCATGTCCACGGTGGCGAGCGCACGCGCAACCCGCTCGGCATCCCGCCGGTCCGCGCGCCGCCACAGTCCGCCGCGGTTGTAGCGTCCCATCGCCACAACGTCACGTACGCTGGTGGGGAAATCCCAGTCCACGGATGTACGCTGGGGCACGTACCCGATGCGTCGAACCTGCTGTCGCCCGGCCGGCTCGCCAAACACCTGCACGGATCCCGCCGCAGGCTGCATCAAACCCATGACGGCCTTGATGAGGGTGGTCTTCCCGGCGCCATTGGGACCGACCACGGCCATCAGGACCCCGGTCGGCACCTGGAGGTCGACGTCCCACAGGACCGGTTTGTCCCGGTAGGCGACCGTCAGGTCGTTGACTTCAAGTGCTGGAGGCATGGTCTGCATGACCCAACCTCAGTTGCCGTCCTCCGGAATGGGCTCAGCCAAAGCCAAGTAGATGGTCACGGCATTGTGTTGAAGCATACCCAGATAGGTCTCGCCTACCGACCCCTGCGGTCCGAGGGCATCGCTGTACAGCTCACCACCCAGCCGAACGTCCCATCCCCGTGCCCGGACCGCCTCGCGCACGGCCGCCACCGCGTCCGTGGAAACCGAAGACTCCACAAACATCGCCGGGATCCGATGCGCGACGATGGTTTCGGCAATCTGCTGGATGTCGTACACCGACGCTTCGGACTCGGTGCTCAACCCCTGCAGGCCGATGTTTTCCAGATTCGTCACCGCCGTGAAGTAGCCGAATGCATCATGGGCTGTCACCAGGTACCGCACCGGAATGCGTTCCCCGGCGTAAAGTTCGGCGATGAGCGATCCAGCCAAGGCGATCCGTTCCACCACCTTCTCCGCGTTGGCCGCGAACTCGGGCACGGGTCCGGCGTACATGCCCTCCAGAACCTGCGCCATCCGCACGGTCGCCAGGGACCACAGCTCCGGATGATTCCAGATGTGCGGATCCACCAGGCCCTCGTCGGTGTGAATGAACCGGTCCACCAGATTCTCATCCTCGTAGAGCAAGTCCCCCAGGGCTATCACGCATCGGCTGCCGGACAACTCCTTCAGGGCTCCCAGCATCTGGGCTTCCAGGTGCAGGCCGTTGTAGAAGATGACATCGGCCTGGTTGAATTCCTCCGCGTCGCCAAGGGTCGGCACGTACAGGTGGGGATCAACGCCGGGTCCCAGCATCGTGTGGGTCTCGACGGCGATGGACGGCCTGACCATCACAGCCGAACTCGGTTCCGTGCCGACATCGATGGATGCCAGGACGACGACACCGGTTCGTTCCGCCAGTGTGTCGGGGTCCCATAGCCCGTCCGGTATCTGCTCAAGCCCCAGAATCAGGTCCACCACGCTGCCGATTTGTCCGGTGGTGGACAAAACCCGGAGCGAATCGTCCTTGGCCATGCCGGCGGCACAGGGATCCACCGCGGGAACGGAACCTCCACCGTTCCCGTTGCCGGCACAACTTGTCGCCAGGCCGCCACAAAGGACGACCAGCAGGAACGCCGGCACCCAGCGGCATGCTCCAACCATCCTTGCCAAGTCTACGTTCATTGTTCATCGGTTCCCGACACGAGCAGCCTTTGCGCCAGGTCGTGGCCGATCACGGCATCCCGGCCGTTCACGTCCAGCCGCACCGGACCATCGAAAGGCAGCTTCTCCTTGACAACGATGGGTGCGCCGGGCCGCAACCCAATTTCCCCCAGCCAAGTCAACACATCCGACTCCTGCGACAGGACACGCACCACGCGTCGACACGCCTGCTCCGGCACTTCGGACAGCAGCTGCCCCGACACGACCGGCATGCGCCCCTGCTTGTCCGGGATGGGATCGCCGTGGGGATCCACCTGCGGACTGTTCAGCAGGTTGTCGATCGCGTCTTCCAATACCTCGTCCAGATCGTGTTCGAACTTCTCCGCAATCTGATGAACCACCTGCCACGGCAGATTTAGGGTCTCCGTGAAGAACAGTTCAAGCAGGCGATGGTGACGCAGGACTTCCAGGGCAATCAATTGCCCCCGCGCGGTCAGTTCGACTTCCTGGTACCGCTCGTACGTCAGCAGGCCCATCTCGCCCAGGCGCCGCGAATGGCCTGAAACCGCAGCCGGCGTCACGCCCATGGCCTGGGCCAGCTCGGAGTTCGTGACCGGAGTGCCAGCACTCCGCAACAGATAAGCTGTTTTCAGAAAGTCTTCCTGGGCCCGGGAGACATCCAGGGGTTCGGCAGTCACTTGGCACACCTTGGCTCACATGTGGTTGGTATTGTACAACACCATTGTTAACCCAGACAAACAATTTGATGTGCCCAGGACAACAATCATTCCTGAGGGGCTTGACATCCGGCCTTGCCCGATGGCCGGACATCCGGCGCGCGGCTGCTGATACAGGATTGGTCGAATTTTGCTACCATTGCCGTCCAACAGGCTCGCTGCCCCTCCGCCGGGACCAACCCGGTCGCTGCCCCATGACGTCGAAGCTGCCTCGCCTCATTCCCTCTTTGCGCTCGCCCGGCTGGATCGCGGGTGCCGTAGTCGCCGCGATGGCCGCGGCTCTGTTGTTGCTCGGATTCCCCTTGCCGCTTCCCGCCGAGAGCGTCGAACAGACTTTCGTCCCGCCGGCGGCGACGGCGCCCGGCCAGTCCGCATCCAACCGCCTGATCGTGGAGTTGCAGTCACCCGGAATTGCCCAGGTGTTTGGCCGCGAGCGGTTTGCGCGTACCGACAGTGTTGCCTTTGCGGCCCAAAACGACGCGGTGGAGGTATACGCCTACCAGTTGCAGAACGAACAAGAGGCATTCCGGAGCGAACTGGGCAACCTGCAGAGCGAAGTCGCCGCCAGTTCCTACACAGGTCTGGACGGGGTTGCCCATCCCCTTGCGTTCAACGCGGTTACGAACGCAATGGTCCTGCAATCCAGCTCGGGGTTCGGCCCCGAGGCCGCGGCGGCCATCTCGTCGCTCCCCAACGTCCGAGCAGTGCACCGGGATTTGGAGATCCAAGCACAACTGTATGCCGGGCCACAGTTGATTCGCGCCTGGACCCGCACATCGGATGGCCATCCTGGCGGGTTTGACGGCACCGGCGTGCTGGTCGGCTCCATTGATGCCGGCCTGCACAACCAGGCACCGATGTTCAACGGCAACGGGTTTGCCTATCCGGACTGGTACCCGGACGGCGGACTCGGGATCACGGCAGCAAACAACGGCAAGATTGTCGTGTCCCGAACATACTTCCGGACTGCCGATCCGCCGCGCAGCAACGACTTCCACGCCTGGCCTGGTGCCGGTTCCTCGCACGGGGTCCACACCGGTGCCATCGCTGCCGGCAACATCGTTACGAACGCAGCCTTCAGAGGGATTGCGTTGCCGACCCTGTCCGGCATTGCCCCCCAAGCCTGGTTGGGAAGCTACCGGGTGTTCTACAACAGTCAGAGCGGAAAGAAAACGTTCTTCACAGCGGAAGGTGTGGCGGCATTGGAAGACACCGTCAAGGACGGAATGGACGTGGTGATCGGCTCGTGGGGAACCGGCCCCAGTGTCAACAGCGCCCCCTACAATTTCCTTGATTCGGCCCTGGTCAATGCCGCCTCGACCGACATGGTGGTCGTCATGGCAGCAGGCAACTACGGTCCGATGCCGTTTTCCGTGGCCAACCCGTCCGACAGTTACCTGACGGTCGGTGCCGTGTCAACCGGCGGTCGGTTCAGTATGCAGTCCGCCGACGTGAGCCGGTTGGGGCAACCAAACCAGCGACTACTCACGGATCTGGATTTCAATCAGGCGGAATTCGGACCGCGCTTCAGGGCCGGTCAGATCCATACCTATCCGCTCCTGGACGGTGCCACCATCGACTCGGCCAACCCCTATGGCTGCCAGGCTTGGCGGCCCTCCTCGTTGACGGGCCAGGTTGTGATTGTCGAACGCGGTTTCTGTTCGTTTGTTTCGAAGGTGATAAACGCACAGCAAGCCGGCTCCTCGGCAGTAGTCGTTCACAACCATGCCAGCGGCGGCAACGCCCTGGTGCGCATGGCCCAGGACAATACCAACCGCGCCGTTCGCATCCCCGCGTTGTTCATGGGCCACGACACCGGAATGGCAATTCGGCAACACTTGGCCCAAACCTCGCTCCAGCTCATTGTGTCCACCACTCCCACCCAGCGCGGCAACCACCCGTTGGTGGTGCCGGAATTCAGTGGACGCGGGCCGACCGTGTTCGGAACACTGAAACCGGATCTGGTGGCACCCGGGGCCTACATCATGTCCCAGGGCTACGCCTTGTCCCCGGTCAGTGAACTACGCCACAAGGGATATGGCCAGGCCTCCGGGACTTCAATGGCAGCCCCGTTCGCGGCAGGAGCGGCAGCCCTGCTCAAACAGGCACATCCGGAATGGACCAATGACCAAGTGTTCTCGGCCATGGCGAATACTGCCGACTTCCGCGGGTTGCGCAATCCCGACGGCTCGCCGGCCGGGTTGCTGGACATGGGAAGCGGCCTGCTGAACATCGAACGCGCCATCGCCAACTCACTGTTCCTGGTCCCCCACAAAGCCGACTTCGGACTGGTGGAACAGGCAACAGGGAACTTGAGCCGCTCCATCACGATTGCCAACACCGGTCCAGAGGACAGAACCCTGCAGTTTTCACTGGTGCAGGCCGGCATGACAGGCCTGCCGGCATTGTCCCATGTCTCGGTGACACCTTCCCAGGTCAACCTGCCGGCGGGCGACACCACCACAGCCACGATTACCCTTGATCTGGATGCAGTCCCGGGTCCCGGCATCCTGGAAGGATTCCTGTTGATTTCAGATGGCTCGGATGAATGGCACGCCCCGGTTTTCGCCTGGCTGACCTCTCATCCCCCTTCGCCGCAAGTCGTCCTGATTGATGCCGACCTCAGCCCGTTGCATCCGGACGTTTCGCCCTGGTACAGGCAGACCTTGGCGGCTCTGGGGATTGATTTCCTCTACTGGGACACCGCACTCAATCTGGTCAACGTGCCGCCGGCCCTGTTTGCCGCTTCGCCCCCGGAATGGGTCATCTTGTTCACGGGCGATCACGCCGGCAACCCGAAGGCCAGCAATGTTCCCCTACCGTTCTCGGACAGCGACCTGGACCTGTTGGTCGAATATCTGGTGTCGGGCGGCAATTTGCTGGTGATGGGAAAGCACAGCCACAAAGTCCTGGGTTCTTCCAAACTACGACTGGCACTCCTCAACGGAGTGCAAATCCAGGAACAGACCGCCGACCGATACGGACAAACCCAACTTCAGGTGTCCGGCTTTCAACCCGGGCTCGATGGCTGGGGCAATCTGGTGCTGGATCTGGCGCGGCCCAATACCGATTTGGGACAGACCTCCCTGACATCCTCCGGCACGGGCACCTCCGATGCCGACAATCCGCTCTCCGGGCAGGTTGCCTGGTCACTGCAACCAGCCACCGCATCACTGCTCATGGACGTCACCGTTGACGGTTCGGCACTCCGGGGAGTCAAATCGATATACCTTGTCCACGAGCAAGGAGGGGCGACGGTTGCCGGCAACCCGCTGTGGTCCACCCCGCACCAGGTACCCATCGACGGCCGATTCCAATGGCAGGGCCGGGTCAACCTCAGTACCGATCAGGAAATTGCCCGGAGGCAGGGAAGCCTGCGGCTCAACGTTGAAGTCCAGACGGCCGGTTCCACCGTCTTGCAGGCCAACGCGCCCGTCCTGGCGCCACAGGCGGACAACGCCGAAGGGGCGCTGCCCCTGCACGCACTGACAACCGGGACACAGGCCGGCAGTGCCGAAGCCTGGCTGGTTCTCCAGGACCAGACCGACGGCGCAACCCGGGTTGTCGGCATCGCGCGGCCCAACACCGAAGACGGTTCAGGGCGCGGAACAGCCTACCTGGCCACCTTCGGCCTCGAACACATCAACGATCTCGGCACGGGCACCAACCGTGCACAGTTCGTCTCCAAGGTCCTGGCCTCCACACAGGAGACCGGCTCGGATCCGGTGGGGAACTGAACCTCGGAATCAGCGCTGGATCAGCATCCGGCCGCAGCTCGGACAGTGGAGGTAGTTGCTGCTCCCATTACGGGGCGCCGTCGCCACGCTGGTGGGCAGGCTCATGAAACACGCATCGCAGGAGGAGTTGGTGATCGTGGTCACCGCGATGCCGTTCTTGCGCTTCAGCAGCTCCTCGTAGATTTGCAATGCTTCCTCGTTCATGTCGCTGGCACGCACCGAACGTTCCCGGTTCAGCTCCTTCAACTCGGCCGCCATGCCTTCCTGTTCTTCCCGGGCACAGCGACGCAGTTCCTCCCATTCCCCGGTCCGCTCCTCCAACCGTTCGACCAGCGGCTGATACTGCTGGTTCTTGTCCTCAAACTCAAGCAGTGCCGCCAAGGCACGTTCCTCGTAGGCGGACTTGGTGGACTCGAGTTCCGCAATCTGCGCCTGCAGCGCGGCAATGTCCTTAGGATCGGTCAGGCGTCCACTGTTCAGCAGGTCCTGATTGGCCGCAATCTTCTCCTTGACAACCTTGACCTGGCTTTCCGCCAAGGCCTGGTTCTCCTTCAGGCTCTCCTGCTCCTCGCTCATGGAACCGACCGATTCGCGCAACCGAATCAAATCGATCGGCTCGCGAACGCTGACCAGCGACTTCTTGACTTGCTTGACGATGCGCAGACGTTTCAGGTCGATTTGCTGCAAGTCAAACAGCTTCTCTATATCGGTTGCCACGACGCCACGCTTCTACTGTGCTAGGTCGTGGATTATAGCACCGGCCGGCGGTGTAGTTCCGTACACAGGCCTTCGGATCCCGGCAATCGCATTCCAGTTTGGATGGTGACCGCGGGTAGGTTGGGCGTGGTCTTGGTCTCTGACAGGCACGCTCAACACAGCCCACATCGCCCCCATGCCCCAGGAGCCTGGCCACCGCGATCGAAGCTCTTTCCTGCTTCCGGGCCCCATGCCACTCATTGCCAAAGACGCTCTTGGCGGCACCCCTGGTCGTGATTTGTGATTCGGTCTGGTGGACCTTGGGACAGGCTTCTCGGCGAGACTCAAGCGTGCCTGGCGGTTGATGATGCCAGATTTGCCCCACGGGATTCCTGCACGCGACACGTTCCGCCCCGTGTGCGCACAACCGGACCGCAACCGATTGGCATCCGTTTTGTCCGGGACAAGACGCGGAACTGGCACACCCCAATTCCCAGAAGTTGTCTAGAATCACTTGATCGAAATCAACGGACGTACAAAGGCCTAGCGGCCGGGCACCCCCGCAAGTTTTCCACGAAGCCCGGTGCGCACTGGCACTGTGCCGTTCCCCGCCCACAAGGAATCCAGCGTGCGCAGACCACCTTCACCGCGAGCTTCCAGCCAAGGGGTCATCGAACTGCTCCTGATGATTATCCTGGTTGTGATTGTGTTCCTGTCCATTCTGCTCATCATGGGAGACGACGTGCAGGGCTTGGTGCGCGATCTGCTGTCGAACTGGTTTCCGGAAACCGCCGGAGGGTCCTGAGAAGCAATCTTGAATACCTTGGTCAACCCAAGCCGTGCCAACGGCCCGATTGGGACAACCCGAGCCCATCCGACGAAAACCACAGACCTGTTCGTCGCCCTGATGCGTCGGCGCTCTGTGCAAATCGGACTGATGTTGGTGCTGGCCACGTTCTGTTGTGTCCTGCTGGTGGCTTTCCGCGTTTGGCGGACCGGCAGCATTACGTACCTGTTCCTACTGTGGAACCTCGCCTTGGCCTGGGTGCCCATGCTGATCAGTTGCCTCCTCTACTACGGCCACCGCCGCAACATGCAGGTGCCCGCAGGGAACCTCGTTCTGTTTGGCATCTGGTTCCTGTTCTTTCCCAACGCGCCCTACATCGTCACCGACCTGATCCACCTGATTCCAAGGTACCCGATACCGGTCTGGTACGACCTCATGGTAATTGTGTTCAACGCCTGGACCGGATTTGCCCTGGCTGTCTGCTCCCTGTACCAGATGCAGGCCTTGATTGCCAGGCGGTTCGGCCGACCTTGGGGATGGGTACTGGCGGCAGTCACGATCCCGGCTACCGGACTGGGGATTTACATCGGACGCTTCCTGGATTGGAACAGCTGGGACCTCATGCTTGAACCGACCACGATTGTCCGCAATGTAGCGGCCGATCTGCTCAACGCACCAAATGATCCGACCGCCGTGGCCGTCAGCGTCCTGTTCAGTGTGCTGCTGGGCCTGACCTATGGATTTGCACGGATTGCGGCCGGAGCCGACACGCCCTCAAGCGCGGAAGTTTGAATTATGTAAAGTCGAGAGCGTGGTCCGGAGGTCTTGCTGCGGCGATTGGCCGACCGCATCCAATTCGACTTTCGGCAAACCGGAGAGGGCTGTCAGCAGGATGCGGGTCCGGCAAGGATGAACCGTGGCGGCGATGTGCTTCGGCCCAACAGTCGTTGGCAACCGGCTCGGCCGGTTGCCAGCCCAACCGCGTTCCGCGGATCACATGCGCCGCCGTCCGGGAACCAGGTTCCGGACCGGGGACGCGCTACAGACACAACCGGCGCACCAGTTGCCCGTACTGTTCGTAACCGGCCTGCAGCTGATCCAGCTCGATGAACTCGTTGACAGTGTGCGCCTGGGCGATGTCTCCCGGCCCCCAGACAATCGAATCCACCATGGGCTGATAGTGGGCGGCCTCCGTCCCGTAAGGCACGGTAACCGCTTCGGCAGTCCCCGCAATCTCACACAACAGACCTGTGAAGCCACTATCCTTGTTGCCGTAGAAATAGGGAATCTCGTGGTTGCGCAGATCGAACCCGTACGCCTGGGCCCGTTCGAGAATGAGCGCGACCGCCTCTTCGAATCCCGATTCGGGCATGCTTCGAACCGACAGCTTGCACTCGCAACGCTCGGCTGTCACGTTGGTCGCGCAGCCAAAATCGGTGATCGTCATGTTGAAGCCGTTGGTCGGGGGATCGAATTCCTCGTTCCTGAACTTGGGGTTGGTCATGAATCGGGTCTTGAGTTCAGCCATCTCCGCCAGGAAAGGCGCGATTCTGAAGTTGGCGGAATCCCCGCGTTCGGTACTGGAATGCGCTGCAACGCCGCGCGACGTGACGGCCATGAACGCGCCCCCCTTGTTGGCATAGACCGGCACCATCCCGGTCGGCTCGGTCACGATGCCGCCTTCCACGGAGGCGGTGGCCAACAGCTCCGAATGCTCGATGATCCATGCAGCCCCAACGTGGCCCACTTCCTCGTCGGCCGAGAAGGTCATGTAGACCGGGCTCCGCAACTGCACGGCAGGAATGTCGGACACGGCACAGACAAAGGCGGCAATCGGCCCCTTCATGTCGCAACTGCCCCTGCCGTACAGCCGCCCGTCCGCAATCCTGGGCGCGAACGGCTCCCATTCCTCCAGGCCGGGCACCGTATCCGTGTGCGACAGAAATGCCACGCCCCCGGTGCCCTGGCCGGCCCTGGCCACAAGGCAATGCTTTTGCACGTCTTCCGCATCGCGATAGGTCAGCCGTTCGGTGACCCAGCCCTGGCCTGCGGCCCGGTCTGCCAGGAAATCGATGACCGCAACATTGTTGTCGGCGGACACCGAAGGAATCTCGATCAATGCCTTTGCGGTGTCCAGAACTGCCTGGTTCAAATCAACTTTCTCCCAACCCATCTTGATGCCCCGGCCGGATTCCGAACCGGTGCACCAAATTGTATACTCGGCACGCCGGTCGGGCCTGCAGGTCCCCGCCGCGGCCAAGGTTATTCCGACCATCGCTGCATATCCGGACAATCCACATATGAAGACGAACACGGCCCTGGCCCAAATGAGAGCCGGAAAGCCGGCCTTCGGTCTGTCGATGGGTCTTGGAGTCCCTGAAACCGGTGCGATTCTCAGCGGGAGCGGCGCCGAGTTCGTGATGGTCGACCGCCAGCACGGAAACTGGGATGAACGGGATGTTGGCAGGGCCATTGCCCAGATCAACCTCGGCGCGGCCACGCCCATGGCTCGTGTCGCCACCAACGACTATCGCCTGATTGGTCAACTCCTGGACAAGGGCATGCTGGGCATCATCGTGCCCATGGTGGACACGCCGGAGGATGCCCGGCGCGTGGCCGACGCCTGCCTGTTGCCGCCGCTGGGCCGTCGCTCGTGGGGCTGGAACCAGGCGGGCATGTACGGCGACGACTACGCGGACTGCATCAACGATGAGTTGTTTGTGGCAGTCCAGCTTGAAAGTGTTACGGCCGTCGACAACGCCGAAGCGATTCTGGCAACGCCCGGCATCACGGGTTGTTGGACGGGGCCGTCCGACCTGGCGCTGTCCCTGGGATTCCACCCGTCGGAGATGGACACGCGGGACGAGCACCGGTTGGCTCTGGAACGGGTACTGGCCGCCTGCCGCGACACAGGCAAGATTCCCGGCATCGCCGGACGCGGCCTGGAGGATGCCCGCAGACGACGCCTGCAGGGCTTTCAGTTCATTACCGTAACCAGTGACGCGGCCCTGATTGCACAAGGGGCATCCGCAGCACGCTCCTCATTGGAAAACCTGTAACCGTCCGGCCGCGGATGCCCAGTGAGGTCAGTGCCCGTGGGCCCCCCGGGCCAGCTCCCGAGCCAGGCTTTTCACTGCATCCGCACCATCGGGACCATCGGCCGCCTTAACCAGAGCAGAACCCACGATGGCCCCGTCCGCGATCGAGGCCACCTGGGCCGCTTGCACGCCGTTGCTAACTCCGAAGCCGACGCAAACCGGGGTGTCCGTGTCGGCCCGCACCTGCGCCACCAAGTCCGTCAGGTAGTCCGGCAGCGATGCACGAGCCCCGGTGGTGCCCAGCACGCTCACCAGATAGACAAATCCCGTGCTGCGGGAAGTCACCAGTTCGATGCGCTCGCGTGAACTGGACGGAGCCAGGAGATACACAAGTGCCAGGCCGGCTTCGCGGCAGGCTTCCTCCATCTCCTGGCCCTCGTCCGGCGGCAGGTCGGGGATGATGAAACCGTCGAACCCCGCCCGGACTGCATCCTCGATGAACCGGTCGGGTCCATAGTTGAAGATCGGGTTGTAGTACGACATGGCGCAGAACGGCTGGGTGATCCCTGCATCCCGCAATTCCTTGGCAATGTCGAGACAGTCCCGCGTTTTCATGCCGTTCAACAGTGCCCTGTGGGTGGCGGCCTGAATGGTGGGTCCGTCGGCCAATGGATCACTAAAGGGAAACCCGATCTCAAACAGATCGGCTCCGGCATCGGCCATCGACCGCATCATGGCCACGGACTCCGGCCGGGAAGGGAATCCGGACGGGAAATACGGCATGAAGGCAGCCGTGGTGTCGCCTTGCCGGTTGGCAATCGCCGATCTGATGCGTTCCACGCCTGTCATGGGGTCGTTTCCGTTCATGTGAATTGGACTTTGGTTGGACTCAGTGGCCAGGGGACAGCTCGGCCATCACGGTATCCAGATCCTTGTCGCCCCGACCGCTCAGCGACACCAGGACCACGTCGTCGGATGAAACATCGGACATCAACTCCGGCAGCCACCCCACAGCATGCGCACTCTCGAGGGCCGGAATGATGCCTTCCTGCCGACACAGGAGTTCGAATCCCGCCAGCGCCTGTTCGTCCGTACAGTAGAAGTATTCGGCCCGTTCCCGATCCCGCAACAGGGCATGCTCGGGTCCGACGCTTGCATAGTCCAGCCCGGCCGAAATGGAGTGGGTCAGGGCAATCTGTCCGTCCTCGTCCTGCAGGACATAGCTGCGGGTTCCGTGCAGGACGCCCAATCGGCCCATCTTCGGATCGGCGAACCGGGCGGCATGCTCGTGGCTGTCTATGCCGCGGCCCCCGGCCTCCACGCCGACCAGCCGCACCCCCGGATCCATCACAAACGGGTAGAACATGCCAATCGCGTTGCTGCCGCCGCCCACGCAGGCCACCACAACGTCCGGCAGCTGCCCCGGACCCGTGGACGGGTCCAGCATCTGTCGGCGGGCCTCCCGCCCGATCACGGACTGCAGGTTGCGCACCATGACCGGAAACGGATGGGGACCCAAGGCACTGCCCAGCAGATAGTGCGTGTCCGGCACATTGGTGACCCAGTCGCGGATGGCTTCGTTGATGGCGTCCTTGAGAGTCTGGCTGCCGCTGGACACTTCCCTTACATCCGCCCCCAAAAGGCGCATGCGAAACACATTGGGTGCCTGGCGTGCCATGTCCACGGAACCCATGTAGACCACGCATTCCATGTCCAACAGCGCGCAGGCGGTCGCCGTGGCCACACCGTGCTGACCGGCTCCCGTCTCGGCCACGACCCGGTTCTTGCCCAGGATGCGCTTCACCATGAGCGCCTGTCCCAAGGCGTTGTTGATCTTGTGGGCGCCGGTATGGGCCAGGTCTTCCCGCTTGAGGTAGATCTCAGGGCCGCCGAAGTGCTCGGTCAACCGCCTGGCATGCGTCAAGGGCGTGGGCCGTCCCACATAGGTCTCCAGCAGCGAATTGAGTTCGGTGCGGAAGTCTTCATCCTGCATGGCCGTGGCGTGGATGTCCTCCAGCTCCTCCAAGGCCGGAATCAGAGTCTCGGGCACATATTTGCCGCCGTACGGTCCAAACCTGCCCCGTGAATCCGGGTAGTGGACCCCGTAGTCGTCCGCCTGGAAAATGGCATCAATTTGGTCAACCATCGGTTTCAAGTCCTAGATGTAGTTTCAGTTCCCTTCGCATAAGGTCGAGGTCGGGCCACCGGCCAGTCCAGATCTCAAAGGAGCGGGCTCCCTGCCGGACCAGCATCTCCATGCCACCGATGCATCGCGCACCGCCCTGCCCGGCCCGTTGCAGGAACAAGGTAGTCGGAGGGTTGTAAACCAAGTCGTACGCCCACTGCCCAACCCGCCACGGAAAGTCCGCCGCCACGGGACACGTGCCCACGTTCGGATCCATGCCCAGCGAGGTTGAATTCACCACCAGGTCCACTTCGCGGCCCGTTTCCCATACTTCGCGGCTCGAACCAACCACCCGCAGCGTTGCCCCGGGATAGAGATCTCGCAAATCCCGGATCAGGTTCTCGGCCCGGACACGTGTCCGATTGTGGATGCGGACATTCCGACAGCCAGCCTCAAGCAGTCCGGTCAGCACGGCGCGGGCCGAGCCGCCGGCTCCCAGCACCAGGGCCGATCCACGCCGCGCCTGCCATCCCGCCTCTTCCAACACGGAGTAGAATCCCCACACATCCGTGTTGTCGCCTTCGAGACGGCCGTCCGCGGCCACCGTCAGCGTGTTGACCGCCCCCGCGGCCCGGGCCACGGACGAAATCCCCGAGAGATGGGACATGACACTCTGCTTGTGCGGAATGGTCACGTTGGCGCCTTGAAACCCCAGCGCGCCCAGACCCCGCACCGCTTCGCCAATCCGTTGCTTCGGGTCCGCAGGCACGGGCAGCGGCAGGTACACCCAGTCCATGCCGGCCGCCGCGAAGGCGGCGTTGTGCATCCGGGGCGAGCCGGAATGCCCGACCGGCCAGCCAATCAGTCCGACCTTGCGGGTGTGCGGCGTGACGGCTTCAGTCATCCGCAGGCCCCCGTACAACCGTGCCGCCGAGAACCGCCAGGGTATCCGCAAATCCAGGGAAACTGTCGTCGGTCACGTCCGCGCCATTGACCCGGGTCTCGCCCAGTGCTGCCAGACCGGCTACGCTCAGCAACATCGCCAACCTGTGATCGCCACGGCTGTCCACCCTCGCGCCCCGCAGCCTGCAGTCCCCGTCAATCTCAAAACCGTCGTCCGTACCATGTACCTCGGCACCCAGCCGGGCCAGTTGCTGTTCGGTGTCCAGGATGCGGTTGGACTCCTTGACTTTCAGCTCCTGTGCGTCACGAATGCGGGAGGGTCCCTCCGCCTGACTGCAGGCGAGCGCCAACAGCGGCAGTTCGTCGATCATGCGTACGATCAGGTCCCCACCGAACTCGGAGCCGCGGAGCGGAGCGTAACCCACCACCAAGTCCCCGACAGCCTCCCCCGCAACCTCCCGGCGGTTGGCCACCCGAATGTCGGCACCCATCTGCAGAAGGGCATCCACCAGGCCGGTGCGCGTTGGATTGAGACCCACGTCCAAAATCCGCAGCCGGCTGCCGGGGACAATGCAGGCCGCCACCATCAGGAACGCGGCCGATGACGGATCTCCGGGAACGGCCACGTGGGTCTCATGCAGGCTTTGCGGAGGTTCCAGCGTGATGCGCCGGCCTTCGTTCATAACATTCGCGCCCATGCCGCGCAGCATGCACTCCGTGTGATCCCTGGTCGGACCGGGTTCAATCACAGTCGTGGCCGAATCGGCATACAGACCCGCCAACAACAGACAGGACTTGACCTGAGCACTGGCCACGGGCATCGCATACTTCACTCCTCGCAGGGGGCGGGCCGGGGGCTCAACCTGCAATGGCGCCGTACCACCTCCGCCGGCACCGGAGATGGACGCTCCCATTTTCCGGAGTGGGGAGACCACGCGGTCCATGGGCCGCGTGCACAGCTGGGGCGATCCGGTCAACTCGGACGCGAACCGTTGCCCGACCATGAGGCCGCTTAGCAGACGCATCGTGGTACCGGAATTCCGGCAGTCCAGAGGCCCGTCCGGCGATCGCAAACCGTGCAGGCCCACTCCGTGGACTGTCAGGTCGGCAGCAGAATGGCGCTCGATGCCCACGCCGAGCGACTGCATGATGCCAACGGTGGCCAGGCAGTCGCGCCCGTCCAGGAATCCGGTCACCCTGGTTGCGCCTTCGCCCAAGGCTCCCAACAGTATCGAACGGTGGCTGATCGATTTGTCTCCGGGAACGCGGATGCCGCCCGCCAATGCCGCGCCGCCCTGAATCCTGAGTGTTTCCACGCCTTGTCCCCTCTCTCGTCAAATCTCCGGTCGGTTGCGCTCCATCCAAGCCGCGTACCAGGCCAGCCGTGCATCCCGGTTCGAGGACAACCGGGCCACCAATTCATCCTCCCGCCGTTCAACCAGCATTGAACGCAGCTCCCGGATGCCCTCGATGAACCGGTCCAGTTGGTGGTGGACGTTCTCCCGATTGGTCATCAGAATGTCGATGAACATGCCGGCCTCGCTGGCCGCAACCCTCGACGTGTCGCGGAAACCGCCGGCCGCACATTCCCAGACCTCCGGATCCTGCTCACCGGCTCGAACGACGCTGCCCACCAGTGCGCTGGACAGCAGGAACGGCACATGGCTGATGGCGGCCACCACCCGATCGTGCTTGTGGGGCTCCATCATCAAGGGGTGGGCCCCGACGGCCTCGACCAGTTCGCGAAACACGTCCACGGTCCGGCTCGAAGTCCGTTCCAGGGGAGTCAAAATCCAGGTCGCGTTGTCAAACAGTCCCCGTTCCGCCGAGTCGAAACCGCTTGTTTCCTTGCCGGCCATCGGATGCGTGGCAATCGGCTGGACATGCGTGGGCATCCTTTCCATGGCCTTGACAACCTCGACGCTGGTGCTGCCAACATCAGCAACGATGGCCCCCTCCTTGAGGTGGCCGGCAATTCGTTCCAGCTGTCCGATTGCGATGCGGACCGGCGAGGCAAGAATCACGATATCGACTCCCTGGACGCCAGTCTGCAAACTGGTGGTTCCCTGGTCGATGATTCCCTCCGCGATGCCGCGCGCCACCGTACTGGATGACCGGCTGACGCCGCGCACCTCGCGGCAAACCTTGAGGCGGGTAAGGTCGGCGCACAGGCTGGCGCCAATTAGGCCTAGGCCGACCACCGCAACGCGGCAGTCGGCCAATGTAAACGACATGGGTCTTCCTGGTCGGGTGGGTGGGTTGCAATCCGGGCCGGATTAAATGGAGCGGTCGACAGCCGCCGCCACCCGCTTCAGGTCCTTCATCAGCGCCGCGAAATTCTTGAGGGTCAGGCTCTGCGCCCCGTCACTCTTGGCCTGGGCGGGGTTGGGGTGAACCTCGATCATCACGCCGTCGGCGCCTGCTGCCACCGCCGACTTCGAAATCGGGTTCACCAGGTCCCACTTGCCGGTGCCGTGCGCCGGGTCCGCGATAACCGGCAGATGGGTCAGGTTCTGCAACACCGGGATCGCATTGACATCGAAGGTGTTGCGCGTGTAGGTCTCGAAGGTGCGGATCCCGCGTTCACACAGCATCACGTTCATGTTGCCCTCGCTAAGGATGTACTCCGCGCTCATGAGCAGCTCCTCCAGCGTGCCGGCGAGGCCCCGCTTGAGGAACACGGGCTTGCTGGCCCGGCCCAGGGCCTTGAGCAGGGGATAGTTCTGGGTGTTGCGGGCGCCCACCTGAAAGATGTCGGTGTACTGCTCCACCAGTTCAATGTCCTCGACACTCATCACCTCGGTGATGATGGACAGGCCCGTCTTCTCACGGGCCTCCGCCAGGTGTTCCAACCCTTCATGGCCCAGTCCCTGGAAGCTGTAGGGCGATGAACGGGGCTTGAAGGCGCCGCCGCGCAGGAACTGCGCTCCGGTGTCGGCCACCGCATAGGCCGTCTCCAAGATCTGCTCGCGGGTCTCCACACTGCAGGGACCCGCAAACACGGCCACGCGATCCCCGCCGATTTGGGAACCGTTGACGTTGATCACGGTCTTCTTCTGGGTGAAGTCGCGGCTGGCCGCCTTGAACGGCTGCATGATGCGCATGGTCTTCTCCACACCCGGCAGGACCTCGAACGAATCGCTGTCCAGTTCATGTTCATTGGCACCGATGATGCCGATGATCGTTCTGGCTTCGCCCTTGCTGATGTGCAGGCTGAAGCCCCGTTCCTCGATGTGCTGGGCGACCCGCGCAGTGTCGTCTGCGTCGGCTGTCTGTTTCATCACAACAATCATGGTGTTGGTGTTCCTTTGCTTGGTTGGCTTGAATGGGCAAGGGATGCGAGACGTGCATATGGGCGGTGCGCCTACTTGCCGAATCCGGGGATGCGGCCCGGCGACAGATCGTCCGGTTCGGGGGCTCTCGGAAAACTGCCGAGTAGCTTGAGGAAGGCGGTGTTGACCAGCAGCTGCGTGACGGCCTCCGAGACCGTCGGGTCCTCGACGTGGCCGAGGAACTCCATGAAGAACACATAGTTCCACCTGCGATTGCGGCGCGGGAAGCTGCTGATGTTGGTGAGGTTGATGTTCCGATCGGAAAACACCTGCAGGGCCTTGACCAGACTGCCGGGTTGGTCCGGAACCGCAAACAGCACCCCTGTCTTGCTGTCCTCCGTGCGTTCGGCGGTTTCGTGGCCAATCAAAAGAAACCTGGTCAAATTGCCCGGCCCGTCGGCTACGTCGCTGTCCACAATTTCCAGGTCCCAGGTGTCGGCGGCAATCCGACTGGACAGCGCGGCGGTTCCCGGCGCGGGTTCCTCCACCAGCGACTTGGCGGCCCCGGCCGTGTCATACCAGTCCACCGGCACAAGGCTCTGGCGGGCCAAGTACTCCCGACACTGTTCCAGGGCCTGAGGATGGCTTCGCACGTGGGTGATTGCCTCCCGCGGGGAGCCCTCCGGCGGCCGAGCCACGACCAGGTTGTGGCGCACCGGATACAGGATTTCCGCCGAAGCCTTGAAGTCGTAGTTCAGCAAAAGGTCGTTGATGCCGGTGACCGCGCCGCCCAGCGAGTTCTCCACGGGCACCATACCGAACTCCGCCTCGCCGGCATCCACCGCGGCAAAGAGTTCGGCAAAGCTGCGGCAGGGCACCGTCCGGATCCCGGCGTCCTCTCCAAAATGCATCAGGATGGCCGCATGGGAATAGGCACCGTGCTCTCCTTGAAAGGCAACTCTCATCACACCCCCCCATGCCTACGCATCTGGTCTTCCACCCACTGGTTCAACTGTTGCATGTTCACCGGCGGCAACTCCGACTGGTCGGGGCGCAGCTGCACCGCTTCCTTCAGATACACATGATGAATCTCGTCCTGGCTGCGGTCCGTGTTCCAGTGCAGCAGGATGCGGACGCACCGGGGCAGGCCGTCCGGAACGGCCATTTCATGACCACACAACAGCGGCACGGACATCCAGCCCAACTGACGAGCCGCGGTTGCGGGGTACGCGGCAACCAGGTCCTGCGTGGTCGTAAAGATGCCCGAGGCAACGTCCTCCGCCTCGATTCCGTTCAGCCGGATCATCATGGCCAGGAGTTCCCGTGTGGCGGCCAAGATTTCCCGGGCATTGTTCTCGACAACGGTGGTGGCGCCGCGCACGCCTCTGCAAACAGTCATGGGTGGATTTCCGGCCGGTCAAGGCGGTGTGCCAGGGCAAGCAAAAAAAAAGCGATCCAAGTCTGGACCGCTCCTACGTCGCCTGGTTGTCCGGTATCAGTTGACCTGTACGCAACTCCCTGGCTCGCGGTGCGGTCCCGTCCCTGCAAATCGGTAATAGAAATAGTCGCTAAACGAGAAGGGACGCGCCAACTCGGCACCACCATGGGTGGCGCGATCGCTGGCTTGACCGGCGGACTTGTTGATCCGCGACACAATCGCATTGCTCATGCGACCAATCTACCCGACCCGCGGCCCCGTTGTCAACTCAGGAACGCGTCGGCCGTGAGCCTCAACTCCAGCAGATCCTTCCCCGTGACATCCACCATGCGACGATCGAAAGGGGTGAGTTGAAGGCCTGAGACAACCTCGATTTCCCCGTCCCGAACCCTCACCGGAAAACTGAATACCACTCCGGGCGGAGTGTCGTACTGCCCTTCACCCACGATGGCCATGCTGGTGGTCCGATCGCCGCCGGTGCCCAAGTGCCAATCCCGCACGTGGTCGGTAACAGCCACGGCCGCGCTGGCCGCACTGCTGGCTCCCCTGACCTCAATGACTTCCGCGCCGCGGTTCTGGATCCTGGGTATGAATTGCTCCTCTATCCAAGCCTGATCCGAAAACAAGGGCCAGTCCCTGTGCCCGTCGATCGTGGCATGGGCCAGGCACGGGTATTGCGTGGCGCTGTGGTTGCCCCAGATGGCCACATCCGCCACCTGGTCGGGCCGCACTCCGGCTGTGCGCGCAACCAGGCTCACCGCCCGGTTGTGGTCGAGGCGCGTCAGGGCCGTAACCCTTGAGGCCGGAATGTCCGGTGCATGGCGATGGGCAATCAGGGCGTTGAGGTTCGCCGGATTGCCAACCACCGTCACCCGCACGTCATCGGCAGCCCGTGCGTTCAGGGCTTGTCCCTGGCTCCGGAAAATTGGCAGGTTGCTGCCAACCAGATCCGCCCGGGACTCGCCGGCCCCGCGGGGCCGGGAACCCACCAGCAGCGCGTGTTGCACTCCGTCGAAACCCTCCTCGGCGGAATCGGTCACGTCGATTCCGTCCAGCAATGGGAAGGCACAATCCTCCAGTTCCATGGCCACACCTTCCGCCTGGCGCATGGCCGGCGGAATTTCAATCAGCGACAGGTGAACCGGCTGGCCGGCGCCCAGCATCTGTCCGGCCGCGATGCGGAAAACCAGCGCATAGCCGACGTTGCCGGCAGCACCGGTGACTGCCACTTTGATCGGGGCGGAAAGGGACATGTCCAGAATGTGGTGTGAAAGAATGCGCCGGAGGGCACAATGACGCGACCGCGCGCATGCTGCCAAGCTCCATCTTACGCGAACCCGGTCCCGGCGCCTTAATTCGGCGAGCACCGGATCCGTCCACTTCTCACAACCACACCCCCGATATGGTCTTCAGGGACCACGTGTACGGGACGAACCGTCCTGCGGTGTACGGATGCTGTCAGAATGTAGCGGAATTCCCTGGAACAAGGCTGCACACAACCGTGATCGAGACTTGGGGCCGTTCCCTGTTGGCCCACGTTGAACTACCCGTCGTGCGGTTCCTGCTGTGGTCGCGCCTGACGCCCAACCTTATCTCCTGGATCGGCTTGTGGCTGGCCGTAGCCACGGCCTACTTGATTGCGGCCGGGTGGACCCGATGGGGTGGGTTGGCCTACATCCTGGTGTCCGGCCTGGACAGTCTGGACGGCCTGCTGGCCCGCAACACGGGCCGCGTGACGCGATATGGAGCCTGCCTGGACAGCACTTTCGACCGTCTGTCCGAAATCTGCGTCCTGTTGGGACTGTTAATCCATTTGCAACTTGGCGGGCCGATGCGCCTGCCGCTGAACTGGAGCATTCCGTTGACTGCCGCGGTGATTGGGGCATCGGTGGTTGTGTCCTATGTCAAGGCCCGGGCGGAAGGCCTTGAGATTCCCGGCAAGGCCGGTTGGCTGCAGCGCAGCGAACGCATCGTGTTGCTGGGCGTCGGTCTCATGCTGAATGTGGCGGATGTGGTGCTGGTCCCCATGTGTCTGGCGCTGCTGGTCACAATCGGCCAGAGGCTGCACTACGTAGCCCGCCACGATCGCGGACCTGCCCGGGGCGAATGAGGCGGCCGCCCCCGGAGCGCGGTCGAATTTCGCAATGGACAGCCCCGACAGGCCCTGCGACTGCTATCGTTAAGGGTAAGGACGAGTCTGCGGGTCTCGTTTTCCTCCCTTCTTCACAGCCCCGACCCGACGTGAGAGTCAAGATTCCCACCGACCTTCTGGATGACGCCCGGAACGGCGATCCCGATGCCTTCAACCAGCTTTTCGATCTGTGCTCGGGCCACATTTTCCGGTTCATCTACACGCGCATCCCCGACCTTCAGCTGGCGGAGGACCTCACGGGCAACGTGTTTCTCAAGGTCTACGAGGCCATCAACAGAGGTCAACCGTGGAAGTACACCTTTACCTCATGGCTCTACACCATTGCCAACAACCAGATTCGCGACCACATCCGCCGGGACGTGCGAGCCGCGTTCTTCCCGATCGACACGCACATGAACCTGCCTTCGCGCGAACCGGACCCGTTCCGGGCCACGCGGGATTCCCTGGATGCCGAATCCCTGCGGGCGGCCATTGCGCGCCTACCCGACTCCCAGGCTCAGGTAATATCCCTGCGCTTCCTTGAGGGCTACGGCGTCAAGGAAGTAGCGGCGATCATGGGCAAAACCGAGGTATCCATCAGGGCGATGCAGTTCAGGGCCATCAAGGAACTCAGGGCCGCCCTGGCGCGGGACCTGGGTTGACCAAGGAGATCCGACATGCCCCCGTTCGATCACCAATCGGAGTTTCCCCCGTTGTCGGAGGAAGATGGCCGCATTGGCACGTTGTTCGACAAAGCCGATCACCTGGCAGGCAACAGTGAACTTCAGGATCGGTATCTGGGGTCCCTTTCGGCCGCCGACCGCGCTGTCGTCGAGGAGAGCCTGATCATAGCCAACGCACTGCGGCTGCTGGCCCAGGAGACCACTCCCTCCATGTCGGGCCGGGCGCGCGCCCGGGTCCAACGCATGCTGTACGGCAACCTGGACCCGATTGCCGACGATGGCATCCGGGACGCAGGGCAAGCCGATGAAGGTTCCATGTCCGAGCTCCGCTTCAACACCCTCAACAACACCGAAGACCAGAACCTCTGACCGCGCGGTCTCCCGGCCGGGCGCGATGCCTGCCCGGAAACCGCAAATATTGCGCCGGCCGCCCGGCCGCCCTACAATGTGCGGTCCCGTTCCAGTGGGCCGGGCGGCGCGGCGCGCCACCGGCCGATTTGACCCCATGTGCTTGCAGGCATGTTCGATTCACTGAGCCAAAGACTTCAGAACACGTTTGACGCCCTGTCGCGCAAGGGGCGCCTGGACGAGAAGGACATCGCGGCCGGCATGCGCGAAATCCGCATGGCGTTGCTGGAGGCGGATGTCAACTACCGGGTCGTCAAGGACTTCACCCAGCGCATCCGGGAACGCGCCACCGGGACCGAAGTCCTGCAAAGCCTGACCCCCGGCCAGCAGGTGGTCAAAATCGTGCATGCGGAGCTGATTGCCCTGCTGGGCGAACCGGCGCCGCTGAACTTTGCCGGCCAGGCCCCCCATGCCCTGGCTCTGGTGGGTCTGCAGGGCGTGGGCAAAACCACGATGGCGGCCAAGCTGGCCGTGCACCTGCGCAGACGGGGCCAGACTCCGCTCCTGGTAGCCGCGGACGTGCAGCGGCCGGCTGCGATCGATCAGCTTGAGACCCTGGGCCGGCAGATTGATGTTCCGGTGTTCGCCCAGCGCGAAGGTGCCCGGGCACCCGACATCGCGGCCCGCGCCATGAAGTTCGCCCGAAGCAAGGCGCATACTGTCTGCATCCTGGACACGGCCGGCCGCACCCAAATCGACTCCGTGCTGATGGCGGAGCTTGCCGAGATCAAGGATCGGGTCAATCCGGCCGAGACCCTGCTGGTTGTGGATGCCATGACCGGCCAGGAGGCCGTCAATGTGGCGGAGGGTTTCCAGGCCAGCTTGCCCCTCACCGGGTTGATCATGACCAAGGTGGATGGCGATGCCCGCGGGGGCGCCACGCTCAGCGTGCGTCAGGTAACCGGGGTTCCCGTGAAATTCATGGGGACCAGCGAGCAGATGGACGGTCTCGACGTGTTCGAGCCCGAACGGATGGCCAGCCGCATTCTGGGCATGGGGGATGTCCTTACGCTCATCGAGAAGGCCGAGCAGTTTCTGGACGACGAGCAGAGTGAACGGCTGGGCGACAAAATGGCCCGCGGCCAGCTCGACTTCGAGGATTTCCTCGACCAGTTGCGCTCGCTCAAGCGGATGGGCAGCCTGTCCGACCTTCTGAAACTCCTGCCGGGCGCCCGGAATCTGCTCGCGGATCTCGACGAAGAGGACATGGAGCACGGTCTGAAGCAGAGCGAAGCCATCGTCAACAGCATGACACTGCAGGAACGGCGCAACCCCAGCGTGCTCAACGGCAGCCGCCGCCGCCGCATCGCGGCCGGCAGCGGCACGCGCGTGCAGGATGTGAACGACCTCCTCAAGCGCTTCCGCGAGGCACAGGGCATGATTAAGGAGATGTCGGGAGGCGGCCGCGGCCGCCAGCGTGGCCGCACGCGGCACATGAAGCGGCTGATGGCGGGGCAGGATCTCCGCTGACACCAACAACCCTCAGGAGACCCTACACAGTGGTTCGTATTCGACTGGTGCGCAAAGGCACCAAGAACAAGCCGACCTACCGCATTCTGGTCGCGGATCAACGCAAGGCCACCAGCGGCAGTTTCATCGAGAACATCGGGCACTTCAATCCGCGCACCGAACCGGAAACCATCGTGGTGGACGTGGAACGGGCCAACCACTGGATTGCCCGCGGCGCGCAGCCGACACCGGCCGTGCAACGTCTGCTGAAGGCGGCCGCTGCCGAGGCCGCGCCCGCGACCGAAACGGACGAACATGTCGA
>JAPPAJ010000171.1 GCA_026705565.1 Caldilineaceae bacterium | reverse complement strand
GAAGCTCTCTATCTCGTCGACGCGACGGAGCCCGGGGACCCGGCTCTCGATCCGATTCTGGGGCTCCTCGCCCATCTCGCCGACGGCGGACGAGAACCCGCCGGCACCGCAGTCCGTGACCGCCGTATAGAGCCGTTCATCGCGGGCCTGGCCCAGCAACTCCATCAGTCCCTTTTCGAGGATGGGATCACCAATCTGCACGGCGCTGCCCTGCGTCTCCCGGGTATCCTCGGCAAGATCCGCGGAGGAAAAGGTGGCGCCGTGCAGGCCGTCCAAGCCTGTCCGGCCACCGAGTGCCACCACCAGATCGCCGACCTCCGCTCCCGTCGGGTGGACACCGTGCGGCACCACGCCGATACAGCCGCAGTAGACCAGGGGATTGTTCACGTAGCCGCGGTCGTAGACGATGGCGCCACTCAGTGTGGGCAAACCCAGTTTGTTCCCGTAGTCGCCGATCCCCCGCACAACCCCCTCCCGAATCCGACGCGGATGGAGGGTTCCGGCGGGCACCTCCGCGTCGGGCAGGTCCGGCGGACCAAAGCAGAGGACATCGGTGGCGGCGATGGGCCGGGCCGAAACACCAAGGACATCCCGCACGACACCACCAACGCCGGTGTGCGCGCCGCCGAAGGGATCCAGGGCAGAGGGATGGTTGTGCGTCTCCACCTTGAACGCCAGATCCAGGTCGTCGGTGAACCGAATCACCCCCGCATCATCCTCAAAAACCGAGACGAGCCACTCCTTGGCCACTTCGTGGTTGACCGCGCGGATGCAGGCATCAAAGATCCCGTCAATGGTCTCTGTGCCGATGGGCCGGCCCTGCGGATCCTCGTGGCGGAAACGGATGCGGGCCTTGAAGGTCTTGTGCTGGCAGTGCTCGGACCAGGTCTGGGCCAGCGTCTCCAGTTCCACGTCCGTGGGATCGCGCCCGAAGTCCCGAAACGCCCGGCGGATGCACTGCATCTCGGCGAGGTTCAGGGCCAGGCCTCGATCCCGGCTCAGGGCTGCCAGCCGCCCGTCTGTAAGAGCTCGCACCGGTACGGTCTCGCATCGGCTTGAATGCCCGGCCCCTTCCTCGAACTCGGGCTGCAACCATCCCACCGCATACCGTTCCGTGGTGGCGTTGCACAGCAGGTCGCGGGCGATCCGATGCAGGTCCTCCTCGCCGAGCGATCCCGCAAATTCGTAGCGCGTTGCGCGTGCCGCTCGGGCAGGGGGAAATCCCAAGCGAACCAATGCGTGCTCAAGGACGCGGGCCTCTGCATCCGTCACTCCTCGCTTGCGCGCGACCTCCACGGCTGCAGGGCTGTCTGCATTGTCCCGGGGATCGCGCACCCACGCGGCCGTTTCGGTTACGGGATCCCTGAGCAGCCGTGCGCAGAGCAATTCCAGCGCGTCGTCGTCAAAGTCCGCGTCCAGAAAGTAAACAGCGGTCGCCTCGCAGGTACCGGTAGCCGCCAGGCCCAGAAAGGGCAATTGGGCAGTGACTGCGCGTGCGCGGTGACCCAAGCCGCCGCGAATCTCCAGTCGAATCACGGTTGGGTCCGTGCGTTGGCTGATGCTTGACACCATGCCGGCACAAGGTGCGTCAGCCAATGCCGCCAATGGGAGTGTGCAGTCACGTCTGGTAGTTCCGCCCCCTCAGCTGTTCCCTATTGATCGTGCACCAAACGGCGCGAATCGGGAAATCCTGTCTCTCTGCGAGTCGGTTCCGCCCCCCCCCCCGATGCCGAGATCCGGGGATGTCTGTTTGCAGGCCAAAGGCCGGTGCGATGGATCGGGTTAGGAACCGTGGATGTGGTTGTACCAATGGGCAAACCTTGATCGAACCAGGGGAGCCGGAGGAAGGGGGCGGAGGTTTGGCCACTCGAAACGCATGGGGCTTATATCGAATGGTTGACAGTCGAACTCTTGTACTACAATTGCTGCGGAAGAGAGGACCCGACGGCGAACCGGGCCCTCAACCGGACACGGTGAAGACGACACCGTGACCAGCATCCCGCAGTCTACAACGCAGGAGCCCCCGACCGTCATGCGGACCCTGCGCGTGCGT
>JAPPAJ010000028.1:9750-30925 GCA_026705565.1 Caldilineaceae bacterium | reverse complement strand
ATTCAAGCATCCAGGGGACATTCAGGCCTATCCACCCCGTTTCTTCAGTCCCTTTACACTCCTGAATTACAAACAGGTTTTTGAAGATGTAAACATCTCCTTCTATCTAAGGAACAGTACCATCGTGGCAACGGCCACCACACTGCTCTCGGTGCTGTTGGCCATTCCGGCCGCCTATAGCTTTGCGCGCTTTCGCTTCTGGGGCCAGGACTGGTTGGCCTATTTGTTGATTGCCATCATGGTGGCTCCCCTCATCGCTTTGGTTTACCCCTTTCTGGTTATGGCCAATCAACTCGGCCTGAACGACTCCCACTTGGGGTTGATTCTCTTCTATCTCCCATGGAATGTGCCATTTGCCGTCTGGATGCTGCGTACTTTCATTTCCGACGTTCCACAAGAGCTGGAGGAGTCGGCCCAGGCAGATGGGTGTACCCGGTTGGGTGCCTTTGGGCGAATTACGGTGCCGCTCTTGCTCCCCGGATTCTTCACAACGGGGATATTCATTTTCATAGGGGCCTGGAACGAATTTGTAATTGCATTCTTCCTGACCAGTACAAAGGCGCGTACTTTGCCAACCACAATCGACTTTTTTCTGACCTACGGATCCTTCCAGTTTGCGCCTATGTTCGCGGCTGGCGTGGTCGGCACTTTGCCCATTGCGGTGTGTGCTCTTCTGGTACGGCGCTACTATCTTGCGGGCACGACCGCCGGCGCCCTGAAGGGATAACAACCACTTGGGCCGGATTTGCCCGGGCAGGGGAAGCGGTGGCTCGAGCAGGGACGCAGAATCGAGGTGGCCGCAAGTGTGGCATGCCCCTGGCAACCGTAACCGCATGGACCTCCGGCCGACCAGGTTCGGGACCGTTGCGATCAGGTCGCCGCCTTTGCGCGGTTACCGGCAAGTTTGATCACGTCCGCCACGTAACGGGCAACATGACGCCCGGTGGTGGTTGCCCGCAGGGGGTGTTTCCTTGGCGCAGCGCTCCACCGCGTGGCAGCAGTGCGGATGAAAGCGACAATCGGAAGGCAAAGGTGCGTCGGTCCCCGACGGCGTACTATTCCTCGTCGGGCAACCCACAGTGCCTGCGCACCTCGGTCAGGAACTGCGGGCCTTCTGCTTCAGCCAGCCAAGCCATGATGAGACCAGTGTCGGGCAAAGTCGCACCGGCCCGTTCCAGGAACACCCTCATCCGCTGTGCAGTGTCTTGATCAAAGGTGGCGGCGACCAGGTTGAAAATCAGCGCTTCACGATCTGCGATCGCATCCCGGTAGCTCGTAGCCAGAACCTCGTGGTCGGACCGCAGTTCCTCATGGTCGGACCGCAGCTCCTCGTGGTCGGACCACAGCGTCTCATGGTCTTCAAGCATCTCTTCGTGCGAGCGCACCGGCACTTTCGTCTCAGGTTCCCTCAAGCGCAACCCGCCGTCCCGATGCTGGTCATGCAATTCCTGTGACAGCGTCAGTTCATGGCGCAGGACTGGAGAGTAGCCCACCCAGGCCCCTTCCTCCTCCCGCCAGGTCACGGACAGTGGCAGGTAACGACCGTCGGGCCCCAATTGCCAGCCTTGCAGCGGCCCTCCGTCCAGGATTGCTCCCATGCGGACAGTCTTCGTCGGTTCACTGACGGGATCCACCATCCAATACTCGGCAATCCCCATCCCGGCGTACCACTTCTTCTTCTGCACCAAATCCTTATTCACTGTCTCGGGAGAGGATACTTCGAACACGCACAGGGGTGCTGTGGGCATGTCCCCGCGCCGCACCGCCCCATCCCCTTCCAACTCGAAGGGGAGGACCATGACATCGGGATCGCAGTGGCGCCACCTGCCTTCCAACTGGAAGTACAAGCCGCGCTCTGTCACCACCTCGAACGGCCGGTTCCACTTTCGCAGGATCGCCACCAGAGCCTCGATTAGGTACACGACAATGAGCTGGTGCCGACCTGCGAGCATTTCTTCTTCCCTGGGCCGTTCAGCTGGAAATTCCGGCGTGTTCCAAGTGGGGACCCTGGCCGGAATTGCTTTCTCTGCAACGGATCCAGGAACGGGCGGCACCGCCGCTGTCATGGGAAGTTCACGCATGACCAAGTTCCTCAAGGCACGGAAACGCCAGGATGCCGACGTTTGCCTTCATCTGTCCACAACCCATTTTGTACCGCAGTCGTTCCCGGAATAGGGTTGCGGCCTTCGTCTCCACAATGTTGGCCTGCCAACGACCAAGAACCTGTCTCGACGATCGGACGCTCAGCTCCCGCAGTGACGGCACGGGCCGGGCCTTGCCGCCAAGCCACCGACTAGCCATGGATACCGACCAGCTCGATCTCGTCCGCCAGGTGGCAGGCGACATGATGCCCGTCGGCCGTCTCGCGCAGAGGCGGGGTTTCCTCGGCACAGCGATCCACCGCGTAGCGGCAGCGAGGATGGAAGTGACAGCCGGACGGCGGCTGAGACGGGTCGGGCACATCCCCCTCCAGCACAATCCGCTGGCTGCGAACCCGGGGATCCGGCTTGGGCACCGAGGAGAGCAGAGCCTCGGTGTAGGGATGCTGCGGAGTCAGGAACAGGGATCGGGTGTCGGCCAGTTCCACCAGCTTGCCCACGTACATGACCGCCACCCGGTTGCAAACATAGCGGATGACGCTCAGGTCGTGGGAGATGAAGAGGTAGGTCAACTGCATCTCATTCTGCAGATCCTGAAGCAGGTTCAGGGTCTGGGAACGCACCGAGACATCAAGGGCCGAGACCGCCTCGTCCGCCACTACCAGGCGTGGATTGAGGGCCAAGGCGCGGGCAATTCCGATCCGCTGGCGCTCGCCCCCGGAGAAGGCATGGGGATAGCGCCGCATGTACTCCGGGCGCAGGCCCACCAAGCCCAGCAGTTCCGCCACTCGTTCCTCCAGGGCGGAACCGCGCAGGCCGCGGTTGACCTTCAGGCACTCGCCCACGATCTCCAGCACGGGCAGCCGGGGATTGAGCGAGGCGAAGGGATCCTGGAAGATCATCCGGATCTCCTGCCGCCACGGCAGCAGCCCCCCGGTGTCGAGCCGGGCCAGATCGACCGATTCCCCTTCCCGCGGGTGGTACCACAGTTCGCCGGCGGTCGGCGCCACGACACGCAGGATGCAGCGGCCCGTGGTGGTCTTGCCACAGCCGCTCTCCCCTACCAGGCCCAGGGTTTCGCCAGCCTGAATGTCGAACGAAACATCGTCGACGGCCCGCACCTCCCCCCTGTGCCCCTGCAGGAAGCCGCCGCGCACGGGATAGAACATCGACAGGTTGCGCACGGACAACAGCGTGCCGTTGGCCTCGCTCATGACAGCGTCACCTCCTCGTAGTGGAGGCAGCGCACGGATCCGCCCTCCTCTAGGCTGAAGGCAGGAGGATTTTCAGCTTCGCAACGCCCCTCGATGACCTCGTCGCAGCGGGGACCGAAGGGGCAGCCGACGGGCCGATGGAAGGGATCCGGAACCATGCCCCGTATGGAATCCAGGCGGATGTCCTGGTCGAAGTCGAGATTGGGAATGGAACGCAGCAGGGCCTTGGTGTAGGGATGGGCCGGGGCATGGAAGATGCGGTCCACATCCCCGTACTCGGCGACCTGGCCCAGATACATGACCACCACGTCGTCCGCCATCTCGGCCACCACCCCCAGGTCATGGGTAATCAGCATCACGCCCATGCCGAAGTCCGCCTGCAGCTCCTGCAGCAGGGACATGATCTGGGCCTGGGTCGTGACGTCCAGGGCCGTGGTCGGTTCGTCGGCGATCAGCAGGGCCGGGCTGCAGACCAGCGCCATGGCAATCATCACCCGCTGGCGCATGCCGCCGGACAGTTCGAAGGTATAGGCGTCGTAGTTTTGTGCCGGACGCGCGATGCCGACGCGTTCCAGCATCTCGATGCCCCGTCGCCGGGCCGCCTCCTCGTCCTCGCCCAGATGCAGTTGGATCACCTCGGAGATTTGGTTGCCAACCGTGTGGATGGGGCTGAGAGAGGTGTTGGGTTCCTGGAACACCATGCCGATATGGCGGCCGCGGATGGCCCGCAGTGCCCGGCTGGAGGAGCGCAGGGCAGCCAAGTCGGTGACCGTCACACTCCCGTCCGCATCGTGCCGATGGAACCGAATCTGGCCTTGGACGATTCTTCCCGGCCGATCCACCAGCTGCAGGATGGACTGTGCCGAAACACTCTTGCCGCAGCCGCTCTCGCCCACCACGCACAGGGTGCGGTTGCGGTAGACGTCGAAGTCCACCCCGGCCACGGCCTTGACCGTGCCCTCGTCCAATGGGAAATGGACGTGCAGGTCGCGGACCTCCAGCAGCAGATCCTCCGCCGGCAGCTGTCGCTCAACGGGCATAGGGATCCGCCGCATCGCGCAGGCCGTCGCCCACGAAATTGAGGGCCAGGATGGCAATGAAGACCGCGCCGCCTGTGGAGAATAGCCAGGGCGCGGTGGCCACCGTGCGGATGTTCTGGGCTTCCTGCAGCAGCACGCCCCAGCTCACAATCGGCGGGCGCAGGCCCAGTCCCAGGAAGCTGAGCGACGTCTCCGCCAGAATCATGTTGGGAATGGCCAGTGTCAGGGCCGCAATGATGTGGCTGAGGAACGAGGGCACCATGTGGTGCAGGATGATCCGCATCTGGCCCACGCCGTCAAGGTGGGCGGCAACTACGAAATCCTCGGTGCGCAGGGCCAGAAAGCGTCCCCGGATCACGCGAGCCAGTTCGGTCCAGCCGATGAACGAGAGAATCACGGTAATGCCAAAGTAGATCCGCAGGGGCGGCCAGTCCGTGGGCAGGGCCGCCGCCAGCCCCATCCACAGCGGGATGGTCGGCACCGAGCGGATGAATTCGATGACCCGCTGGATGATGTTGTCCACGTGCCCGCCCAGGAAACCGGACAGGCCCCCCAGCAGGATGCCCAGAATCAGGCTGAGGGCCACACCCACCAGCCCAATGGACATGGAGATGCGCGTCCCGTAGATCATGCGCGTGAGCATGTCGCGGCCCAGCTTGTCCGCCCCGAACAGAAACATGGGCGCCTCTGGATCCTTGGGGCCGACCAAGTGGCGGTCCGTCTCGAGGAAGCCAAAGAGTGTAATGGGGACTCCGGAGACGAAGAATCCAATTTCGTGGATCACCTCCTCGTCGGGGACAAACACCCGCCGGAGGGCCTCCTCCTCAATCTCCACCTTGTAGCCGTGCACCCAGGGCTGGAAGCGCAGCCCGTTCTCGGTCTCCAAAAACAGGTGCAGGCGCTGCGGCGGCGCGTAGGTGTAGTCGGCCTGGAATTCGTCCGGGGTGAAGGGAGCCAGGAACTCGGCCAGCAGCGCGACCAGATAGATCAGGATCACGATCACCAGCGAGGTCATGGCCAGCCGGTGTTTGCGGAAACGCCACCACATCAACTGCCACTGGGTGGCGACGTTGATGGCCTCCTGGCGATCCGACTCCATCGCGCGGGCGGTCATGGCAGGCGGGATCCGGGGTTCAGTCGTCGAAGCGGATGCGCGGGTCCAGCCAGGCCAGCAGCAGGTCGGACAGCAGGGTGCCCAGCACCGTGATGATGCCGAGCATCAGGATGAAGCTGCCGGCCAGATACATGTCCTGGGCAATGAGGGCCCGCAACAGGAGGGGGCCCGATGTAGGCAGGCTGAGCACCACCGAGACGATGGCGGAGCCCGAGATCAGGATCGGCAGGGTCAGACCGATTGTGGACACGAAGGGGTTAAGGGCCACGCGCACCGGATACTTGAGCAGCAGGCGGAGTTCCGACAGTCCCTTGGCACGGGCAGTCTTGACGTAGGGCTTGCGCAGCTCGTCCAGCAGGTTGGCCCGCATAATGCGGATCAGGCCGGCGGTGCCGGCCGTGCCCAGAATAATCATGGGCACCCAGAGGTGGCCCAACATATCCTGGACCCGCGCCCAAGTCCAGGGCGCCTCCACGAAGTCCGGGGAGAAGAGGCCGCCCACGCTCTGGTTGAAATACTTGAAGGCCACGTACATGAGCACCAGCGCCAGCAGGAAGTTGGGGATGGCCAGTCCCACAAAGCCGATGCCTGTAAAGAGATAGTCACCCCAGGAGTACTGACGCACCGCGGCGTAGATGCCCACGGGGAAGGCCACGGCCCAGGTGAACAGCAACGTGGCCACGGACAGGGTGACAGTCAGGCCAAGCCGCGACCAAATCAGCTCGCCCACCGCCACGTCCCATTCGAACGAGGTGCCGAAGTCGCCGCGCAACAGGATGTTGCTGATCCACTTCAGGTATTGCACGTGCATTGGCCGGTCCAGCCCGTACTGGGCCTTGAGGCTGGCAATCACGTCCTCCTCAACCAGATCGCCGGAGGCGCTCAGCTGCGCGATCACCGTGGTCAGGTAGTCGCCGGGCGGCAGTTGGATGATGATGAACGCGATGATGGAGATTCCGAACAGAGTCGGAATCATGATCAACAGGCGACGCAGGATGTAGCGAATCATGGTTCGGGGACAGGGAGGCGCCCATAAGACGCCTCCCTGCCGGGTGGAGAAGCGGCGGAACGCGTCCGCCGGCATCTTCTCCTACTGTTCTATGTAGTACTGCTCGGGGTTGGTCTGGGCGGGGGCTGCCGAGACATGCCACTGCCAAACGGTATCCGGCACATTCTTGAAGTTGTTCTTGACGATGCCGTAGCCCTTGTAGTACTTGGTCAGGCCGAAAACCCAGAACTCTTCAGCCGCGATATCAATAATCTCGGTCATGATCCGGTGCTTCTCGTCCGGATCGATGGTGACGGCAAGTTCATCGTATAAGGCTTGCTGCCGTTTTGCAGCTTCCGGTGGTTCCAATCCCTGACTGCCGCCGGACCGCCACCAATCCGCCCAGGCAACGCCGAAATGCGACGCGAAACTGAAGGGGAAGTAGGAGCGGGGATCCATGACCAGCGCGATGCCGTCGGCTCCAGTCCAGATCGCCATGTCAAACTCATAACCGTTGTTGCGCTCCCAGAACAGCGAACGCTCCAACTGGACAACGTTGGCTTCAATGCCGATGTCAGCCCAGTAGCTGGCCACCAGGTTCATGATCTCGGCCCAGGGTTCGAAGGCCGCAATCACCATTATGTCGAAGCTAATCTTTTCGCCGTCGGCATCCAGACGTACGCCGTCCGGCCCCATTGCGTATCCAAGACCGTCCAAAAGCTCATTGGCTTTGTCCTGGTCGAATTCCGTGTACTGGTAGGCCAGCTGCTCGTTGTACCACGGGGATTCGGCCAGTGGCGCGGGTTGACGCGGCTCGCCATCACCCACGTAAATTGCGTCAATGATGGCCTGGCGATCGAACCCGACGGACAAGGCGATCCGGAAATCCTTTTGCCCGAAGATTTCACGCTTTCTTTCGTCGGGGTGGGCAAGATTCAAGCCCATCGAGACGGGGGTCTCCCAGGCGTACTCCACGGTGAAGAAGTCGTAGTCGCCAGCCTCCTTGCCATCGAAGAACTGCGCCTTGTTGCCCGGTGTGGCGATGTGGCGGTCCTGCATGTCCACCTCGCCGGCCAGAGCCTTGAGCACCTGCACCTCGACGCTTTCCACGATCGGATAGACCAGCCTGTCGATGTAGGGCAGCTGGTTGCCCTCCGGATCGACCTTCCAGTAATAGGGATTGCGCTCAGCCACCATCTGCGTCGCCGAGGAAGCAGGCTGGGTCAGATGCCAGCCGAACACCACCGGCAGATCGACGTTGTTCAGGATGTTGCGCCTATTGCCCCACAGAGCCACCCAGTTGGCCAGATTCATCTCGTCCACAATGGCTTGGACGTCTTCGGCGTCGGAGTAGCCCGGATGGAACTGCTCCAGGTAGTGGGCGGGTGCGAAGGTACGTTGGCTGCCCAACTGCTCCATGAAGAGACCGTGGGGCGCCCCGAACGAGAACTTGACCGTGTAGTCGTCAACCTTGGTGACTTCGCCCAAGGTGCCGCCCGGGCGCATCCACAGTGGTTTCACCGGGCTGACTTCGTCGTTCGCGATGTGCGCTTCGTACCAGAACACGACATCGTCGGCCGTGAAGGGTTCGCCATCGGACCAGCGCATGCCCTCGCGCAGGCCGAAGGTGAACTCCGTGCCTTCGGCGTTGGCCGTGACCGACTCCGCCACATTCGGAATGGTGCCGGTCAGATCCGGATTCCAACGCATGGTCGGCTCATAGGCCATGGTGCGGGTCACCCACGGGGAATCCGCCTGGCCCAGTAGGCCGGAACGCCATGTACCGCCGTACTGGCCGATTGATTCTGTCACCGGAACCACCATCGGGTTTTTGGGCAGCCGTTCCTCCAGGGGCGGCAGTTCGCCGGCCGCGACCATGGCAGCCAGCGCGGGGGCTTCCCTGCTTTCCTCCATCGCCACATCCTCATCGGAGTCGGCGGGCATGGCTTCCGGTTCCTCCGGTGCGCCGCCGCAGGCCGCCAGGGCCAACATCAACAACAGCAACACGACCGCCAACACCGGCACATGCCGAGCACGGTTCTTCATGAAGCACCTCCAGGTGCTGGTTTGTAATCCCGTCCAATGGGTTTGACCACCCACAGCGCAGTGTAGGAGGCAAGCAAAAGCAAGCCACGAGGGAATCGGACCAGCCACTGCCGGTCGGAGCCCGGATGATCGTCGGAATCGGGTGGAGTCCATTATCACCCACCGATAAACCCGCTGCAACACTCAAGTGCGATCTGCAAGGTGGGGGCTGTTCCCGTTCAGTGGCACGAGACCGCTAACAACAGCCCTCAGGCATTGCCAAGCGGACCAAGGCGGTTCCCGCTCGCAAGCCGGATTCGACACAGCGATATATTGGCGTAGGTGCACCCACCGCCTGACAGCCGTTTCAGCCAGGATCCGGTGGCGGACCGCATTCTGGCCAAACTTGGCTGAAGCGCCTCCAATCCCCCGCAAGAACCCGGACGGAAGGACATGAGAATCGGCAAAGACGACCGCCTCTTTGACATCTGCGTCTCCTTTGAACGGATGGCTGGGACTCCCCTACTGTCCCGCCCTCTACCCGAATGGGCCGCGGCTGCCCATGCCATCGTGGTGGACGATACCATCCACTATCTGTGGGGCCGGCGCAAGAACGGCAACTACTGGGTCCTCATGCACAGTACGGCTCCGGCCCACAATCCGGCGGCCGTGACCCACGATCCGCGCAATCCAGTGCTTCTGCCGTCATTCACCGGCTTCGACAACTACACTGTGGAATATCCCTTTCCGTTCCGGAACCCGGCGGACGGCCGCTACTATGCCTACTATCTGGGCCGCCGCCGGCGGGTACCCAAACAGACGGGCCTGCTGGTAAGCGACGGTGATTTCGGGCACTGGACCCGCGTGGTCGCGGAACCGGTGATCGCGGCGGACGCGCCCCATGAACGCGATGGCTCGTCCCATCCCTCCGTTGCCGTCCACGACAACCTGATCCACATTGTGTACACCGGCGAATCCGACGGGCCACCGGTCATATGCCATGCCACGGCACCCATCGGCGATCCCGCGGCCGTGACCAAGGATCCGGCCAACCCGGTCTTTCGCGGGACCGGGAGGAGCTGGGACAGTCAAGGCGTACGGGAGGCGGAACTGTTCCGGGGAGGGAATTTTTTCCACATTTTGTACGGCGGTTGTGACGGGCAGGTCTGGCGGATCGGCCATGTCCGCACGCGGGACTTCCGCTGTTCGAACCGAACCCGGCCAATCCCGTCTTCGTCCCCTCAGCCGACCGGGAAGCCTGGGACTGCGACGGGCTCCTGACCCCGCAGGTATTCACCAGCGACGGCTGTCACTATCTGCTCTATGCCGGCCTGAAGGGAGGTGAATGGCAGTCCGGCCTTGCCCGCGCAACGATCGGCTGGGCCTGAAGCGACGAATTCGGGACCAGATTCCACACAACCGGACTGGATGGTCGGAACAACGCCGGGGGTACCGACGGCGTGTTCATGCCGGACGGCTGCCACCCCTCCAGGAGGGCGCGCCGCCCGCACAGCATGGACAAACTCAACGCCGTTGGCCAGGAGTGCCCAACGGCAGTCGACCGAATCAACTCCGCGTGCTGTGCTGCTTCACGCCGCAAGACCAGCCATTGGACGTTGACACGGAAATCCCGGCAACCCTTCCAGGATCGTGCCTTGGCCACATGGAACGGTCAGGAATCCGAATGGTCCTCCGATGCCACCCACCGGCCGTGCAGGATCTCGAAGGAACCGAAGAGCGTCAGCCCCGAGACGACCACGCGCCGCGCCTTGGGACCGTTGCCGTGGTTCTGGCCTTCCACCGATCCCAACAGGGTCAACCCCGACCAGTTGACATCCCAGGTCTCGGGCACCCGCAGCACCGTGGAGCCGAAGACCGTGAAGATCTCGAGCAGGGCCTCTTCCCCCTGCATTGTCGACTGGGTCAGGTCAATCTCGGCGGAGCCGAAGACGGTCACCGCGTTGCCGCCGTCAAACGACCGCGTCCGCTCCTTGTGTTCAGTGGATCCGAAAATCGTGAAGAATTTCATGTCAGTCCCGTTGCTGGGAAGCGGGACACCACGGCCCGCTCCGTTTCACCTATCCCGGCAATCCCCGCCACTTGGCGATCGGCCGGGACTCCAAACCCCTTTATCCATTAACGCAACGCTCCGCCTTTGAGTTGCAATTCCCGGGGCGCGATGGCCGGATTTCGGGCATCCCCACAGGGTACCCGGCCAACCTGCCTGCTAGAATTCGCGGATCGGCCCGGAGACCGTCTTTCTCCGCTTAGCAAACCGGCAGGACACAAGCAATGGCACGCATGGACATTCCCTCCCCGCCCAGGGGCACCCGCAAGGCCGGCACCATTCTGCTGGTGCTGATCGTAGCCGGACTTGTGTTCTGGCTTCTGGGTTCGCGCTTCTACTACTTCCTGAACCGGGTGGAGGAGCAGGAAGTCGGCGTCAAGTTCCGCGGCGGCCGCATTGTCGAGGTGGTCGGGCCCGGCATCTACTCCGATGTTGGTCTCTTTGTGGAATTGAAGCGGGTTTCGTCGTCGGCCGTGCCGTTCCTGGTGACGGATCCGGAAATCATCACCAGCGACAAGCAGCGCATCGGCCTGGCCGCGGCCGGCGACATCTTCCGTCCGCGCCTGGAGAACGCCGACCAGCTACGGAGTCTTTGGGCCCAGTACAACACACTCTATCTCAACGACGAGGCGGCCCGGGCCCACATCGGACAGCGTGCGCAACAGGCCATGAAGGTCTGCGTCGGCAATCGCACCTTCGACGATGCGGTCATCGGCACCGCACGCGATGCCCTGCGGGCCTGCATCGACACTGAAATCAACAAGCTGGCACAAAACGTTGGTCTGGTCGTCGAGAACGTGGCCTTGCCGGAAGTGACCATTGCACCGGAAGCCCAGGCGCGCCTCGACGAAATTGTCCAGAGCCGCCTGCAGACGGAGAAGGCCGCCCAGGACGAGCTGCGAGCCAAGGCCCAGGCGGCAGCCGAACAGGCTCTGCAGGAAGGCCAAATTCGGGTCGAACAAAGCCGACTCCAGGAAGAGACCCGGCAGAAGGTCCTCCTGGCACAGCTGGACGAGGAACGGCTGGCCGCCCAGCAGAAGGTCATCCAAGCCGAACGGGCCAACGAACTGGCCCGGGTCGAGGCCAATCGCGCCGTGATCGAGGCTCAGAAGTCCAACGAACTGCTGGAGGCCCAACTGGATCTGGAAGTCCAGACTGTCCGGGCCCTGGCCGCCACCGAACAGGCACGGGCCTCGACCGCGGTCGAAGCGGCGCTGGGCCTGCTCTACACCGCAAACCCGGGGCTGCTGAACTTCCACATCGCCCGCGAGAACGCGAACGCCCTGGCCAACACGGAAAAGCTGCTGATCACACCCGAAGGCACCACGCCGACCCTGGTGATCCCCGGCGAGCAGATCCAACCCGTGGCGGACGTCACCCCACCGCAGTAGAGCCGTTGTCCATGGACCGGTTCCCGGACCGGACGATGCAAAGGGGGCGGAGCCTGATGCTCCGCCCCTTCTTGTTTGGGATCCACATAATCACTGGTGTGGACAGTTTCAGAAATGTTGTTGGGCAGGGACCGTCGTCCCGATCGGCTCGACGGAGTTGGGGACACCTAGCTTGGCACCGATGTAGCGAATCCGTCTCGGATTCGCCACACTGTCAACCTGGCTGCAGCTCCGATTGGCCCCAGAGGGGGCAGCCCTACACGTGATAGGAGCTGCCTTCGTCCAAGCTCGGGACAAACAAGTCGTCCAACTGCCGGCCCAAAGCCACCCACAGTTCGCCGTCGTGCCAATGGCAGTCTGCGCCAAGCAACGTGCGGCTGGCCTTTTCATGTGGAATAGAGGAATTGTGCGAGCTAAGGGATCAACCGAGTATCAGTCTCTCAACAACTATGTCCCCTGATCAATCAGGCTTGATCGAGTTCCTGCAACGCGGCCTGAATGTGTCCCATGTATCGGGTTTCCGCCCAAAGAATGTGATCCAGAGTTTCCCGTATGGTCCAAGAGCCATCTTCAGGTACTCGATCCAGGTCGTCGTCGGTCAGGCCTACCAAAGTACCAAGCAGATGACCCCAGTCCCGTTCGGCTTCCGCCAGTTTGCGTTGTATGTCGGTGTAATTGGCCTGTAGTGTTTGGCGTGTGCCCGCAATCTGGTTGGCGTGTTCTCTCATGTGATCACCAAAACGCCCGAATAGAACACCTACTGTGGGCCACGTGCCGCTCCATCTTGTTGTGTCCAAAGAAGCATGGATGTCTGCCGTGTCCTGCAGTAAAGCCAGTACTTCGTCACGGCGAGTGCGGATCTCTTCCAGTTTTGTGTTCAGTTCGTCTCGCATTTTCGTGGATCACCTCAATGGCAGAATCTGCAAAGTGTACTCAAGGTTTGGTCAGCTTCAGCAATATAGTTCCCTTCTGTTGTTGATGTACGTTCCGCGGCTCTGTGTCACAATGCCGCAGGTGCCAAACGCGGTGCCCACCACCCACAACCGAATCGAGTGAGGCTTGTCGTCATGGCACGTTTGAGGGCAGCAGTCATCGGCCTTGGCCGGATGGGCAATACGTTCGACGATGAAATCCGCTACGAGGTAGCCCGGGGCGGGGTCTTCTTTCTCCCCTACTGCCACGGTCCCAGCTACGCGGCCTCCCACCAGATCGACCTGGTCGCCGGAGCCGATCCCCATGGGGAGCAGCGCGCGGAGTTCGGATCGCGGTTCGGGTTGGCCGACAGCCAGCTGTATACCGACCACCGCGACATGCTGGCCGCCGAACGCATCGACATCGTCAGTGTCTGCACCTCGGCCCGTTACCGGGCACAAATTGTCCAGGATTGTGCCGAGGCCGGCGTCAAGGCCATCTGGGCGGAGAAGCCCATCGCCTTCACGCTGGAGGAGGCGGACGCCATGGTGCAGAGCTGTGCCGACCACGGCGTGGTGATGGCGGTGAACTGTTCCCGGCGTTGGCACCCGCTCTTCCACGAAGCCCACAAAATGATGAAGGCCGGCGATCTGGGCGAGATGCTGCAGGTGACCGGCTACGGCACCTGCCCGCTCTCGTCCAACGGCAGCCACCTGATCGACACCATGTGCTTCCTGGCGGACAGCCGCGTGGACTGGCTGTTCGGCGAACTCAACGAGACGGATGCGGCCACAGCCGACGAAGACCTGCAGGGCAATGCCTACCTGGCCTTTGCCAACGGCCTGCGCGGCTACATGCGGGGCATGAACTGCGGTGCGGCCAGCTGGGACTTCGAGGCCATCGGTACCGAAGGCCGGATCCGCTCCTCCACCCACGGGCTGGACTTCGAACTGTACCGTCTGGTGCCCGGCGGGATCCGCGGAGCAGGCCTGCCGGTCAAGTACCCCTACCCCTGGCCGGTCAGCATTGATGGCATGGGCGAAATCATCATTTCCGACCTGATTCACTGCATTGAGACCGGCGATAGCCCGCGCTGTTCGGGCGATGATGCGCGCCACGCCCTGGAGGTTGCGTTCGGCATCCATGCCTCCCACCGCTCTGGTGGCCAGCGGATCAATCTGCCCCTGGACGAACGCAGCCAGCGCATTCTGGCCTCGGAATCGGTACATGACCACACCCCGGCCCGCTTCCGACGCAAGGCCGTGTTTCCACAAGCCAGCCGCTGACCCATCCAACCCGTCCCTGCCGTGCATCCCGGTGCAGGCCCTTGGGGATGGGTCGGGGCACAGCCATCCGACCCAGGGTCCAATTTCCGCCCATTGGCCCTGCCCTGTTTTGAAATCCCAGCAGCCAGGAACCCACCATGCACATCGCGGCTACCCGGACAGCACCCATTCCGGACTGGGCCCTGCGTCAGCGCCACCTGATCTCCGTCATGAACGAGACCGCGCGCATGTACCAGGCGCGCTACACGCGCGCCGACGGCACCTTCGTCTGGCGCGATCGATGGCCGGGCATGGACGGTTCGGACGACGGCTACGAGAGCTACCACAACTGGCCCCTGTTCTACGCCTTGGGCGGGGCAGCGGACCTGCATGAGCGGAGCCGCATGCTGTGGGATGCCGTGACCCGGCAGTTCACGGCCTACGGCCAAATCCACCGCGAATTCGACGGCTACTACGACTGGATGCACCACGGAGAGTCGTCCATCTACTTCTACTACTTCGGCCTGGCGGATCCGCAGCGGCAGCCGGACCGGGCCCGGGCCCTGCGCTTCGCCCACATGTACACGGGCGAGGACCCGAAGGCCCAAAACTGGGATCCCGAACTCCGGCAGATGCGTTCCCCGATCAACGGCAGCCGCGGCCCGCGGTTCGAAAACTCGGTTGAGGACTGGGAAACCCATCGCTGGGTCCTGTCCGCCTATCCCCTGCCGTACGAGGACCTGGACGTGCCAAGCCGGCAGGAGGCCTGGCACGGCGGCGAAATGGTGGAAAAGGCGGACTGGTGCGACGACACTGCCTTTGAGGTCATCCTGGAGGCCTTGAACCGGCGCATGATGCGGGGCGACGTGCCGCTCAACCTAACCGCCACCAGCCTGGTAACCCACGCCTATGCGCTGACCGGAGACGACAAATACCGGCGCTGGGTCTTGGACTATCTGGAATCCTGGGCGGACCGCATTCGGTGCAACAACGGCATCTGTCCGGACAATGTCGGCCCCTCCGGCACCATCGGCGAGTGCATGGACGGCAAGTGGTGGGGCGGCTACTACGGCTGGTCGTGGCCGCACGGTTTCCCCACGATCATCGAATCCCTGACCGTGGCGGCCATGAATGCGGTTCTGCTAACCGGCGACATGGGCTATCTGGACATCCCGCGCGGCCAGCTGGACTTCGTGCAGTCGCAGGGCCGGGAGGACAACGGCCGGTGGCTGGTGCCCCACCGCCGCACCGATTCGGGCTGGCAGTCGTTTCGGCCGTTTCGGCCGCAACACCTGTTGCAGCTCTACTTCATGTCCTTTGCCGAGGAGGACCTGGCCCGCCTCGAGCGCGTGCCGGAGATGAGCAGCGAATGGAGTCGGCTGGCGCCGGGCCGCGGCAAGGGCGATGATCAGCATGCCGGTCCCTGGTTCCTCTACCTGCAAGGGAAGCTCCCGGACTATCCGTCCTTAATCCTGGAGAACCAGTACAGTGAAGTACTGCGCCGCATGGATCTGATCCAGAGCGACGACGGGGATCCGGAGACTTGGGATGTCCACCACTGGCAGGACCGCAATCCGGTCCACACCGAAAGCCTGCTGCAGCTGACCTGCGGGGGGCCGCAGATCGTGTACCACGGGGGACTTCTGCACACCCGACTCAGATACTACGACGCGCAGGAACGGCGGCCAGGCTTGCCGCAGGACACGGCGGCCCTGGTAACCGCCATGGATGCCGACACGGTTTCGGTCAGCCTGGTGAACGTTCATCCCGGTGAAAGCCGCTCCCTCCTTGTTCAGGGCGGCGCGTTCGGAGAACATCGCATCACGGCCGTGCAGGCGGATGGAACCCGGGAGGACATGCAGGAAGCCGGTTCAGATCGGTGGGTGCGCGTGGACCTGCCGGCCGGCCGTTCGGTGGACCTGACCGTACATCTCGACCGGTATGCTTTCCGGCCCTCCTACGCGCAGCCGTTCTGATGTCCGCGTTGCCCTGTAGGCGGACATGCGGACGGCACGGCGCCGGTCGGAGTATTCATAATAAGGTTGGCAGCAGGGCTCTGGACCATTCCTGGTTTCCAAGCCTCGGGCTCCAATATCCCACCATTGGCCATTCATCGTGTGAAACGTACATGCGGCATCATGTGCACTGGCTGGGTAAGGCCCAGTAACAACTCGTACTCATGGCACGAACAACCAAGACGATCACCTTCTCCCTGCCACCGGAATTGGCGGAGAAGGTAAACGAGATGGCAGCACAGCAGGGACGCTCCAGGAGTGGGTTTTTGCGCACTGCAGTGGTCCGCTACATCGAAGAGCAGGAGTGGAGGCAGCTCCTCCAATATGGGGAGCAGAAGGCGAGGGAAGAGAATATCGGCCCCGAGGCCGTGGCTCGCCTAGTGGAGGAAATTCGAGCCGAGACCAACTTGGTCCGGACATGAGGGTTGTCCTGGATACGAACGTCATCATTTCCGGACTGAACTTCCCAGGCAACGAACGGATGGTGCTTGATCTGGCTCGCAGGGCGCGGTTCGATTTGTATCTTCCCTGGTTCATATAGGGAGAAGTGGCCGAAGTCCTTGAACGCAAGTTCAACTGGTCCGATGAGCACTCGTCCACGGCCCTTGAAGCCCTGCACCGAGTCGCCGCCTTAGTTGAACCCCGCCGGCATCTGGACGTGATCAAGCCGGACCATGCCGACAACCGTATTCTGGAATGTGCTTTGGAAGCTTCTGTCGACTATCTGGTCACCGGCGATCGGCGGCACCTGTTGCCGCTCAAGGAATACAGCGGCACAAGGATAGTCAACGCGCCCCAATTCCTGTCTGCCTTGTCGCAGTGACGGCACCGTTTCACTTTCGTTGAGGGTGGGCCGGGTGTCGGGTCCTGCCTGACGGCCCCAGGCGGACGCGCCTCGAGACATCGGGTCAAGTCGTCATCCATTCCGGATGGCCGCCATGGGCACCCATCTGATCACCGAATGGTCACCTATAAATCACGTCAGTTCACTTTAGTTCACGTTAGTTCGCTAATCTGCTAGGATATTTGTCGGGCCAACACGGATGGCTGCCCCCGGGCGGCTGGGTTTTGGGTCTTGCGGAACCAGGTACGGGGCCCCTTGCCGTTCCGGCCTTGAACCAGCATCAACGAGATTGAAACTGTGCCCATCCGATGAATCTGGAAGTGTCCAAGGTTCAATTGAGATAACCGCCCTTCCGTGCTGAAGTGTTGTCTGGGAACGCCCTTCCATCTCCGCCCCTGAGGCAGTTGGACCGCTACGCATTCTTCCAGCAGGTCACAGTGCGCAGTGTTCTCGGATCAGTTCCCGCGGGATGATGGATGCCCGGCCGTGTTCCGGCCGTTGCATCTGTTCGGACGGGCGCCGGCACGCATCTCGGCCACCAAACGGAGCAAACAGTGCTGAGATTTGCCGAGGAAATTCTGGTTCTCGTCCTGGACGAGGGGCGGGGAAATTTGACCGCCAGTCTGCCTCCGCGCTCACTCAACTTGGCGCTCGCCGGAGCGGTGCTGATGGATCTCGCGCTCGAGGACCGCATCGACACGGATCTCGAAAGGCTGGTGCTCGTGGACTCCACACCTTTCGGCGACGACATTCTCGATCCGGCACTGGCCGAGATCGCGAGCGAGGGACAGTCGCGCGACACGGGCTATTGGCTTGGGCGAATCGCCGAGTGGGGAGACCGGATTCGACGTGCCGCGCTCGCCCGCCTGATCGAGCGCGGCATCCTGAGATCCGAGGCACAGGGGATTCTGTCCCTGGTCCCCGCGGTGTCCCGGTCGCGGCGCTACCCCACCGCGGACGGGCGGCAAGTCGAAGAAGCCAGACTGCGCACTATGCGTGTGCTGTTCGGCGACGATATCCCGGATCCGCGCGACATCGCGTTGATCACGCTGGCAGACGCCTGCGGGGTGTTCCACACCATTCTGTCGTCGGAGGAGCGGGAGCAGGTCCAGGATCGCGTCGACCTGCTGAAGAATCTTGACCTGATCGGCCGGACGATGAGCTTGGCGATCGAGGGTCTCGAGGTGTCCGACGAATCATCTCCGAGGGCCCTGCCCTAGGGAGAGATCCCAGTCGTCCCGGGCCTTCCGCTGGTGGGCAACGGTTTGGCCATGAGAAAGGGAATCGTGTCATTCCTGGCCCGCCAGTACCGCGACGTGGGCCCGATCTTCAGGATACGCCTGCCCGGACGCCGGTTCGTGTGCATCGCGGGACCGGAAGCGGTCAACTTCCTGATGTCGCACGGACAAGCCGTCTTTCGATCACTCGAGCCCATGGCGAACTTCCATAAGCAGATGGACGCGTCGCGTTCGATCCTGACCATGGACGGCATCGACCACGTTACCACGCGGAAGGCCCAGGCCAAGGGGTACGCGGCCCGCGCCCTGAGGGAACGGACGGGGGAGGTCGTCGACATCACCCGCGACGAGATCGCCAAGTGGCCGGTCGGCAAGCCGTTCGAGGTGCTGCCGGCATTCCAGAGCGTCATCGCCGAGCAGATGGGCCACCTGATGGCAGACCATTCGCCCCAAGGCTACACCCAGGACCTGTCCACGCTCCTCGGTGGGCTCCTTCTGAGCGCGGCCACGATACCGCATGTCATGAAGCTCCCGCGCTTCCGACGTGCCCGCACACGAGCCTTTGAACTGGCCAAGACGGTCCTCGCACACAAGCGGACAGTGGGTCCCCGTGGGTCAAACCGGGACTTCATCGACCTCATGCTCGATTTGCGTGAGGCCGATCCTCAGCTCCTTCCCGAGACCAACCTGAACCTGACCGTGCTGGCACCCTACATGGTCGGACTGGACACTACGGCGAGCACCTGCTCGTTCATGCTCTACAACATGCTGAAACGCCCGCAGCTCATGGAGCACATGACTACCGAGGCGGATGCCCTCTTCGAGCAGGATCCGGTGTCCGAGGAGGGGCTGCGGCGGCTCGACGTTTCGCGTCGCGTGGTGATGGAGACCCTTCGGCTCCATCCGGTATCGCCGGCCGTGCTGCGGATGACCTCCAACTCCTTCGAGTTCGCGGGATACACGGTACCCGCGGGGACCCAGGTCATGATCGGCACGGCCGTGGGACACACGCTCGAGGAATACTTTCCGGAACCGGAGCGCTTCGACATCAACCGCTACACCAAGGCCCGCGGCGAACACCGACAGCTTGGCGCCTACGCCCCCTTCGGGGCCGGCCACCACCGGTGTCTCGGCAGCGGTCTCGTCCCGATCCAGCTCTGCCTGACAATGGCGACGATTCTGCGGGAACTCGTTCTGGAGCCGCTTGTTCCGGATCATGCCCTGCGGGTGAGATCGTTCCCGACCATGCAACCCGTCGGCTTCAGAATCCGTGTCCTCGGCCGCCGGCCGCACAACGCCCCGGTGACGAACTGAAACGGGCATCAGGGCGCTTGGCCGGCACGCGGTCCCGGATCACGATCCCGCGATATCACTCACTCGACCGGCTGCGTGCGGTCCTGATGTTGCTTGGGGTGGTTCGGCACGCCGCGATAAGCTACGAACCCGCCGCTCTCGAGGGCTGGCCGTACAAAGATGCCCAGGTTGACATCCTCGCCCACTGGGTGATCGTCTTCATCCGTGTGTTCCAGCTGCCGGTCTTTTTTGCGATTGCAGGGTTCTTCGCGGCGTACCTGGTGCAGACCCGGGGCATCCCGGCATTCCTGCGGAATCGATGGAGTCGGATCGGTGTGCCGTTCCTGGTGGCCTGGCCCGTGCTGGCGGCCACGATGTACTTCGCCGTGACGTATGCCTCCCGGTTCAGTACCGTCCCGCCAACCCATACCTATGGCAGGGACGAGCTGATGTCGGCGGAGGCGGTGCGCTACCTCTTCCTGCATCTGTGGTTTCTCTACCACCTGATGATTCTCTGCGTGGTCGCGAGCGGAGTGCGGTGGCTCTCCGTTCGCGTCCCGGAGCGGGTCCGTACCTGGACGCTGGACCTCTTTGAGCGCCTGCTGCACCGAGGAGGCATCGCGGTGCTGGTCCTGGTCACCGGCACCATTCTGTACCGGATGCAGTCGTGGGCAATCGACTACTACGCCGGTCCGATCCCAACCCTGCGCCAGATGGCGCTCTGGGGCCTGTTCTTCACGGTCGGGTGGATGCTGTTCTGCCGCCGGGAGACGTTGGAAGGCTTCAAGCGTCCCGCATGGCTTCATCTCGCTGCGGGAATCGTGTGCTTCTTCGTGTACCGGTACTTCGCCGACGCCGGCTGCCACGCCGGTCCGGACAGGATCTGCACGGGGACTTCGGCGGTCCACCATGTGGGGGCGGTCGCCTTCCTCTCGCTGTCCATGTGGTTCCTGGCCTATGGTCTGCTCGGACTGTTCCTCCGCTACATGGACGAGCCAAGTCGCCGCTGGCGGTACATAGCGGATGCCTCATACTGGATCTACCTCGTCCATGTGCCGTTCGTCATGTTGCTGCCCCTCCTCTTGAGGGACATGCCCCTTCCGGGAATCGTGAAGCTCACACTCGTCACGGTCACGGCAACCGGCTTGATTCTGGCAATCTATCAGTACGTCGTGCGGCCGACATTCATCGGGAAGCAGTTGAACGGTCGCCGCTATTCACGGGCCGCGGCTTGAGCATGGCATCCAGCGGGGACGACGAGGCGATCCCATCGGCGGGGCTGCCCTGCCTGCCTGACGCCGGCGCAACGAGCGCAGTCCGCGGCCACGGGGGCAACGGCGCAGGCAGTGCGAGACTGGATCGAACAGCGGGCCTGCACCGTCGGCAGCATGTATATGCTGCTGCCGCGGCTGGGGATCCGGCTGAAGGCGAGGCAGAGGATCGTGCAGGGCGACGAGATGCGGGTCGGGCTGCGCGGCCAAGTGCCCAAAGTGTGGGTGCCGCGCGGGATGGCGATCTCCCAGACGGTACAGTTCGCCCGCAAGTACACCTACGTGGCAATCGCCATCGATGCCCTGACGGGACAGCGGCTGTGGTGAGCATGGCAGCCGAACATGAAGGGCGAGGAGAGGGCCCGCTTTTGGGGGGTCCGCAGCCACACGGATAGGGA
>JAPPAJ010000028.1:0-9740 GCA_026705565.1 Caldilineaceae bacterium | reverse complement strand
GCGACGCGCCCGACCGCTAAAGCCGCCCATCGTCCGACATATTCGCCGGCGCGGATCCGCAGCCACACGGATAGGGACATGCAGGCTGCGGCCGCACCCCCAGTGCAGCCGCCCTATGCCCCGAACTGAACGCGGCCGAGCGCATCTTCCGGGAGCTGCGCCGGTCCCTCGAGGACCGCGTCCATCCGACTCTGCAGGCCAACCAGGGAACTTGGGAGCCGATCCTGAAGGTGCCCCCGCTGGGGGGCGCCAACTGTGTGGCTGGAGCTGGAAGGTCCCAGAGGCACTGCCTGCCAACACTCAAGTTATTCAGTCATAATGGATTGGTATAAGTCCCATTCTGAACGGTTGATGTTTGGCAGAGGTACATTTGTCTCCAAAGCGAATTTTTGTATGACCGCCTTCTCGCCAACCGGAACCTGTGGATTCGTGGTCTTGGCCGCCGGTAGCGGCAGTCGCTTCGGCGGGGCCAAGCAGGTCGCGGTTCTTGGCGGGCGCGCCATGGTGGAACACGCCATCGCCATTGCCGATCGGGCCAGACGGCCGCCCTCGCCCATAGTGGTGGTGACAGGCGCCCATCGGGCCGAGGTGGAACGGACGGTTGCTCCTCTCCTCGAAAACCACAGCGGCCTGAACACGTGCCACAACCCGGATTGGTCGCTTGGCATGTCCTCCAGCCTGCAGACGGGCATCGATCATCTCGAAAGAGTCGAATCGGGTGTGGAAGCTGTATTGTTCATGTTGAGCGACCAACCCCTGATTTCCCCCGACCTCCTACGCAGTCTGCAACAACGGTGGCATCAAGGTTGGACGATGGCGGCCCCCGTGCACGAAGGGAAACTGCTGGGAGCTCCCGCTCTTTTGGGGCGAGTCTGGTGGCCCAGCATCAGGAGCTTGCAGGGAGATCAGGGAGCGCGGGGCATCCTTGAGACACACAGGAGCGAAGTAGGCGGAGTGGAAACGGCTCCCGGACGCCTTGCCGATATTGATACCCGTCAGGATCTCCGGCGCCACGCAGGTACATTCATCCCAACAGACTGTGTGCCCTGATGACGACGGCCGGTCGTCGCCACCGTGGCATCATCACCCCGACATGGCTTTGCTCGCCCGCATGTGGGCGTATGAACACAGGTTGGAGCACGGCACCATGCAGGAAGCCCTGCCAACGATGGGAAGATTGTTGATTGGCCTGGGTGTCGTACTGATTCTCGCCGGTGGCCTGCTGCTGATACTGTCGCGCATGCCCATTAACATGCCAGGCAATCTGCGTTGGACCCGTCCAGGCATCAGTGTGAACATTCCCCTGGGCACGATGGTGGCTGTCAGCATTTTGCTGACCGTAATCCTGAACGCAGTCCTATATTTGTTCAGGCGCTGGGGATGACGGATTCTCTCCGACTCGACCGGAACCCGCCTGTCCGGGGCCGACGGCCGGGAGGCGACTCCGACCCGGCCCTGAATGACATCGAACGGACATTGTGGATGGTCAAGCACGCGGCCATGTCCCGAGGCACCTTCACTGCCACCGGGACACCGACAGCAACCGTGGAGGCGGCCTTCCGGCAGGTCAACACAAACTGCTGTCTCCAAACCAAGTCGTGCGAAGTGCTTGTCCGGACCGAGACCGGCGCGGCGAGGCGGAACGATGTTCCCTGTACACTGTGAATAACTTCGGTCAAGCCCACACCCAACACAGGACACAGCCCAGGGAGACGGTACCATGGCGAAATTCATCAATCTGGAAGACGGTGCCGTTTTTCACATGGGGCAAGGCTATTCGCGGCGCCTGATCAGCCCCGACAGCGGGGGTCGCAACATCACGCTGAACTATTCCGTGTTCCAGGGAGGACAGGAGTTCCCCCAGCACTTCCACGAAGTGTCGGCCGACATTTTTATCGTGCTGGACGGCAGCGTGTCCGTGCGCCAAGGAGAACGTTACACCCCCATCGTGAGAGGCGACTTCGCCTATATTCCCCCCGGCGAGGTCCACGGCACCGTCAACCACACCGACGGCGAGGCCACGCTGATCAGCTTTCAGTCGCCGCCCGATCCCGAACTGTATTCAGGCGACCGGGATCCGGCCAAGACCGGTGTGATGCCGCAGCCCGCGGCGGACAGGGAGTCCACTGTGCACATCAAGTCCATGTGGGATGCGGAAGCCGCCGACGTGCAGGGGGCTCAGGTCCGCGTGCCGGCCAGTCCTGCGCGCGGCATGGCCGAAATGACTTTGACTTGCCTGGAACTTGCTCCAGGCGGCCGCCTGGAGCGCGAGGAGCAGGGGGGCGGCGAGACGGTGATCTTCATCTGGGAAGGCACGGCCCTGATTACCAGCGGCGACGAGTCGGGCCGTCTGGTTCACGGCGGCGCCGTGTTGCTGGAGACGGACGAAGCCTATGCCGTCGAGAACGTCGCCACCGACGAGCTCAAGCTGATTCGATGCCGGGCCAGTGCCTAGCGGTTTCGCCAGTCGACTTGCGGCGAGGTCGGGCCGCGCCATTCACAGGCTGTGGCCTTCATTGGGCAACTGGCAGGATCTATCGTTCCCCAAAAGATTGGCACCAGTCGGAAGCCAGCAGAAAAGATCAGTCCGTCTTGAAGTATCCGCCGGAGAACTGCGAATCTGTCGCGCAGGTCATGTACAGTGCTTGCGAATCAAATCCCGCAGGATGATGGTTTCGGACACGTTGTCGCACTCGTTGCAGTGCTCCCAGTCGCTCCACACGTACTCCACGGCGTGCCAGCCCGGATAGCCGACCTCCTCCATGCGCCTCAGCACCCGTTCGTAGTCGATTGTGTTCTCCGCCATGGATGCCTGCAGGCGATCCTGGCGCGCACCGCGGAAGTGGAAGTGGCTGGCATGCTCCACTAGGGGCTCAATCTCCTCGTCGGGCACGCCCTGCCGGGTGAAGTGGGTGTAGTCCAGGGTCAGGGTCAGGCCGTCCACGCCCCGGGCCAGGGCCCGGGCCTTGCGCGGTGTGTCGACGATCGAACCCACGTGCGCCTCGACACTGAACTCCAGCCTTAGCCGCTGCGCCCGTTCCACACGCCAGGCCAACTCTTCCTTGACCCGGTCCAGGGAGTCCCGGTGCGATTCCTCCGGGAAGCGCACGCCCGGCAGCGTGGTGACGTGTCGACTGCCGCAGGCGGCGGCATAGTCCAGGGCCCTCAGGAACTGCTCGCGGGCATGCAGCCGACGGGTGTCGTCCGGCTGGTTGATGGCGAACGACACGAAGTCCGTATCCAACTGGAGGAAAATGTCCGCCACTTCCAGGCCCAGGTTCGACAAACGGTGCTCCAGGCGCTGGCCCGAACGCACCGGATCCGCAAACTCCCCGGACGGCTGAATGTGGGATCGACCCTCGAAGAGTCCGATGTCCACGCCCTGGAAGCCCATCAACTGGATCAATTGCAGGGACGCATGGTGCTCCAGCAAGGGGAAGGTGAAGTCGGCACAGGCAAGTCGGGCGCGCATTTCAGGTCTCCGGAACGTCCATGAATCGGGTGGTATCGGTCTCCCACTCCGCCGGCGCGATGTAGCCGCCGTCCACGACCAGGGAGGTACCGGTGATTCCGGCCGAGTCCTCGCAACTCAGGTACAACACGGCCCGGGCGATCTGTTCCGGCGTGATCACCACTCCGGTCGGCACCCGCTTGAGCCGCATGGCCAGCGTTTCTTCCGGATCCGGGGTGGTGCTCAAGTGGTAGCGAAGCATGGGGGTGTCGGTGATGCCCGGACAGACGCAGTTGCAGCGTAGGCCGTCCCGGGCGTAGTCCACGGCGATGTTGTTGCTCAGACCCAGGACCGCGTACTTTGACGCGATGTAGGCCGGCGTGTCCCCCTGGGCGATGAAACTACCCACGGAGGCGATGTTGACCATGTAGCTGCGGTCGAATTGCCGCAGGTACTGCATGCCGTGCCGCACGGACAGGTAGACCGACTTGAGGTTGACGCCCATCAACTGGTCCCAGTCCGACTCGGGATACTCGTCCAGCTTGGCCACATGGACGATGCCGGCACAGTTCACAATGATCGAGGGTGGTCCCAGGGACGCCGCGGCCCTGTCCAGGCTGGCCTTGACCGCGTTGCTGTCGGTGATGTCGCAGTCGTGGAACTCGGCCGTGCCGCCCGCCTCGGTGATTTGGGCCGCAACCTGCGCGCCCGGTTCGGCCTGAATGTCCACCGCGGCCACCGCGGCCCCTTCCTCAACGAACAGGCGTGCCACGGCGGCTCCCATGCCGGACGCCGCCCCCGTCACCCAGGCCGTCTGTCCGGCCAGTCTGCCGTTGTTTGTCATAAAGCCGCTGCTTCCTTGGCCGAAGCCATGAAGGAACTCAGTGCAGGGGGGCCATCGTAGCGATGGCTTCCTTGACCTCCGCCCGCAGGGCGCTGTCGGCGGGCGGATTGAAGAACCCGCCTTCACCGCCGGTCACGTCGCCGCCAATCTGGTTCAGGGCCTCGATCACGGCGGTGTAGTTGAAGGCGCGGCCATTGCGAAACCGGATGTCCTCCAGCGCCTGGATGTACCCCTCCCACTCCAGGGCGCGATCCCAGTCGCCCGCCCGCTGGGCGTTGTTGATTTCGTCCGCCGTGCGGGTTACCACCACGGCCGTGCCGGAGGTATGGCCCTTGGTGCCCTTTTGGGCGGCGGCCGTGCTGCGGTCGCCGATGCCCCAGATCACAATCGTGTCGTCCGGGGCGCGCTCCGCCATGTAGGCGGCATCCGCCACGTCCGTGCCGACCTTGACCCCAACGAAGTGCGGGGAGTCCGCCATCAGTTGCAATACGGCATCCCGATCCCGGGAGGCCCTCAGGTAGTAGAGGAACCGGGCACCCTCGCCGCCGAACTCCTCCGCGAGTTCGCCCAGGCCCTGGCAGAGGCCGTCCGGACTGAAGACCCCGGTGAGGGGCATGATCAGGATCACGTCCGGTCGGCGCGCCAGGCCCAGGTGGGCGCGGATTTGGCAGCGCGCGTCCGCCAGCGGGTTCGGCACCACGGCGCTCATGAGAATGCCATCGGTCCCCATGACCTCCCCGGTGGCCGCGAAGAGTCGGTTCTGATCCTCGAGACACAGGTGGTGCAGCAGGCTGGTGCCGGCCACGGAGACGACTCGTTTGCGGCTGTTGTCCAGATGGTTGTTCTCCATCAGGTAGCGAATGTTCAGCCGGTGGCCGTCAAAGTCCACGGCCCCGCCCCTGAGGGGCACGATGGGAATGGCGATGACACTGTTCAGGCTGTCCAGAAGGGTTGCCAGGTCCATAGCGGTTGTGTTTTCTCCCGAATTAGTGATGCCAGGTTTGCTGCAGGACGCGGATCCAGTTGCCGTGGGCCAGCTTGCGCAGGTCCGACGCGTCGAAGCCGGTTTCCTCCAGCGATGCCATGAGTGCCGGCAGCTTGCTGCAGTCCGACAGATCGCCGGGCATGGTGGCGCCGTCGAAATCCGAGCCCAGAGCCACATGGTCGATGCCGATGCGATCCGTCACATAGGCCGCGTGCTTGACGATTTCGGTGAAGGAGGTGGAGGTATCGGTGGCACCGTCCGGCCGCAGGAAGCCCGTGTTGAAGTTGATGCCCACAAGTCCATTGGTCTCGGCAATGGCATCGAGCTGCAGGTCGGTCAGGTTGCGAGCCGAATTGGACAGGATGTGCACACAGGAGTGGGTGGCCACCAACGGATCCTCCGACAGTTCGGCCACGTCCCAGAAGCCCTTTTCGTTCAGATGGGACAGGTCAATCATGATCCCCAGGTCGTTGCAGGCCTTGACGAGGGCCTTGCCGGGTTCCGTGAGGCCCGGCCCCTGGTCCGGGGAGCCGGGGAAGTCGAAGGACACACCGTGGCCAAAGGCATTGGTGCGGCTCCAGACCGGCCCAATCGAACGCAGGCCGAGGTCGTACAGCAAGGGCAGGAGCGTCAACTCCGGATCCAGCGGAGACGCATCCTCAATGTGGGCAATCGCCAGGCAGCGATCGTTGGCCAGGGCATCCAGCATTTCCGGCACGGTCCTGACCAGCAAGAACTCGGGGGACAGGGTCCGGTCCAGGTCCAACAGAATGGCGAACATGCGGAGCACGAAGTCCAGGGCGTAGTCCTGGGGCACTTCCTGTCCCCGCGACGGCAGGGGCGCATCGCCCCGGTAGTCCTTGTCCGGGGTGAACATGGCGAAGAAGCCGCCGGCCATGCCGCCCCTGCGCATGCGCGGCAGGTCGATGTGTCCCTCCGTGCCCTCTTCGTGAAACGGCGTTTGCCGTTGGTCGCGTCCGGGCATCAGCCGCAGCAAGGTGTCGTTGTGGCCGTCCACAATGGCGGGATAAGTCGTATCGGCCGTCACGGTGCAGTCCTGTGGTTGAGCCGAATAGTCGGCGATTGGTCAAGCAGATCAGTATATAGCCCCGCGCCGACTGGATGCACAGGCCGGGAAGCCGTCCGCTCCGGCGCACGCGCAGGCAACCGTCGATGTTTCGGCACCGACGGGCATGTGCCAGGATTCAGGCTGTCATGAACGCAGCACGGCCGGGCCCTCAGGATCCCGGGCATGCTGCCACTCCTCCGGCAAGGCATTCAACAAACGAACCCGCATGGCCGATACGCTGAGTCCTGAAGAACGCTCGCGCCTCATGGCCCGCATTCGCAGCCGGGACACCAAACCCGAGATGTACGTAAGGAAGGCGGTTTGGCGCGCGGGTTTCCGGTACCGGTTGCACTCGCGCACGCTGCCGGGCAAGCCCGACCTGGTACTGTCCCAATACAAGATTGCCGTCTTTGTCCACGGCTGTTTCTGGCACCAGCACGGCTGTGCCAAGACCAGCCGTCCCACGTCGAACCGCGAGTTCTGGGACCGCAAGCTGGACGGCAACGTGGCCAGGGACGCGCGGAACCGGGCCGCACTGCAGGCACTGGGCTGGACGGTCCTGACCATCTGGGAATGCAGTCTTGAGGAGGGCACCACCGACGTGCTGAGCGTCCTGAAGCGGTTGAGGGCCATGCGTTCGACTGCGAACGACCGGTCGGATGATCGCCCATCGACGATCGCGACCATTCCTTGCACCACGCTCGCCCACGCCCATTTGGGGCCGGTTGCCGGGTACAGGCCAGACCTGCCGACAAGGGTTGACTGCGCGAAGCCAAAGCCTTGACGGTGCTTGTATCAGCAATCCGATTGCCCAAAGGGACCCAAGCAGGGATTGGGGTCTCAAACGTGCCGGCCGGCCCCTATTTCAGTTCCAAGAAGATGCTCACAGCATGGAAATAGCGAACCCGGATCCTTTCGCCTTTCTCAGGTGCCCAAATAAGTGGAGAACCACTCCAACGACTGTTGCCAGGCATCCTGGGCCGCTTCGGCATGGTAGGAAGAGCGGGTATCGTTGAAGAACGAGTGCCCGGCCCCTTCATACACCAGACGTCGGTTGGGTACACCTGCCGCCGTCAAAGCCTGTTCCAGTTGTTCGGTGCGCGGCAGCGGGTAGGCCTGATCCGCGGCTCCCCAGATGGCCAGCAGGGCGCCATGGACCTGTGCGGCCTCTTCGTCCGACAGGGGTGTCCCGTAGAAGGAAACAGCCGCGGCATTCAGCGGATTGTGGGCCGCGAAGGCCTGGGCAATTCTCCCTCCGAGGCAGAAACCCATGATTCCCACCTGGTCCCCTGTGGTGGCTTCCAGATCCAAAAGGTACCGGGCCGCCACATCAAGCTCTGCCAGGGCCGTGGCCTGATCCAGAGCCATGGCCAGCTTGCGAGCCTCCGTGGGTTCCGTAGCCACTTCCCCGTGATACAGATCCGGTGCCAGCGCGACATACCCTGCTTGGGCCACACGGTTGGCGACATCCTTAATATGCGGATTGAGGCCCCACCACTCCTGAATCACCAGCACAGCCGGCGCCGGACCGGATGCGGGCAGTGCCAGATGACCCTGAAGAGTCTGTTGATCATGCTCACCGTATTCCACCATGGAGGTGGTCAAGCCCGTGGCGGAGGCATCCTCATCGCCTTCGAACCCTACCCCTTCGGGAGCAGCCGGAGGTTCGGGGATGGTTACGGTACAGGCCGCCAGCAGGGCCAAGGCAGCACCGGCACCCACGAGTGAACTGGCCCTCTGCACGAAGCTGCGTCGGGTAATGAGGCCGTATTCAAACTGATCAACGGCCGCCAACAACTCTTGACGCTTCCTTACCCCTAGGGCCTGGGGTACAACGGTGGAGGTGGGATCCTGGGATCCCGGGAGGAGAGAATTGCACATACCTGTCTTCTCTTGGGTTGGGTTGGTTTCCCCGTGACTGAAATGGTTACGGAGACACACTTGCGGGAAATGCTTCCCAAGTATGTTCCGGGAATTATATGCTTGACTAAGCATTGGGTTCCCGGCCCGGCGGAGTTCTGTGCTGTTGTACAACAGGCGGAAGCCGCGGGTGCGCCAACACCGCACGGCTCCCTGACAGGGCAGGTTGAAGATGCCAACCCGGACTGCCGATCCCAAGTCGCGATGCGTCTTTGTTGTTGGGATCAGCGATCGCGACGATGCCGGACGGCCTTCCTGGTTTCGAAAACTGCTTACAGGTCAGGACCGCCGGTTGGGATCATATGTTCCGCCTTGTAGGAATCGACAGGCATGGATGTTCGTTCGACCGTCTCGGCTCCGGAAGGCCATGCCCAAACAACCGTTCCGGAGGTTTCAGGTCCTCTCCGCCGCGACTGTGTCAACACCTTGGTCACCTTCCCCGCGTGTGGAATCGAACAACTGCGCGATCCTGTCAAGCTTGTCGTTGACCTCGGACGGGATCGAAGCGGGATCCAGAAACTCAATCAACTGATGCAAACCGGACTTCCGGAGCAGCATGGGCCGCCCAAGGTGTGCCCCAAGCCGCCGGAAGAACTCTTCGGCAAACTCGCTGAGCTTCCTGGCTCTGGTGGCAGTCGTCCACAACAGGCTGGCCCCATCCGGATCCATGCGTTTCCAGACATTGAAGTCCGCTTCCGCACCGTCAAACACCTTTTCCAACACCAGGGCATCAAGCACCCGTTCAATTTGGGACCTGTCAGGCGCGAACAGGGGCGTGTCGACCTCGCTGGCCTCGGCATGGGAAATGAGGACTTCGGGAGTCACTATGTAATTCTCGATTTCGTAGCAACTCCAATAGGCAATTGAGAAGCCTTCACCTTCCCAGTCGGTTCTGCTTTGGCCGTCGCTGTCGAAAATAGCCAAGCCCTTCAATTGAGGCAACATGGAGCGAAGTGTGAAGTAGTGCTCCTTGGCAGGCAAGCCGTATCCGCCTTCGGCCCCTTCGAGCCGTGCCTCGAGGCTCTGTTCGGGATAGTTGCTTTGAACATAGTACGAGTTGATCCTGCCATCCAGCAGGTCGTGCACAGGATGCTTCAGTTTGCGGGCCAAGGCTTTCAGAATCTCGATGTCCGTACGACCTTCTACATATAGGACATACTTCGTCTGGCGCGCCCGTACGTAGTGATCAGCACCAAAGTAGGCCAGTGCCTTCCTTACGCTCGAGTCGGTGGGCAGCTCAACCGATGCGCCCCCCAGCAGGAAAGTCAGGTTGTGGGCATCGGTGTCATTGGTGTCAAAAGCTTCGTCCAACACCACTTCCGAGTGAGTGGCCAGAATGACTTGGGATTCGGCCTGATCCGCTATTTCGGTCAACAGGGCATAGACCTGCTTTTGGCGCAGGCTCTCCAAGTGGGCGTCCGGTTCGTCGATCAACAGGACACTGCGCCGATGGGCAAACAGGTAGGCCAGT
>JAPPAJ010000259.1 GCA_026705565.1 Caldilineaceae bacterium | reverse complement strand
TTCAAAATCAATCAGGCGTTCGGCTTTCGGAGATTGCCGGATGCACAGACCTGGCACCGGCCATTGTGCGAGGAGGCCGGCATGCGGGAGGTCCTGCGATGAGCATTCTGATGCTGTCCTGGGAGTATGCACCGAACATCATCGGCGGCCTGGGCAAGCATGTGACCGAGCTGACCGAGGCCATGGGCGGCTGTCGGAGGCAGGAGCAGTTCGACGTCCACGTGCTCACCCCGGCCGCGGACGATGCACCAGCCCGGGAGGACCGCAGCGACAGACTGCACATCCACAGGGTCGACCTGCATCCTCCCGAGGAAGGCGACTTCTTCGACCGCAACGTCGCCAGTAACGCCCAGTTGGCACATGCCGCGCGCGAACTGGCCTCGGAAATCGACTTTGAACTGATTCACGTGCACGACTGGCTGCCGGCCACCGCCGGCCTGGAACTCATGCACGACTGGAGGATTCCGCTGGTCGCAACCGTCCACGCCACCGAGCACGGACGGTACATGGGGCACCTGCACACGGAACTCAGCCACAAAATCCACGATCTGGAATCCCGCCTCTGCCGGGAAGCGTGGAGGGTCATCGTCTGCAGCTATTTCATGCGTGACAGCCTGATGCGGACTTTCGGCCTGGACCGCGACGTGCTGGATGTCATCCCCAACGGAATCAGCATCCATCCACCCCAGGCTCGGGACCAGGCGCGCGAGCAGCAGCTGCGGCAGCTGTACGCCCAACACGGCGAATTCCTGCTGCTGTTTGTGGGCCGTCCCACCCATGAGAAGGGACTTCACGTCCTGTTGGACGCGATGGCCCTGATTGCCGAAACCCAGCCGGACGCGCACCTGCTGATCGCAGGGCGCGACAGCAGAAAGCAGATCATGGCGGTCCAGCAGCGGGGCCTGGCCGGCAAGGTGGACCTGCTGGGCTATGTGGACGACGTCACCCGCAACTGCCTTCTGAAGGTGGCCAACGCCGCGGTTTTTCCCAGTCTGTACGAACCTTTCGGTATTGTTGCACTGGAAGCCATGGCCGCGGGATGCCCGGTCGTGGTGTCCGACGTGGGCGGACTGAGCGAGGTGGTGGAACACGAAGTGACCGGACTGACCGTCTATCCCAACGACCCGCGCAGCATTTGCTGGGCGGTCGAACACATTCGCAGCAAACCCGACCAGGCCCGCATCCGCGCCCATCGCGCCACCCGCGTCGTGAGGGACCAGTTCAACTGGGATCGGATCACCCGGCGGGCCTGCTATACCTACCGCACCTTGATTGACTACAGCAGCCGTGTCCCAGCCTGAACCGCGGCTGACGGCCGTCATCTTCGACTTCGACGGTACGCTTATCGACTCCGAACGCATGGAGTTCGAGAGCTGGGCCCGCATCTTCGAGGACCATGGAGTGAGGCTCACGACCGACATCTGGGCCGAGTTCGTCGGCATTTGGGTGCATCCGGGGATTTTCGACGTCCTGCGCGGGCTGACCGACAGGCACGTGGACGAGGACGCCATCCTGGCCCGGCACGGCAAGCTGTATCCGGAGCTGAGCCAACACCTTACCCTGATGCCCGGCGTGGAAGCCCTCGCCGATGCCGTCACGAGTGCCGGCCTGCGCACAGCCATTTGCACCAACTCGGACCGTGAGTGGGTACACCAGCACTGGCAGCGTCTGGGCCTGCACCGCTGGTTCGACGAGAACCACGTCTACACAGGCGACATGGACCGGCGGCACAAACCTGCGCCGGACCTGTACCACCTGACCCTGCACGGCCTGGGGGTGCCGAGCCACGAGGTGATCGTCCTCGAGGACTCGGTGCACGGTGCGACGGCCGCCCTGGCCGCAGGCCTCACCGTCTTCGCCATCCCGACCGCAGTGTCGCGACAGGCCGCCTATCCGGCAGGCACCAGGGTCGTCGATTCGATGCTCAACCTGACCGTGGACGACCTGCGGCGGGCCCTGTGCGAGAAGATTGTCTGAGAACTGCCCGTTATGTCCCCATCCTCACCCGCGGTCACGATCATCGGGGGCGGCCTGGCAGGCTGCGAAGCGGCTTGGCAACTGGCGGAACGGGGCCGGTCCGTAGTCCTGTACGAAATGCGTCCGGCCCGGCGCACCCCGGCGCACCAAGGCGATCGTCTGGCCGAACTGGTCTGCAGCAACAGCATGGGATCCCTGTTGCAAGACCGGGCCCTGGGCATCCTCAAGCGGGAGCTGTTGCTGCTGGGCAGTCTGCTCGTGCGTACCGCCTGTGCGCACTCGCTGCCGGGCGGCGCCGCCCTGACCATCGACAGGGAAGCCTTTGCCGCGGAGATCACCTCCCGCATCAGCCGCCATCCGCTGATTGACCTGAGACGGGACGAGGTCTGCGCAGTCCCCGAAGGACCGACCATCATCGCCACGGGGCCGTTGACCAGCCAGTCCCTAACCAAGTCCATTCAGGCCCTGACCGGCGAGCGGAAACTGCACTTCTTCGACGCGGTGGCACCGATTGTGTACCACGATTCCATCGACATGTCCGTCGCCTTTCGCCAGAACCGCTGGCAAAAGGCGGAGGACGGGGCACCGGACGGGGACTACATCAACTGTCCGATGAATGCGGACCAGTACGCCGCCTTCGTGGCCGCGGTCAGAGCGGCCGAGAGCAATGCCCTGTCCAAGGCCGACGCCGACTTGGAACGCTACTTTGAAGGCTGCCTGCCGATCGAGGTCCTGGCCCGGCGCGGGGAAGACGCCCTGGCCTTCGGGCCCATGCGACCGGTCGGCCTCAGGGATCCGCGCACCGGGCACCGTCCGCACGCGGTGGTGCAGCTCCGCCAGGACAACGCGGCCGCCTCGCTGTACAACCTCGTGGGTTTCCAAACCAACATCAAGTGGGGACGACAGGAAGAAATCCTGCGCTTGATTCCGGGCCTGGAGCGGAGCCGTTTCGCCCGCATGGGCCAGATGCACCGGAACACCTTCATCAGCAGCCCGGAGCTCCTGTTGCCCACCATGCAGTCCCGGGTTCGGGACGACCTCTTCTTCGCGGGTCAAATCACGGGCACGGAAGGCTATGTCGGAAGCACCATGGGCGGTCTGGTCTGCGGTCTCAACATGCACCGGATGCTCGACAACCAGAGTCCGTGGACATTTCCCGCGGAAACCATGGTGGGAGCCCTGCTCCGCTACATCACCCACACCGATGCCCGCCACTTCCAGCCCATGAAGGCCAACATGGGCCTGTTGCCGGAACTGCCCGAACGGGTACGGCGCAAGCGGGAACGCTACCAGGCCTTCTCCGAACGGGCGCGGCAAGCGCTGTCCGATTTCATGCAGGCCGGCCGGCTCACACCCCTAGACCTGGACGCGGCGAACCTCGACTTGGTGACACGCCTGACCCGGGTGGCGGAACCGACGCCCGAGACGGCCGCTGCAGGCTGAAGGACAAGCGTGGCCGTTCCGTGCCGTCCCCGGACGTTCAGCCGTTGCGGCTGAACGTTGCCGCGGGTCCCAGCTCCGTCTCCCCTTGCAGAGCCCTGCGGCCGAGCGTGCACATGCGGCTTCATGAAATTCCTGCGGCAACACACGGCTGACCTGCGCGCCGTCCTGGCGCTGGCACTGCTTCCGATCCTCTGGTACAGCCCGGTCCTGCTGGCACCCTGGACCGGGCTGACCATTCTGCCGTACGACACGCTGGCCGTCACCGATCCGTGGCGCGGCCTGTATCCGGGCGTGGTGCCGCACAACCATGCCGTCGCGGATGCAATCCTGCACCACAACGCCTGGCATTACCTGCTTCACAGCTACCTCCAGGCAGGGGTCATTCCTCTTTGGAACCCCCATCTTCTGACCGGTGTTCCGTTCCTGGCCGGTGGCGAAGCCGGCCTGCTCTACCCGCTGTCCGTGCTGTTGCTGATGGGAGAGCCGGATGTGGCCTTTGCCGCCTACGCGGCGATGCACGGCTCCCTGGCCGGCATTGGCATGTATGTCCTGGGCCGCAGCCTGGGCCTCCACCCCTGGGCCGCCCTAACGGGGGGCCTGGCCTGGGCCTTCGGCGGATACATGGCAACCCGCGGCGCCTATCCGACGGTACTCGCCATCGCGGCCTGGCTGCCCTGGCTGTTGGCGATGGCCGAGATGATTCTGAGCAAGCAGGAAGCCAAGGGAACCGTCAGTTTCAGGCCCATTCCCTACCTGCTGGTGGGAGCCGTGGCCATTGCCATGGGCGCCATGGCGGGCAATCCGGAGTTGTTGCTCTACGCGATGGTGTTCTGTTCCGCCTACATTCTGCTGCGGCTGGTCGGCCTGTATCTGAATCTGGTGCGGGACATGCGAGGCGCTGCGTTGGCCGCAGCGGAACCCGAATCCACGGATGCGCCGGATCCGCCCGGGTGGTGGCAACCGGCAGCCCTGCACCGCGTGGCCAAGCAGGCGATGTGGATGGTTCTGATGCTGGTGCTCGGCCTGGGCATGGCCGCGGTCCAGATCATTCCGTTCGCGGAGAACTGGCTGTTCAGCTACCGGGACACCACCGCCACCTTCCAGCAGGTGTCCAACCTGGCCTGGCCCAAGCGCCAGCTCCTGACCCTGTGGGTGCCCAATGCATTCGGCAACCCCACCCATCATCAATGGTTTGACATCTGGAACCTGCGCTGGACCGATGCACCCCTGCACCGTTTTGGGCGCGGCACACAATCCTTCGACTACGGCCTGCGCAACTACTCGGTCGGAGCCACCTATGTCGGTCTGCTTCCATGGCCCTTGATGGCCCTCGGGGTGTGGGCAGGCTTCCGGCGCGGCGGCCTCGCGGGCACCCATCGGCGCACCCTGTGGTTTAGCCTGGCAACCGGCCTCCTGGCCCTTTCCTTCACCCTTGGCCTGCCCACCTACCGCCCACTGCACGCGCTGCCTATCTGGAACACCGTCCTGTCGGCCTACAACTGGACTCTCATCTTCAGTTTTTGCCTGACGCTCGCCGGTGCAGTCGGGTGCCAGGCCTTGTTCAACGCCTGCACGGCCAGCCGTTCGCGCTCGGGCATGCGGGCCGTCGCGGCCGTCTGCCTCGTCATTGCCGCCGTCTGCCTGGTCCTGTTCGCAGTGGCATGGAGCAATCCAGCCTTTCTCGAACGTCCGGTCCGGCAGCTGTTTTGGCTCAGCGAATACATGCGCCACATGTTTGGGCAGCCACGCCTATTTGTGGGTTACCAGCTGCGCAACCTGCTGCACTTGGCCCTGGTCGCCTGTGGAGCCGGCCTGCTGCTGTGGCGTTTCGGCCACTCGATCCGCACCGGATCGGGAACGGGTCCGGCCATGCTGCCCCTGTTGGCGTGCCTGCTTCTGGTCGCGGACCTTTATATGGCCCACGGCCGCTACCTGACCGGCGCGGACCGCAGCGTGTCGCCCACGGATCCGCTACCCGGGGTGGCGGAGTTCCTGGCCGAACAGGAGGAACACGACCACGAGTGGCGCCTGACCACACTCAGTTCCAGGGCGCGCAGACCCTGGAAAGCCAATCTCGGCTTCTACTTGGGCTGGCACGACCTCAGGGGGAAAACCGGCTTGATTCCGGCCCAGTTCCAAGCCGTGTTCAGCGAACTCGGCGTACCGGGATGGCGCGGCCACGAGGTCGATCTGCGGCTGGACCGCGCGGGGTATTTGTATTCCGAGTTGGGCAGCCCTTCCTTCCTGGATTCCCCGCTCCTTGATCTGTGGAACGTGAAGTACCTGCTGACCACACACCGGGTCCGCCGGCCCGGCTGGCAGGAGGTTTACCGGAATGACCATGCCGGAATCTACGAGAACACGGACGTGTTGCCGCGTGCGTTCCTGGTGCCTGCGGCCGTGCGGACCGGGGATGGCGGAACCACCCTGGCCGACCTTGATGTCCGCACCGCCGTCCTGCTTGAAGACCTGCCGTCTCCGCGGGCGGGGAATCCCGCGGCCGATCTGACTACCTCATTGGCAAGGATGGATGCCTACTCACCGAACGAACTCCGAATTCGAGTGGAAACCGACCCGGCAACGTGGCTGGTGGTGGGGGACGCCTGGTTTCCCGGTTGGAAGGCCTGGCTGCTCCCCGACGGCGCCGCGGAAGAGCGCGAAACCAAGGTTCTGCGCGCCAACGGTTCGCTGCGCGCCGTCGAACTGCCTGCCGGGTACCGCGGCGACGTGCGCATGGTCTATGAACCAGGCAGCCTGCGCATGGGACTGTTCTTCTCCTTCCTGACCGCGGCCTGTGCCCTGATGATGCTCCTGTGGTGGAGCTGGGGCCGCTGGCGTCAGCCGGACGCCCAGCTCACGGAGGCGACCGTGGTGGCCAAGAACTTCCTGGTGCCGCTGAACCTGACGCTGATGACGCGCATCATCGACTTCGCCTTCGCCATGTTCTATGTGCGGCAGCTGGGGCCGGTGGGCACCGGCCAGTTCGCGTTCGTGGTCGCCCTGTACGGAGTGTTCGAACTCGTATCGCGCTTCGGGCTGGACACCCTGCTGACCCGCGACGTGGCCCGCGACAAGAATCTGTCGAGCCGGTACCTGACCAACGTGTGTGCCTTGCGCACCCTGATCTGGGCCGGCGCCACCATTGCCATGGTCGGCGTGACCCTGGGGTTCCGGCAGGTGGACCGCATCACGGACGTGGAAGTCGTCACCATCGTGATCTTTTCCCTGGCCATGCTCTTCGCCGGCTGGTCGGATGCCCTGAGCGCCGCTTTCCATGCCTGGGAAAAGATGGAATATCCGGCCAGCCTGACCACGGTCTCCACACTCCTGCGCTCCGGCCTGGGCGCCCTGGTTCTGTTGCTGGGTTGGGGCCTGCCCGGCATCGCCTGGGTGGCCGTGGCAACCGTCGTGATGCAGGTTGTCTGGTTTTATGTCATGTTGCGGCGCACGTTGTTCCATTGGCGCTGGGAATGGGACTGGCCCCTGCAGCGCTGGATGTTGGCCAACGGCTTTCCGTTTATGCTCAACTCCCTGCTGGCCACGGTGCTGTTGAACATCGACATCTGGATCCTGCGGCTGATGTCCGGAGAGGTCGCCAGCGGCCTGTACAGCGTGGCCCTCAAGTACCGCTTCGGGATCACGTTGATCCCCAGCATGTTCAACTTCGCCATCTTCCCGTTGTTTTCCCGCTACGCCCGGCAAACCGGCGACGGCTTGATGGGTGCCTATCGGCTGAGCATCCGCCTGCTGACCCTGGTCAGCGTGCCCATCGCCTTCGGCACCACACTGCTGGCCAAGCCCCTGGTGCTGGTGGTGGGCGGCGCGGAATTCCTGGGGGTCGAAGAAACGTTCGAGATCCTTGGACGCAGCTATACCTTCACCGGCGGATCCCATCTGGCGTTGCAGGTGGTAATTTGGACCATTGTCTTCAACTTCATCAATGCGGTCACGCAATATGTCCTGATCGCACTCGACCAACAACGCTATCTGACCAAGGCATTCATTGCCGTGGTTGTGTTCAATGCCGTCGGCAACCTACTGTTGATTCCGGTGTTCGGCTACACGGGAGCCGCGGTGGTGACGATTCTCAGTGAAATGTTCCTGTTCATTCCCTTCCAAGCCGGAATTCGCCGGCACCTGGGCACGGTGGACTGGATGCCCCTGGTTTGGAAACCGGCGGCAGGGCTGGCTGTCATGGCGGTTCTGGCCGCCGGTCTGAGCCGTTTCGGCTGGTCCGTCTGGATAATCTTCCTGGCTACCAGCGCGGCATACATGGCAACCCTGTACGCGACCGGCGAAGTTCGCTACCTGATGGAGCGGTTGCCCCTATCCAACCTGAAGGCGTTGATCAAACCCGCCGGTTGACGAAGGGAAATACTTTCCGCGTCCACGGTGCCACACGGTCCCCAACGCCGAAACAGTGCCTTCTCCGCGAATGCAAACCGGTCTGGGGATTGGTCGGGCATCATCCGGGTGCGGCTCGAACCGCAAGTGCATCCAACCCGGAGGCTGAAGCAACAATACGGGGAGCATTCAACTTCCCGGCTCTTCTGTCAACCGCCACGGCCCGAGGCACCCGAACAGGGCTGGCCCACTCCCAAGAAATACCAGCGCACGACTCGCATCAAAGGCAATGAAACCGCAACCAGTGTCCAAAAGGCGAATTTTTGCTCAGTGAGATATCGTCTGAGGTACAATTCCGGCACGAAGGAGGATCCATGGTCTGGGACACGGTTACGGAACAGCAGTTCCTGGAGAGACTTGACACCTCACCCAAATTCAGGGATAAGGTCCGCAGGCGTGTGCTGTCCGCCGAGTTGATCGCCATGCCCGAGAACCTGGCGGAAACATCCGCTCAATTGGCAAAGTTGTCAAAGGAGTTCAGCGCCTTCGCAAACGAGCAGAGGACAATCAACACCGAACTCCGTACCGATGTCGCCGAACTCCGCACTGACGTGAACGAACTCAAGGAGGGCCAGGCCGAGATCAAAAACACACTCAAGCGGATCGAAACCGACGTGGGCGAACTGAAGGGCAACGCGGCCTATTGGATCGCATTGTCCCGCTATGACGAAATCCTGGAGGACCTGAACCTGGAGTGTGTACGCCTTCTGGGCCGCGAGGACTTGACCAAGATGGTGCGCGGGTTTGGTGCGAACAAGTTCGAATGGGGCGATCGGCGCAGTTTCTACAGGGCCGATTTGGTTATGGAAGTCACGGAAGTTCAAGATCCCGATACAACGCGCTACGTGGCGGTGGAAGCCTCGTACACCGGGGCTCACCGGGATACAAGCCGCGCGATCCGCAATGCGGAAATGCTCAAACGGTGCACCGGACACGAGGCCTCAGCCGTTGTCGCCAGCGTCCGCAACGACCGGGACATTCAGCCTGTCATCAATGCCGGCAGGGTGACCTGGTTTCAACTGAACCCGGCTGACTTTCAGGCTCCATAAGATCAACTCCGAATTAAGGGGCGAAGAGCCATCTTGGCCGCTTTGCCGGTGAAAGCCCAGCGAGACCGGGAACTTGCCTTTAAGACCACGAACGGGCAGGGCCAAGGGCAGGCAAGGTGGGGCTCACCACTTTTCGATTTCCCCCAGCAACAATCTTTGATCCTGGGTGCCGTTGGCCCGCAACTCCAAGACTTTGGGGCCGTCGAACGGCTCTCGCGACTTGATCCAGGCGTTTTGGTAGCACATCAGGCAGGTCCGCCGCCGCCCTTCCGATTTGTTGGCCATGCCGCGGTGGTAGATCCAGCCGTCGAACATGACCGCCTGGCCAGGTTTGGCAAAGACGACGAGTTCGTCAGGGAACTTGGGATGTCCTTCCGGAGGCTTGAACAACGCCTTCTGGCTGCCGGGCACCACCGCGATGGGACCGTTTTCCAATGTCAGCGAGTCCAGGTAGTAGCCGCAGTTGATCTGGGCAGGAACGCTGCCGTACGGCGTCCCTTCGGGATCCACGGGCCAAGGCATGTCTCGATGCCAGTCCTGATCCGGCGTACCGGGCTCGGTCACGCGGGCGGTGGCGCTGTGCAGCTGCACGCAATTTCCCAGAATGGCCCGCATTCGGTCCAGTACGGGCGGATTGTCGAGCAGGAATGCGAAACGGTCATCCTCCTCCAGTAGTTGGTGAGTGAACATTTCCCCCTTGCGATCGAATGTCTCGTCCAAGGCCTCCCGCAGCGTTTCCACCTGATCGGAGGTGATCGCGTCCTCGACTATGAGGTAACCCCACTTCCGGAAGAACGCAACATCTCGCTCCAATTCCGCAGTCAGCAGAGGATTCATCTGGTTGGGGATGATTGAGTAATCCGGGCGCTCCATGGCTTTCTCCAAATGCCGAAATGGTTCGGGATGCGAAACAGGCTGCCTACGGCAAAGGCCGCTAGCCTTTGCTTCCGGACAGCACGATGCCTTGAATGAACAGGCGCTGCGTGAAGAAATAGATAATCAACACGGGCACCAGCGCGAAGGTGGCTGCGGCCATCATGTGGCTCATTTCCATGCGGTAGGAGTTGCGAAAGCGCGACAAGCCCAAGGCTACCGTAAAGAGCTTCTCGTCCGTCAGATAGATGAGCGGTGTGATCAGGTCGTTCCAGTGGTAGACGAAGGCGAAAATGGCCACCGTCGCCAGCGCGGGTCGCGCCAAGGGCATCACGATGCGGAAGTAGATAGTCAGGGAATTGGCCCCATCCATGCGCGCGGCGTCCTCCAGTTCATGGGAGATGCCGAGGAAATACTGGCGTAGCAGGAACGTGTAGAACGGCACGGCGAAGAAGCCCGGCACGATCAGCGGCAGCAACGTACCGTTCCAGCCGAAGAACTTGAAGAGCAGAAAGGTGGGCACGATTGTGACCCAGATCGGAACCATCATGGTACTGAGCATGATCAGGAAAAGGACGCGCCGCCCGGTGAAGCGTAGCCGCGCGAATGCAAAGGCGGGCAACGAACTACCGAAAATGTTGCCGGCGATGTTCAACGCCGCGACCAGCGTGGAGTTCTGGGTATACGTCCAGAATTCGCCTTGGCTCCAAGCCTCAGCGTAGTTGTCCCACTCGACGGGCTTGGGAATAAATTCCGGGGGAAACAGAAAAATCTGTTCGGTAGGCTTGAGGCTGGTCAAGACCATCCAGCCGAGAGGGGTCAGAAAAACGGCGCTGCCCACCAGGAGCACGGCCAGCTGTACAACGGCCCGCCGTGTCTTGTAGGTGAAGGTCCAGCCTTGCGGCTTGTCCGCGGGCGCTTGCAGACTCACTCTTTTTCTCCGGAATAGAAGACCCAGTACTGAGATGTGCGCAGGACCGCCAAGGTCATGACCAACACGATGACGAAAAGAACCCAGGCCAGAGCGCTGGCGTAGCCCATACGGGCATAACCGAACGCGTTGTTGTAGAGATGCAGGACGTAGAAGTACGTGGCAAAGTTGGGTCCGCCTGCGGTCATGATGTAGGCATTGGTGAACGTCTGAAACACGGCAATGATGCCTACCACCAGGTTGAACAGGATGGTTGGAGTCAGCATGGGCAAAGTCACGTGCAAAAATTGCCTTGCCACGTTGGCCCCGTCGATCTGAGCTGCCTCGTACAGGGTCTGGGGAATGGCCTGCAGCGAGGCCAAGTAAATGATCATGAGGCCACCAGCACCCCAGAGGCTCATGACCGCGAACGCGGGCAGCGCCCAGCGCGGCTCAAGCAGCCAGGCCGGGCCTTTCACGTTGATCAGGTCGAGAGCCCAGTTCAGGAGTCCGAACTCGCTGTTGAAGATCCATGCCCAAAGCATGGCCACGGCCACGCCGGAGGTGACCGCGGGCAGATAGTAGATCGTACGGAAGACCCCGATGCCGAAGACCTTCTGATTCAGGAGCAACGCCATGGCCAAGGCGACCACGATACCGGCGGGCAGCGCCATCAGGGAATAGTTGAACGTCACCCCCAGGCTCTTCTTGAACAGGTCGTCTTCGACAACCATCAGCCTGAAGTTCTCCAGGCCAATGAAGTTCATACCCAGGCCCACCTGCCAGTCCGTGAAGGAAAGGCCCAGAGATGCGAGGATAGGGCCGATGGTTAAGACCAGAAAGCCGATGATCCAGGGCAGCAGGAAGAGATAGGCTTCCAGGTTCTCCCGGCGGGCGATGCCCAAACCGCCCTTACCCGTCCGAGTATTCAAGGTTTTGTCATCCAGCGCGTCATAGCCGTGGACCACCCTGCCGGGCCGGGGAGCGCGTAAAACTAACGGTCTCCGCCACTGCCGAAGGCGGCAATGACAGAGCCGGACAAGCCGCAGGCCCAGTCCCGGCCGCCCTCGTGTGAATTCAATGGCACCATGGGATGGGCCAGCCAAAGGGTATCGGGCGGCAGGCGGTGGACCGTCGGAATGGCAAGGGGAGAGGCGGACTTGCGCCTCTCCCTCTGCCTTTCTAGACGTACTTGTCGAGTACTTTTTGTATTTCCGCCTGGATGTGAGGCAGCGCTTCTTCCGCCCTGGACTCTCCCGTCACGAGGATCGGCGCAATCAGATTGGGGTAAACGTCCTCAATCTCCTTTTCCGCCGCTGTGACCGGCACGCTGCGGCCCGTCTCCAGGGCCGTAATCCAGTGTTCCGCATGGGCCGGCATGCCGGAACCCGTCGAGAGCACACCGTCCAGCCAGTCCTTGGCCACTGATCGGCGTCCCGGCAACGCCCAGTTGTCTTCAACGATGAACACCTGCTGCATGGACGGCAGAGACAGGTACCGAATCAAGTCCCAAGCAGCATCGGGATGCTTGGTTTCAGCTCCCATGGCGTACCCCGCGCCGTAGTTGATGGACAGGTTCTCCCCAGGATTCAGAGGGTTCTGAGGGATCAAGGCGATATCCCAAGCCATGTCTCCGACCTGATCCCGCGTGCTGGTGATTTCCCAGACTCCGGCCATGTTCATGGCCAGCCGGCCGCTGGCGAACATGTTGACGCCCTCGGGAATGTCACCGCTCTGCGGAATCAGCCGATCGCGAAACCTCATGTCCTGCAACTGATTGAGAGACTTCACGTTCTCCGGCTGGTCGATGATGCACGTGTTGGTATCCGTGTCCACGATGCCGGCGGGCAACCAGATCCAAGCGAAACCGCTGTATTGGAACATCCAGCCGGCGTCAAACCCCCACTGCGTAGTCTCGTCACCGTCCCTAATGGTCAGCTCCTTGACTACGTTCGGCCACTCCTCGTAGTAGGACCAAGGCTCATCCGGCGCGCTGAAGCCCGCTGCCTCAAGGGCTTCCACCTGATACCGCATAGTGATGGAGGAAATGTTCTCCGGGATCAGGTACCAGTCGTTCTCGTATTGCAGCTGAGGCACCTGAATCGGCCAGAAGTCGTCCAACAGCAGATCTTTGTCAGGATCGGCGTCGATGTACCCGGTGATCGGCAGAATCCAGCCCAAGCGAGCGCGTGCCGATGTCTTCTGCGTACGACTGTAGAAGACGTTGGGCATGGTACCGCCCGCCGCCCAGGTAGTCAGTGACGCTTCCCAATCCGTGGTGTAGTGCGTGTAGTCAACCGTAATGTGTGGAAATTCCGCCTCAAAGTCCGGAATGATCCGCTTGTAACGCTCCTCCCGCCAACCCACGTCGTTGGTGTAGAACGTCACGGACACTTGCTCCGCCTCTGCTTCTGAAGCAGGCCCAGCCGTGGGCATGGCACAGGCGGCAAGGGCTCCCAAGGCAGTGAGACCGCCCGCTACCCGCAAAAATGTCCTACGCGACAATCGGTCAGTCATGACTTCTCTCCCCTTGGCGATGGGATATGGCTTGCCTGGAACCAGAAAGCGTCGGAACTCTTCCCTGTCGGCAGACGGTAGTCGCCGGTCTCTGACCGCTCCGAGGGGACCCCGCAGGCGTCAGGTCAGGATGCCGAAGACCCGCGGGATTATAGCACCCGCCCCTACGTTTCTCCCTGTAATTTTATGTAAAGTTGGACTTCCAGCGGAAGTCAATTGTGCGCGCAGAGATCAGTGTCAACGGATGCTCTGCAAACCGGCGATTGGCCATAGTCATGTACCTTGAACCAGCGCCAACCTCGCTCCAAGGGGCACTACACTTATTGCACAATCTATACAGACCCACCCAACTCCAGGCTTCCATCCAACCCCCACTCCCCCAAAAAGGTGTGCTCAATGGAACCGTTCATAGTTTCCAACGACCTGTTGCACGAACCGTCCGCCCTGCGCGACCGGGCTGATCGCGACGGATATTTGTTCATGAAGGGATTTGTCAATCAGGACGACATCCTGGAAACCCGCAGGGACATGGCCCGGATCCTCCTTGAGTTCGGCTGGATCGCCCCGGGCACCGACCTTCTCGAAGCCATCACCCATCGTCCAGCTGCCCTCCATGGCGACGAGGAGCACCAGCCGGTATACGACCGAATTCAACTGATTGAGTCGTTTCATTCGCTGGCTCACGACCAAGCGGTCATGGACCTGATGACCACTCTGCTTGGCAGCAATGCCATGCTGCACCCAGCCAACATCGCCAGAGTCATTTTCCCGTCCGCAACGGAACACACCACACCTGCACATCAGGATTTTTTTCACATCCAGGGCAATCCAGATGTCTGGACCGCCTGGATCCCGCTGGGAGCCTGTCCTCAAAGCCATGGCGGATTGAGCGTGCTGGCAGGGTCTCACAAGTTCGGCATCCTGCCCGTAGCGCCTTCGCTTGGTGCCGGGGGCGTAAAGACCCTGACGCAGGGTGTTGAAGGCGAATGGGTGTCCAGTCCCTTTGAGATGGGAGATGCCCTGTTCTTCCACAGCCACACCGTGCATCGGGGTCTCCCCAACCGCTCAGGCGACAGGCTTCGCTTGTCCGTCGATTACCGATATCAGCGGACTACCGAGCCGATCGTGGACTATGTGCTGGTGCCACATGGGACACAGCAGACTTGGGAAGAAATCTACAGGGACTGGAAATCCGACAAGTATCAGTATTTCTGGAAGGCACACGACCTTACGCCGGTGCCGAGGGTACCCATCACCGTGGTGGATGAAGAGACCGGAGAGCCTCTGAGGCAGCAGTGACCGCCGGGCCACACAGATACCGGGTCCGGCCACGGTCCACCATGGCTATTCCGGAAAGTAGACCGGTTTTCCGGTTTGTGCGCTCTCCAGGAGACCCTCCATCATCCGCTGGACCACCAGGCCATGCCTCAAGGGGGCTTGGCATTCCACGCCGTCCAGAATGCAATCGATGAAGTGTTGGGCCACGTTCAGCCAGGCCTGTTGTTTGTCTTCCGGCTGCTCCACCGCGATGTTCTGCTGCTCGCCGTCACAGGTTCGAAACAGCGTCAATGGGTGGAGCGTCGCGCCACCCTCCGTACCGAACAGCTCAATCTGCCGTTCCGGTTCCTGGTGGCTGGCCCAAAAGCTCTCGATGATCAAGCCGGCACCGTTCCGGAAACGCACGATTCCGCCTCCGTAGTCGTCCGCCTTGAACTGGCGCCAGTACTCCTCCGGCGGCCGGACCCGGCCCTCCGTGGAGAAGTAGCCTTGGCCGCGGGGGCCGAACTTGGCTCCGGCCACCCCCATCACGGACTCCGGTTCCGGCAGGCCCATCACCCACCAAGCCGAGTCCAGATAGTGGACCCCCATGTCCCGGAAGGCACCGCCACCCTCCCGCACAAAACCAGGGCTCCAGGCCGGGATTCCGTCCCGGCGCACACTGCGTGCCCGCGCGTAGTAAATCTCACCCATGGCCCCTTGCTGCACTTGATGTCCCAGGAACTGGATAGCCGGACTGTAACGAGTGGACAGGGACATCATGTTGACCAGTCCTGTGGATTCAGCAAGCGCAACCAGATCCTCGGCGGGTTGGAGGGCATCGGCCAAGGGTTTGGTCACCATTACGTGTTTGCCAGCCTTGAGCACATCCATGGCCACCGGCACATGGAACTGATTGGGCGTGCCCACGAAGATCGCGTCCACTTCGTCACTGGCACAAAGTTCGCGGTGATCCGTGAAGAAGAGGTCTGGTTGGCTGGGAATCTGAGCGGCAATCTCGGGCATGCGCTCAGGTAGAATGTCGCAGAGGGCCGTAACCCGGCAGCGAGGGGACGAATCAAGGGCGATTGCATTCGCGCGCCCAATCCCCATCCCGATGATCCCCACTCTGAGTTCCTGCATCCTCGGTCCCTCCTGGACGTTATTCCGTATTGACCTGTCCTCCGATTCTGCACCACTTGGGCGGCCGTCAGCCATTACCGATCCGGCTGCACACGACGAACTGCATCCAGACATGTTCTCCGATCCGTTGCGCATCCACATGTGGTCGGGACCGCGCAACATCTCCACGGCCACCATGTACGCGTTCCGTCAGCGGTCCGACACGCTGGTGGTGGACGAACCGCTCTACGCCTCCTACCTGGCGGCCACCGGCGCGGACCACCCCATTGCCACCGAAGTAATTGCCAGTCAGGAGCAGGACCCGCAGAAGGTCATCGCGCGACAGTTCCGCGGTCCCGCCGCGAAGCCGGTCGTATTTTTCAAGCAGATGACCCACCACCTGCTGGATCTCGACCGATCATTCCTGCGCGAAGGCCGGCATTTTCTGCTCATCCGCGATCCTCACTCCATGCTTCCATCGCTGGGAAAGGTACTGGCCGCGCCAAGGTTGGAGGACACCGGCCTGGCCCTGCACCTGGATCTGTACCAAACCCTTGAAGGCATGGGGCAGAAACCCGCCGTCGTGGACTCAAAGCTGCTACAGAACCAGCCGGAAGCCGTGCTGCGTCTTCTGTGCAGGCATCTGAACATCCCCTTCGAACCCACCATGCTGTCGTGGCCGGCCGGGCCCAAACCCGAAGACGGAGTTTGGGCTTCCCACTGGTATGCAGCAGCCCACAAAACCACGGGGTTCAATCCCTGGGTGGCCCCTGCGGAACCGTTTCCGGACCACCTGAACGATCTGCTGCAGGAGTGCCTGCCGTACTACACAACCTTGCGCCAAGTCGCGTTGGAACCCAAGGAAAATCACATATGACACCGGACCCGGCCCTTCCGGACAGCCGCAACGCGGACATACTGATTCACGTCGGCGGGGAACTCCTGCCCCGCGCGGAGGCCAAGGTCTCCGTGTTCGACAGCACCGTGCAGGGCGGCGACGCCGTATGGGAAGGCCTGCGCGTCTACGACGGACGCGTCTTCCAGTTGGACGCCCATTTGGATCGGCTGCTGAGGTCCGCACGGTCCATGCACTTCGCCGACATTCCGAGCCGGGACAGCATCAAGCAGGCCCTGTTCCAAACCCTGCAGGCCAACAACATGAGGGACGGGGTCCATGTCCGCCTGACACTGTCACGGGGCATGAAGGTCACCTCCGGCATGGACATCAGACTCAACCAATACGGCAGTTGCCTCATCGTCCTGGCCGAATGGAAGCAGCCGATCTACAAGCGGTCCGGCATCCGCCTCGTCACCTCGACCTGGCGACGCAATTCGCCCCAGAGCCTGGATTCCAAAATCCACCACAACAACCTGATCAACAATATCCTGGCCAAAATCGACGCCAACCTGGCCGGTGCGGACGACGCCATCATGCTCGACCTGGCCGGCTACGTGGCGGAGACCAACGCCACCAACCTGTTTCTGGTGCAGGACGGCGAATTGCGCACCCCATGGGCCGACAGCTGCCTGCCCGGCATTACCCGGGGCGTTGTGCTGGAGATGGCCCGGAACCTCGGACAGCCCTGCCGCGAGATGCGGGTTACCATGGCCGATGTCTACGGTGCGGATGAATGCTTCACCACCGGCACCATGGGCGAACTGACCCCGGTGCTGGAGGTGGATGGTCGCATCATTGGCACCGGGGCCATAGGCCCGGTTACAGCGAAATTGCAGGCCACGTACGCCGACCTGACGGCGGCGTCCGGGACCCCCCTGCCCTTCTCTGATAGGGGTAGGTAAAGCTCCAATCCGCATCCTTGTGCGACGATGGAGCTACCCGGAGGGCGGGTCCACCCACTGCAGTTCTGCGGGGGTACAGCGTGGTGGTCGACATGCCCAACAGCGCGTTAGTCATCGTCCCCGCCTTCCGCCGGTCTGCGAGTCCGCGCCTGAGCCTGCCGCTCTCGTTCGGGCGTCCAGTAGTCCGCCCAATCGCGTTGTTCCTGTTCGAGGCGCTCCAGAGCGGGCGACTTTGCTCGGGTTTGTTGATCAGTGCGTGCCTGTTCCCGTGCATATCGATTACGGCCCCGTACCGGTGGTTCGCACCCGCCACTTGGCCGACCGACGAAATCCTGCGGTGCGGCTCGTTCTTGTGCCAAGCGCTCCCGTTCGGCATGGTACCGGGCGCGGCCGCGCTGCTTGTCCTGCAAGTTGGAATGGCGCGTGCCGAATTGTTGCCGGCGTTTGGCTTCGGCAATGCTGCGCGCCGCTCCCATTGGGTCACCCCGCCCCGTCGGTGCCCGGGGATCTGTTGATGTCCGTTCGGCACCCCAACGCTTGACGGAGATCTGCTTGCAGGCATCCAATTCGGCGGGCGCTGTGTGTTTCGTCACACATTCAATGCCCAGCAGCTTTCCGGGTTGCCAGACATGCAATGCCCTGGAACATTCGACGCAGGCCAAACGGCTGCCATGCCTGCCGTAATGGCCAAGGTGGTCGGTGCCGCCCACCAGCCACCAGGACCGAATCTGGTCCGCCCAGTCCAGATCCTTGTCGAACGCCAGCAGCGCGCGTTGATCATCGGACGGGATCTCCTTCCGGAAACGTACCAAACCGAGTGGTCGGTCGTCTTCGACCAACCACAGGTCGCCAAGGATGAACCTGCCGAAACGTTGCGCTCCGACCGTCACGGGAGCGGCTCCTTGCGGATGTTGCCCGCGGGCGTGAGGTAGCGGTAGAACATGGTGCGCCCGATCCCCATCATGGCGCAGATTTCATCCACCGACAGCTGGCCGGCGCGCAGCAGTTCGGCCGCGGCCACCCTTGCGGCCCCGCGCCCGGGCGGTGCGGAGTTCGTGCGCTTCCCGGCCTGTGCGGTTCGCCGTTGGGCATTGGGCAGTGTTGGAACTTCGCCGGCATGCGTCACCAGCCGCGTGGCGGCTTGAACTTGTCGGTGTCGGTCTCCCGCGTCAGCAACTTGGCCAGGTCGGTCTGTGCTACTTGCAGGTACGGCCCCGTCTTCGGATCCCGATGGAAGGCAAGGCCCACGGCCGCCACCGTGCGGCCGGCTCCCAGATATTCGCGCCCGTACTGCCGGTTCCTGATCTGGTCGAGGGCTGCGTTCGCGGATCGGTTGTACTTGACCTCGAAGACGTACACCCGGTTGTCGATTTGGACCACATGGTCCGCCCGCCCGCCCAAGTTCGACTTCTCCGACTGCGTGTAAACACCCATCAACACGAACAGGGTTTGCAACAGGGCGCGGCAGCTGGCCTCGTTTTGCAGATTCTCGTGTGCGAATTGAAAGACGAAGTTCTCCAGCCGGCGTGCGAAGCCGTCCACGTCCCCGTTCGCCAGGCAGGCCCTCAATTCCGGGATCGGGGTTTCGTGCAACGATGGTGCGTGCACGCCCAGGCCCAGAATGTCGCGGGTCCACGACTCCGCGACTTCCAGGTTGGGGAAGTCGCGATGGGCCTTTCGATCGTCCCGCCCCCCGTGCCACGTGTAGTAGCCGGTTTCCAGCATCAGGGTGGCGTAGTCGGGCCGGGTCAGGGGCCACAGGCCGACAGTGGATGTGTCCACTGCTCCCCCGCCCTCCGGCAGAGGCTGGCGCGTATCGGCCGCCAGGCGCGCGATCAGGCCGGGGTGGCCCGACTCGCTCCAGGCGGACGGCCAGATGCCGTCCGCGGCCTGACGGCAGCGATCCGGCTCCGCGAGCACGCGGGACACCCCGTTGGTCAACGTGAAGGGGTTGTAGACGCGCGGGGCCGAGGGCAGGGGCGAGAAGCGGTAGCCGTTGTAGAGATTCCGCCATGCGACCTGAATGCCTCGGGGCTCCAACCGTGGTTCCATGTCCGCCAGGGCCTCCCGGTAGGGAGCCAGATACCTGTCCGCTTCGTCTTCGGTAAAGCCGCACAGCGCGCCGAAGCGGGGCTCGTCGGAGATGTCGACGAAGTTGTTGGCGGCCGAGAACAGGTGGTGGCGCGCAAAGCGCGTGATGCCGGTGACGAACACCCCGTAGAGCAGGCCCGTGTCGTCCTTCAGCACACGGAAGAATCGCCGCAGGGTGTCGACGGCCGGGGTCGGGTCCGCATCCGTTCCCAGATGCTCCGTAATCGGCGCATCGTACTCGTCGATCAGCACCACGGGCTTGCAGCCGTACGCATCCCCCAGGCGCTGGATTAGGTTCCGCAGAATCCGTTCGGGTCCCGAAGCGAGCAGTGATACAGGCCAGGCCGATGACCAAGGCGCACCACGGGCGGTCCACTGCCACACCGTGTCCTCCATGTAGTCGTGCAGGGCGGCGTGCGTGCCGGCGGGGTCGGAGCTGCCCAACTGGGACAGATCCAGTCGAATGACGGGATGCCAGCCGTGCGTGCCGTGCCAGTCCTCGGCATCCAGCCCGTCCCACAGCCAGGCGGGGCTGGTCCAGCCATCGGGCATGCCGGTGAGGGGCTCGGTGACGCCTTCGGGATTGGCCCCGTGGTCCGGCGGCAACCCCTGGAACCATGCCTCCAGCGTGTTGATCAGCAGCGTCTTGCCGAAGCGCCGCGGGCGAGCCATGAACTGGTGGCGGCTGGTTAGCGGCAGACTCGATATGGTACCTGGATCCGTTTCAAGCAGGTTGCGGAACAAACCGGTCTTGTCCACGTAGAAACCGCCCCGCCGGCGGATGGCCGCAAAGTCGGCATCGCTGGGGTGCAGGGGTGGAAGTTGTGTTGCAGGCATGGATCTTCCTTCCATCAACGCGGGCACCCCTTGCGGGCGGATTGATCTGCCAATCTGCCAACCTGCCAACGTCAGCAGAAAACCTTGTTCACCGGATATCGGGCCAGCCTTGAAGAATTCATTCTACAACCTTGTTCGGCGTGTCCGGGGGGGCTGCTGGACAGTGGGAATTGGTGGCGGCCGAGCACGTACCTGGGCTGGCATGTGCAAGCTGCTCACCGTTCTGAACGCGGTGAGCCGGGACCAGGTTCCTTGGCAAACGGAACCCTTGTCAAAGGCGATTCCTACTTGACAAACAACATGCAAGTTGTTGGTGCACGAGACCACCGCCAAGAACGGCATTGCCGCCAAGTGCAAGCAAGCCAACTGGAACAACGAGTACCTGCTCAAGGTTCTGTCAAATTGGACTGCTTGCCCTCAACTGGACTTTGTACAACTTGGAGCGGTATGCCGCGGAGGTAGTTCCCGTTGTGCTCAGCCGGTATAGCCGAGAAACATCCAGAGCCGAGTCCAGCGGCGGGGTTTTTGCATGTTGGGGCGCGGCAGGGACCGTGCCAAAGGGGGCTCCCGATCAAGAGGGTGAGACGCACAAGGACCAGAGTGTAGTCAAGAGGGGGCAAGGTCTCGGGATGTCGGGCGACCCGGTGATGGGATTGGCGACCGGCACCGGGTGCCTGCGTCCGGTCAGTGGGCCAGAAACCAGCGCCGCTTGTCCGTGACATTGTGCAGGGGACGACCCGCGGCGAAGCGTGCCAGGTTATCCGCCACCACCCGGATGTGACGCTCCCGAATGTGCGGGCCGCGGGCAGCAACATGGGGTGTGATGATGACGTTCTCCATGGCCCAGAGTGGATGGCTCTCCGGCAGTGGCTCAATGGCAAAGACATCAAGTCCCGCGCCCGCAATCCGCCCCGCCTGCAATGCCTCCGTCAGGTCGTCGAGGTTTACCACCACGCCTCGGCAGATGTTGATCAGGTAGGCACTCGGCTTCATCAGGTTCAGTTCCGGGGCGGTGATCAGGTTCACGGTCTCCGGAGTGTGCGGAACGCACAAAATCACAAAGTCGGCCCGTTGCAGCACCTCGTCGAGATCCTCGATGCCCGCGAGCTCGTCGACTCCTTCCGGCTTGTCGATGGGGCGCACTTCCACACCCAACACGCGGGTTTCGAGGGCCTTGGCCCGCTTGGCGGTCGCCGCACCAATCCCTCCGAGCCCGACCACGGCCACCGTGCAGTCCGCCAAGTGGCGCACCGGGGCATTCTTGTCCCAAACCTGTTGCGTCTGGGCCGTCCGGTAGACGTGAAAACCCCGGGCGAACATCAACAGATAGGTCAGGGCATGGTCGGCGATGACGTCGCTATAGATACCGGCCATGTTGGTAAAGACCACATCGCTCTCGGCCAGGGCGGGAAACACGTAGTGCTCAACTCCCGCCACGGGGGCCTGCACCCAACAGAGTTGGCCCGCTTGTACAAACAGCTCGGGAGTCAAGGCGCCGTAGAACCCGTCCGCATCTGCGATGTGGGCCTCCGCTTCGGACAGGGATGCGGCGTTCACCACCTCGCATTGACCGGCCCCGGCCTTGATCAGGTCCAACTCATCGGATGGGACAGCCGGAAATATCAGGAACTTCATTGCAACACCACAGAATTGGGGAGGGGCTGCCCGAATGACCGGGACGACCGGCATCCGATCCGGTCAGGCCCAAGCGCCCTTGGCCATCATGCCGCCGTCCACGTTGACCCACGAACCGGTCATGAACGAGGCGTCGTCGGAGGCCAGGAACAACACCACGCGCGCGATGTCCTCGGGTTGCCCAATTCGGCCAATGGGATGGCTCTCCGCCCAGCTGTCCCGCAGGTCCTGGAGTGATGTTACGCCCGGTCGCACACTGGCCGCCGCGGCTTCGGCCACCAAGGGCGTGTCAATGGTGCCCGGGTTGACGGACAACACCCGGATGTTGTCCACGGCATAATCGAGCGACAACTGCTGCGTTAGGGAAAGGAGGCCCCCCTTGCTGGCAGCATAGGCCGACACCATTGGTGCGGACTGCAGACCCTGCACGCTGGCCGTGTTGATGATGACGCCCCCGCCCTGGGCCTGCATGTGCGGGATCGCGTACTTCGCCATCAGGAAGGCGCTCTTCAGGTTCACGGCGAGAATCCGGTCCCAGTCCTCCTCCGGAAGCTCATGGGCCCGGACATACGAGGACATGGGCTGAATGCCGACATTGTTGCAGACCACGTCGACCCGGCCTCCGATGTCCATAGTGGTCTCAACCAGGGACCGACAACCGTCGGCCGTTGACACGTCGATCGCCACGAAGTGCACGGAACCGTCAAGGTCCGCCGCGGCGGCAGTCAGGTCCGCTCCGGCCGGCTCATCCACATCGGCGCTGACGACAGTGGCCCCGGCTGCGCCAAAGGCTAGGCTGATCCCCCGGCCAATGCCCTTGGCCCCACCGGTAACAATCACGACTTGGTTGGAATAGTCGAAGCTCATTGAATCTACAATCCTCACTGGGTCCGGACAAGCAGAAGCACCCGGATGCACAACCCCTTCGGCAGCAACTCCGCACGAGCGCCCCGACGTTCGAATTTGGCTTCTGGCTGGAGCGCGTCTTTCCGGGCCTAAGCGATTCTACAGCTTGAAGACTTGGACCGCAGTCCGGCCGACGCCAAGCACCAAGGAAGGGCGCTGTTCAATCCCGTTGATTTTGGTCCGGTTCCGGCATCGGTATCCCCGAACCCGAAGCGTGTGCCGGCCGCATCCCGCCTTGTGGGTGAAAGGGTCCGATTCCGGTGGCAGCCCAGCGTCCGCAGGTTCCGTATACGACACGGGCCACGGCTGCCATTCACCAGTACTTGGCGGTCGCGGTGCCTTACGGCAACATCGGCTACCGGCGGGCCGTCCGATTCTGCTGACTGGCATCAAGTCTTGGCTGTTCTCCCTACTTTCAGCCAAGACCTGCCACTCGGTGAACCACGCCCAACGACTCCTACTGGGGGATGTCCTGCCAGCAGCTCCGGAAGAATAGAGCTTGCGACGCAAGGGCTATTGGCAGCCGCTGAATGCTATGACGCCTGAAACTCCGACCAGTCTATGCCCAACTGTCTGATGGCCGCGCGCAGAGTTCCGATTTTCAGATCCCGACTGCCCCAGTCCGGGAGCGTAGCATCCTTTTGAACTTGGGGGTTATGCCACTTCCGATGAGAGCCGCCGCCGCGCCTGGGAACCTCGTAACATCCCAGCCTGACCAGCTTCCTGGCGACCTCCCGGTATCTCATGGAACGGAGACAACGGCCTCAACGGATACCGGGCCACTGACATCGTCCATGTATATACCCGCCGGCAATGAACAGCCGCGGTCCTGGTAAATCTCCACGACCGCAGCGAAGGCATCCTCCACGTTTGCCAGAACCTCGGCTATGGTGTCGCCCTCGGTAACCAGTTCCGGCAGCAGAGGAGAGGTAACGGTGTACCCCCCTTCAGACTGCGGCTCCAAGACCAATGGAATTCTCGCAATCATCGGTCAACTCTCAACATCTACGCCATATCTGCCAACGCATTGATTCTAATCGTGCAGCGAACTTTGATGGTGTTGGAACAGCCACTCGCAATACTTCCACCTGCGCCGTGAAACCACTGCCAAGGGCGGTTTCACCTCCAAGCGCAAGCGGGCCGATTGGAACGACAGGTACCTGTTCAGGATCCTGTCAAATGTAAGAATGCGGCTGCCCTGCACTGTGCAGAGCTACCGTCATGACCATTCGCGGGCCAGTTGCTCCAGCAACGCCGCGTCCATCAGGACCAGCATGTCTATCACCGCGGCAATGGGCCTGCCCGGACCTGTGACGTTCCTTAGGGCCTTGGCCTCGGGACTCCCGGCCCTGGGCAACTCCGTTGTCAAAACCAGCAACGGACAACGTTCATCCTCCGGCACGGCGGAAAGCACCGCGGCCTTGCCCAACACCTTCCACAACACATCAGCCCGCTTGAGACCGGGTCTGTTGCCGGAATTGGGCCCCCCCAGTAACACGTTCACGCGCCGGCCGCCCGGTGTCCTGGCCACGAAGTCCACGTCAATGCCCTGTGCGGTCAGTTTGCGATTCTTCCACTCCACTTCAAATCCGCACAACCGGAGCAGGGCCTCTCCGATTTCCGCACTGCGCAGACCGCGGTCGGCAGCGGCATCCATCAGTTCCTCCACCGTTGCAAACTCCTTCGATGGTCTGCCTCCGGGCACCAAGGCCGCTCCGGTACCTGCCCAATCCGTCAATTCGGGACCCTGCAGCCTTTCGTGGGCCAGGGCGATATAGTCGGGGTCCAGATCGAATCCGGCAAACTGCCGGCCTGTCTGCACCGCGGCCAGGGCCGTTGTGCCCGATCCAAGGAACGGGTCCAGGACCACATCGTCCTTGTAGGTGTACAGCTCTATCAGTCTTCTGGGAAGCTCCACCGGAAACGGTGCGGGATGGCCCACGCGCGACGCGCTCTCGGCCGGGATTTCCCAGACATCAGTCGTGTACTCCATGAAGTCTTCCTTGGTCATCGTGCCGATGTGCGGCAGGTTGCGCTTGGCACGCCGCGCTCTGGGGACCGCCCGGTCAAACCGACCCTTGCTGGCAATCACGATGCGCTCCGTGGTATCCCGAATCACGGGGTTGGCCGGGCTTTGGAAGCTGCCCCAGGTACAGGAACCGCCCAGGGCGCGGGCCTTGACCCAGACGATTTCGCCGCGCAGGAGAAAACCAAGGCCCTCCAGAATCCGAATCACTTCGGCCGTCAGCGATCGGTAGGGCTTGCGCCCCAGATTGGCAACATTGACCGCAATCCGACCGCCGGGCTCCAGTTTGCGCAGGCACTCGGCAAACACATCCCTGAGCAGGATCAGGTAGGACCCGTAGTCCGAAGGCACCTCACCCTTGCCTAGCTCGATTTCATAGTCCTTGCCGGCGAAGTAGGGCGGTGACGTGACCACCAGGGCGACGGAGTTGTCGGCCAACACCGGAGACCCGGGCTTGGCCGCAATGCAGGCGTCCATGTCGCGGGCGTCGCCCACCCAAAGGTGGTTGATCGTCGTCTCGCTCCCCTGCACCTCCTCGGCATCCTCGATGACCGGGGGTTCGAACCGTTCATAGAAACGGCTTGCATCATGGCCCTCCCGCCGCGAGAAACCAAACGACGAGGTCCGCGTGCCCTTGCGGGAACTGTCGGGTGGCTGTTCCGTGGTTGCGTGTCGTTCGTCAGACATCAGAGCGAATCGATCCTGCCGGATGCCTCACGTGAATTCCCTTGCGTACGACGCGATAGATGAAGTCTGATGTATCCCTTGGAAGGGGACCGCCAGCATGCGGGTCATCCGAGAACCGTCACGCGATCGGCCTTGTCCCGGTCCAACTCCATGCCCAAGCCCGGCGTGTCGGGCACGCTCACCATGCCGCCCTCCGGATGAACCGGATGCTTCAGGAAGAACTGGTGGACCGCATTCCACTTGATCAGATACTCGAGCATCGGGCAGGTCGCCACCGGCCAAGCCGCAATCAGGTGGATGGAGGCCGGCGTGGAATGGCCGTGCGGGATGACCGGCAGGTCGTAGGCCGAAGCCAGGGCGCAGATTTTCATCATCTCGGAGATGCCGCCGGCCCAGTAGATGTCGGGTTGCAAGACATCACAGGCCCGTTTTTGCATCAACTGGTGCAGTCCCCAGCGCGTGTACTCGTGTTCACCACCGGAAATCGGGATCCTGGACTCGGCCCGGATTTGAGCATACTGGTCCACCTTGTCGGGCAGCACCGGCTCCTCCAACCAGCGCGGCTGGTACTCCTCGAGCCGCCTGGACATGTCAATGGCATAGGGCACGTCCCAGCTCATCCAGCAGTCCAGCATGATGTCGATATCGGGACCGGCCGTCTCCCGCAGCGTGCGAACCAGTTCCAGGTTCAGGCGGCGGCCCTCCCGCCCGTCGTGTGGTCCGTGCCGGAAAAACCACTTGGTCGCCCGGTATCCCAGATCCACAATCATGCGCACGCGCTCCGCTACCAGGTCGGGTTCCAGAGAGTAGCCCAGTGCACTTGCATAGGCGGGTACTTCGGTTCGCACCGGACCACCCAGCAGCGAGTAGACCGGTGCATTGAAGTGAATGCCCTTCAGGTCCCACAGGGCACAGTCCACCACGCTCAGGGCCATCATCTCGATGCCCTTGCGGCCATGGACCGCCGATCGGTAAAGCCTGTCCCAGATCCGTTCGATGGCCAAGGGATCCTGGCCCATCAGCAGGGGTCGGAAAGACGACAAAATGATGCGGCCTTCGGTTTCCCCAAACGGACCGCCAATGCCGACCTCCCCCGTGTCCACCTCAATCTCAAGGAAACACGGCTGTAGATGCAGGCGACCCGGAGTCTGCTCCAGCATGTTCTCGCGGGTTTCATGTTTGTGCTCGGGGTAGATGTCCAGAGGACGGATCAGGCGTTCTTCCCAGAACGGCCCATCGTGTTCCAGCACGCCTTCTAGTTGAAGGACGCGCACGTCGGCGATTTGCATAGTGGTGCAACCTAGGTTGGGGAGGGAGTCAAGGTCCAGCCCGATTATACGGAGACCGGAGGTGTCCGGCATCCCGCTATCGCAGACTCCCGAGGCAATCGCACTTACATTGGGAGCGCATTATTGGGTACCCCTACCCCTTGCGGTGACGGAGTACCGGGCGCGTGTGGTGCGCTGCCGAGTCTAGACGCGGGCACCCTTCCCGACCGGCATTGCTGGACCGGTGCAGTTCAGTCCGCGCTTGGACGTCCTGGTGACCTACCTGCCAGTAGCGCTGCTGGTCCGGCCGTTACGGGAGCTACACGGCGCGACCCTGACGACGGACACGGTCGAGAACCTTTGTCGCTGCGTGGCCGGGCGGCTGGCCGTCCCTGTGGGACATGGCCGCGGTCTGGGACAACCTCCTTAACCGGTCTTGGACCACTACGCAGGCCTGACATCACCCGACGCCGCGGCCACAAACTGGCCTTGGCGTTTTAGGGGTACCGGGATGCCTGACTGCGTTTCCTGACCGACCCGCGCGTGCCCATCACCAACAACCTGGCCGAGCAAGCCCTACGCATAGCTAAGCTGTAGATGAAGATCTCGAGCGGCTTCCACACCGTGGTCGGCGACGAGCGCTCCGCCCAAGTGCGAGACCTGCTGGAAACCGCACGCAAGCAGAACTGACCCCTCTTGGACACACTGACGCTCCAGAACGGCTACACCTCTGTTCTGGTATCCAGATAGTTACACTTCGGGATTGCAATCGACTAGGATTGGTGGATTGCGGAGCTGAGCGAATGCACCGTTCCCATTGATGGTTTGGTCTTCGAGAATGGCAATGAGCACAGCAGCCGCGATCATGAAGACCGATGGTGTGATGTGGAAGTGGAGCAGAGCGTAAGTCGAATTCCTATGGACGACGTTCAGACTGCATTCTACGGATTGCGGTTCCGTGTGGCGTTTCTCGAGAAGAAAGGCACCGAGTTCCAGGACTGGTTCGTCAGGCTCGCGGGGCTTGCATTCGGATCGGATTTCGAGGCTGTTCGTGCGTACGGTGGTAGTGGAGATCTCAAATGCGATGGTTACCGGGTCAGCACTGGCACGGTTTTCCAATCCTATGCACCGTACGAGATGAGGGAAGCACCATTGAACACGAAGATCGAAGAGGACTTCGTTGGGGCGTATAAAAACTGGGACAACATGGCGGAATGGGTGCTAGTGCACAATGACGGTCGAGGCTTGCCTCCTTCATCGATTCAGCTACTTGAGCGCCTGCGAGAGGACTACCCGGTCGTGATGATCAACGTCTGGACTGAGGCATCATTGCGACAGCTCGTTGATCGTCTATCCTTAACAGACCTGCAGTCCCTATTCGGTTTCGCACCGTCGAAATCCGGATTGGAGACACTAGCGATGGATGACCTTCAGCCCGTGATTCGCCAGCTTCAGTCAATGGAGCCCGAACCAGGTACCGAACCGCTCACGCCACCGTCGGTGGACAAGTTGGAGAAGAACCAGCTCTCGAAGGACGCGGCCGAATTGTTGCGTGTGGGGCGACGCAAGGAAGCGCTAGTCGAAACTTGGTTCATGAAGGATCGCCAGGCCGATCGAGGTGAACAAATTGCAGAGGCATTCCGCCAACGTTACGCGCAGTTGAAGGAGAGCAACCAGTCGCCGGACCAAATCCTGGGACATCTCCAACAGTACGTCGGCATGGGTGGCGACCCTAGACGGCAGACCGCAGTGCTGGCAGTACTTTCGTACTTCTTTGAGCGGTGCGACATTTTCGATGATCCGGAGGCAAGACATGATTCTGCCAACGAAGCACATTCGGTCTGATCGCGCGTTGATCGGCGTCGGCGGTCAAGTACTCGACGTCCTTCAAGAGCCGATGACCGTATCCAGGTTGTGGGACAAGATTCGGGCACGACGATCCGTTGAAGCGTCGTATCCAGTGATCGATTATCGCTGGTTCGTGCTAGCACTCGATCTACTTTATACAATTCGGGCGGTAGATCTTGAGCGGGGCTTGATCCACAAGGCAGAGCGATGATTCATCAAGTCAGTGCCGACCATGAGCCGTTCAAGACACTAACGTTCGGCCCGGGCCTCAACGTCATTCTAGCCGACAAGAGCCGAGGGGCAGGTGATCGGCAATCTCGCAACGGCGCAGGCAAGACCAGCTTCGTCGAATTAGTCCACTTTCTGTGTGGCGCGGATGCCAAACCCGCCGGAATTTTCCGCTCGGCAGCCTTGCAGGACTGGACGTTCACTGCGTTGATCGACGTGGATGAAAGTCGCTTATCAGTTTCACGAAGTGGTAGCACGCCCAGCCGTGTGTATGTTGCAGGTGACGACACGAATGGGCCAGTCGCACCAAAGCTGCAACTATCTCTGGTTCCTGACGAGGCACCACAATCGGCAGCGCAGCAAGCGATCCCGAACACCCAATGGAAGGACACTCTTGGTGCACGTTGGTTCGGTTTACCGGTTGACGACGGTGACGATACTAGGAAATTTCGACCCACACTTCGGTCGCTGTTCTCCTTCGTAGCCCGCCGACAAGAGAACGGTAGTTTCCAAGACCCAGTAAAGCACACACCGATGCAGCCGTTGTGGGTTCAGCAGGTTGCTGTCTCTTACTTGATCGGCTTGGATTGGACAATCTCAAGTCATTTTCAGGAGTGCCGAACAAGGGAGAAAAGCATAAAGGAACTTCGCAAAGCCGCACGATCCGGAGAGCTCGGACGCCTTCTGGGGAACGTTGCCGAATTGCGAACTAGCTTGACTGTCGCCGAAGATCGGGCGAATCGCCTCCGTAGGCAGCTCAGCAATTTTCAGGTGGTACCACAGTACCAAGAATTAGAACGTGAGGCAAGTGAGTTGACCGGTCGGATTGAAGCACTAAATGTTGAAAACATCATTGATCGAGATTTAATTCGTGAATTTCGAGCATCGCTTGCTAAGGAGAGCACCCCGGACTCCCAAGATTTGGCTAAGCTGTATCATGAGACAGGAATAGTGCTGCCAAACCTAGCGCGCCGACGGGTCGAAGAAGTTGAGCGATTTCATGAAGCTGTTGTCGAGAATCGACGTTCACATCTTGACAGCGAAATTAAAAGTGCAGAAAATCGTATTGTAAAACGTGATCGGCTCATAGATGAACTAGATCAGCGCCGTGGCCAGCTCATGAGCCTGTTAGAATCAGGGGGAGCCCTAGAACACTACACTGGGCTACACGAAGAACTTGCGAGAATTGAAGCTGACGTCGAAATAATGCGCCAAAAGCGTTCCATGATCGAGGAACTTGACACTATGAAGAATGAACTAAATCTGGAACGCGCTCGTTTATTTCAAGCATTGAGAGACGATATCCATGGACGCGAGGAATTCGTTCGAGAGATCATTCTGACGTTTGAGGCGCTGTCACAGTCGCTCTACGAGCGGGCTGGCAGTTTAACGATCTCTGAAACATTAAACGGGCCGTTGATTAATGTGCATATTGCAGCGGACCGTAGTAAAGGAATCACGAATATGCAGATCTTCTGTTTCGATTTCATGCTAGCCGAGATCTGTACCCGGTATGGTCGTTGGCCGGGATTTCTTATTCATGATAGCCATCTCTTCGACGGAGTCGATGAAAGGCAAGTGGCTAAAGCACTTCAACTTGGGGCACAACGTGCCACTTCTGTTGGCTTTCAGTACATTGTCACATTGAATTCTGATTCTATGCCAACTGACGGATTCACAGATGGATTTGACCTTCGGGATTATGTAGTCGAACCTAGATTAACCGACGCGACCGAAACAGGGGGTTTGTTTGGTTTAAGATTCAATTGACTATGTAGAATGCAGCAAACCAATAGATATGGTTTGGATACATTTGCGACCTAATTCTATGTACTATGGTTTGGACAGATTTTGAGGCCTGAGCCGGTGCGCGGTTCCGGTCCGGGGGCCGTGTTCAGGGGCCGGCCGGCCCCGTTTCGGGAGGGGGTGCCCGCAGCCAGAGGCGTTCGGGCGGGATGCGGCAACGGCCGGCCCCGGCATTGGGGGCGTTTCGGCCCGTGGCCGACCGGGCGGCAATGCGTTTGTGGATTTCCTCTTCCAGCTTGTGCCGCTTGCGATGGCGCAGGGAAAAGGGACCGAGAGGCCGCTCCGCCTGGAGCCGGGCCTGCAGGCGGGCCCAGAAAAGAGCCGCGAACACAAGGTTGAAATGAAAGTGCTGCCGAGCCTGTGAACGGGCCTGGCCGTCGTTGAGGCCCAGGTGCTGCTTGGCGTCGCGGAAGGCAAACTCGATTTGGAAGCGGGCGCCATAGAAGCGAAAGATGCGTT
>JAPPAJ010000203.1 GCA_026705565.1 Caldilineaceae bacterium | reverse complement strand
CCAGGCAGAACGTCTCCATCGCCTGTTGTTGCGACCGCAGCTCGTCCCCTTGCGCACGACGGGACACGCGCCCGTGGACCACGGTGTGCCCGGCCTCGGGGGCACGCTCCACGCCGAAGTACCGATCGACATCCGCCTCCGTGTAGTAGCGGTGGCCGGCGGGCGTGCGGCGGTCCGGCAGCTTGCCCTTCAGGCTCCAGGCCTTGACCGTATTCTTGTGGACCCCAATCCTGGCCGCGAACGCGGCGGCCCGATGGATCTTCATATCCATAGAATACCACAACATTCCCTTCAGTACCGATATGTCGTACTGGCAAGATGCTCCGGTGAATCCGGATCCGACTGTTGCCAGGGGCGGGACCTGCTGGATCAGCAGTACCGGGTCAATCAGGCAGGCCAGATGGTGGCCGACCACTGCACGAGCGAGGCCTGTCAAAACGAGGTCCGCGCTGCGCTCAAGGAGGCATTGCTGCGGGAGGATCGGGACTTCCACACTATCCAGTGTGTGGAGGCGTCCCTGACCCTGTACGACCAGCTCAGGAACTGGTCCCACTGTGATTGGCTCGACCCTGTTATTCCGCTGGTGGCCGCGGCCCGTTACCTGGCGGCCCATGCTCCCACCATGAGGGCGCAGGGACAGACTTTGGGGATCGCGTTGCGTCTGCACCGGAGCGAGAACCTATCCGTCGGTTGAGTTGGAAACCTTCCTTCGATGGCCATCGACGCAGGCGCGCAGGGACTGAACAGCGTCACCAACGCGGAGCAGGGAACCTGTGTCCAGCTTGAAACGGACCACGGGTTCGGGGAAAGTGCCTGTACCCGGCCGGAACCGGAACTGAACAGCAGTCCCGGTTCCGGCCAGCCTCGGGGACTTTGGACATAAGTGGCCAAGGGGTCGCGTAGTCAACGGTGACGACGGATTCAAACTGCCCCTCGGAAAACGCGTCCCGCCAAAAGACCCGTGGCGGCATTCCACGGACGGACGGCAGCGGCGGCACTTGTCGGTGACCATGAGCCTCCGGTCCAGACGAATTTCAGCCGGGCGAGCTTGGTTGCGCGTCCGATGTCAATGGTCCCGCAGATGGACTTCTCTGGCCATATTTGTCCCAGCCCCAGCAGGCCGCAGCCCCGTCGGTGCGCACGCCGCAGGTATGGAACCAACCACCGCTGACGGCGGTGAACGGTCTTGCGGGCAGATCTGCCTGGCCATATTCGTTGTCACCCCAGCAGGCTACGGCACTGTCGGTGCGCACGCCGCAGCTGTGAAACCCGCCGACGCCAATGGAGATGAACGATCCGCCAGGGGGATCCGTCTGGCCATGTTCGTTGTTGCCCCAGCAGGCCACGGCACCGTCGGTGCGCACGCCGCAGCTGTGAAGCCCACCGGCACCAACGGAGATGAACGATCCCGTCGGCGGATCTGCCTGGCCATGTTCGTTGTCGCCCCAGCAGGCCACGGTACCGTCGGCGCGCACGCCACACGTATGCACCTGGCCGGCACTGACGAAGGTGAATGAACCCGTCGGCGGGTCCGCCTGGCCCTGTTCGTTGTCACCCCAGCAGGCCATGGTGCCGTCGGCTTGCACACCGCAGGTATGCGCCTGGCCGACGCTGACGGATGTGAAGGGTCCTGCGGACGGCATGGCCTGGCCCTGTTCGTTGCCGCCCCAGCAAACCACCATGTCGTCGGTGCGTACGCCGCAGCTGTGATATTTGCCGGCACTGATGGATCGAAACCGGCTCGAAGGTGGCGTGGCCTGGCCATTTTCGTTTCGGCCCCAGCAGGCCGCGGCACCGTCGGTGCGCACGCCGCAGCTGTGAAATTTGCCGGAACTGATGGATGTGAAAGGTCCCTCAGGCGGAGCCGCCCGGCCATCCCCGTTGTCGCCCCAACAGGCCGCGGTGCCGTCAGGACGCACTCCGCAACTGTGAATCAAGCCGGTGCTGACGGATGCGAACGGTCCCTCAGGCGGAGCCGCCCGGCCATCCCCGTTGTCACCCCAGCAGCTCATGGTCCCGTCGGTGCGCACACCGCAGCTGTGATCCTTGCCGGCGCTGACGGATGCGAACGGTCCCGCAGGCGGATTCCCCTCACCCCTTTGGTTCCGACCCCAGCAGGCCACGGTCCCGTCGGTGCGCACGCCACAGCTGTGGTCCTTGCCGGCACTGACAGAGGTGAACGAACCTGTGGGTGGATTCGCCTGACCATCACCGTTTCGGCCCCAGCAAGCCACTCTGCCATTGAGGCGCACGCCACAACTGTGTACCTGGCCGGTGCTGACGGACGCGAACAATCCCACAGGCGGCGTGGACTGGCCGTCCCCATTCCGGCCCCAGCAGGCCACGGTGCCGTCGGAGCGTACGCCACAGCTGTGAATTAAGCCGGCACTGACGGACGCGAACAATCCCGCAGGCGGATCCGCCTGACCATGTTCGTTTCGGCCCCAGCAGGTCGCGGTGCCGTCGGGGCGCACGCCACAGCTGTGAAATCCACCGGCACTGACAGACACGAACGACCCCGCAGGCGGTGTGGACTGACCATATTCGTCCCAACCCCAGCAGACCGCACTGCCTTCAGCCCACACGCCGCAGGTGTGATAGTTGCCGGCATTGACGGACGTGAACCGGGTCACGGTTGATGCGTCGGAGGCACCGGACACCCCGACCGACAAAACCGTAGCATCGCCCGTGGCTGCAGGCGACAAGACGTCCGGCCCGGGTGGTGCTTCAATGGGACCGGACGCTCCCCGGTCCCGCCCGGCAACCTGGTCGGAGGTGCCGAGAGCTGCTCCGCGACCGGCATGCACGGTTTCCCGGTCCGCGCGAGCTGTGGTGACATCGGATGCCCATACGGCACCGGTGGACATCCAGAGACACAACAGGACCAAGAGGAAGCGAGTTGGAAGCTTGACGTTCATCTGCTAGATCCCAAATGGAGCTTTGCACAACCCGGGATTGGTATCCAGAGGGCTGGTGCTTGGATCAGGAGCGCGCCGCTGCCAAACTGACAACCCGCTGGACCGACGACTCCAATGACTACACTTCACTTGTCGCACGCGTGGGCTGGCCGGTCTCAACCGTCGATGGCGGTTCCGGCACCCGGCTGCGATGAACCAATGGCAGCAACCTTCAACCGATACTGCAACTATATCGGTTCATGCAAACGCCACGGCGGATATCAGGTCGTTCAGGGCGCCTGCCTCTGGCGAGTCCGGGTCTGCTTGTTGCCAGTTTTGGGATACCTCCTGCAAGAGCGCATGGGCGGAACTCGGATTTCCGGCCTCCGCCTTGACGCGGGCCAGCCAGAAGCGGTCTCGCACCGAAGGCCTGCGCGCAAGCCGTTCCTCCAGGGCCGCCATCGCACGCGGAAGTTGCCGGTCCCGCACCAGGGCTTCGACCCAGGTGTCCTCAAACACTTCGCGTTGGGCATGACTGCCGCCGATGCGGACCAGTTGGGGCATTACCGGTTCGAGACAGGCAATCGCAGTGGCGTAGTCCCCGGCGGCAAAGTTGGTGATGCCGTCGACCAAGGGCAATGTCATGTCCCTGTGGAGTGCTTCCCCTGCCTCCGCCTGACGGTGTAGACGTTGCTGCATGCGCTTGATGCTTGCCGTATCGCCGGTGGCGGCAAAGGCCAATGCCGCATGAGCATCCCGGAAGGCCGGGCCGGAGGTATCGACGGCCACCTCTGCCTGCTTCCGGATCAGCCCGGTATCCAAGGCGGGTTCGGCACGTCCGTACAACCTCATTCGCCACATGAGCGAGGCGCTGTCCGCCAACGTGCCCGGATCCCGCTGTTCCACGGTTGGGTAAATGGCTTCCCTGTACAGTTCAACGGCCTCGTCGTATCGGCCCAGGGCGAGTTCGAACAACGCCTGGTGCCACGAAAGGTGGACATTGAACGGTGAGCGACGGTCGTAGGATTGAAGCCAGCCACCCAGAAAATCGCTGCCGGGCTGGGCATTGCCCTGCTCGAAGTGGGCATGCGCAATTGAATGGGCGGCGTGGCCGCTGGTGGGCCGCTGGGCCAGGGAGCGTTCCGCCAGGGCCAGGGCGTCGTCGAACAGCCCGACTTCATGGTGCCCAAACGCGTAGTGGCTCAGGAACGCCCAGTCGTCACCGTAGCTGGGTGCAAGGGACTGCAGCAGCGGGAAATAGACGCTGGGGAAGTCCTTGACGCCAGCCCCGCTGCAACCGAGCGTGTACAGCCGGTTGACCGCCCGCAGGATCATGGCGTCGCGGGGAAACCGGTCAAGGTGGGCGTGCATGGCGGTGCGCGCCTGCGTTCCATGGCCGTGGACGAAGAGCCAAATTGCTTCCACATGGGCTCGTTCGCGGTCCGTGGCCCTGCGGGCGAGTTTTCTGGCGCGGTTGGCGGCCGTGCGGTCCGAGCCGTCGGCAATGCCCATCCGGAGGTACGCCAACGAGGCGTGGGGAAGGGCAAAACCCTCATCGGCGGCAATCGCGTCCTCGAATCTGGCTTCGGAACCGAAACTCTGCTCCAGCAGCAAGTCGAGGCCTTCAACGTAGTGTGCGGCCGCCTGCGACGAAGAGGTGGTCAAGGCCAGGTCAAATCGATCGCGGTGTCCTGAGTTCATTTTGATGTTCGCCTTGTCGATTGCAGCGGCGGTGCGATCAGAGAGAGCCGGCGGCTCATATGAGCCTCCATTCCCGGTCGACTCCGGCCCGATTTGCCCGGTGCCGAACCCTGATCAACGGGATTGCCGGACATTGGATGGCACGATAGCACACCGTGGTCGGTCCCTTTTGGCACTCAGGCGACTCCTCGACTGTCGGTCATGGGAATCCTGCCGGTTTGCCCGGGACCGGAACCCGACAGTCGGGCTAATGGGCCGGGAATTCCATGCGGTACACGCCGCCTTCCAGGTCCAGCAGGTACAGCTCGCCGTCGGCGTCCTCGCCGAAGGAACTGATGTTGTGCTCGGTGTCCGCCAGCTCCCGGACTTGCCAGTCCGGAGCGGCAGGCGAACCGGCATTGGCCACGGTCCATATGCGGCCGCTGCAGAAGTCGCCCACCACATAGAGTCCGATCATCGCGGGCCAGTCCGAGCCCCGATAGACGTAGCCTCCCGTTACGGAGCAGTCTCCGGTCCCGTGCGGGAACTCGGCGACCACCTGCTCCAGTCCTGTCGGATCGCATGTCCGGCCGGGGGGAAAGCAGTGGGCTCCCTCCATCAACGGCCAGCCGAAGTTCAGGCCTCCGCCCGAACCGGCCGGCACAAAGTGGACATCCTCGTACAGGTTCTGGCCCACATCCGCGATCCACAGATCGCCCGTGGCCGGATCGAAGGCGTAGCGCCACGGGTTGCGCAGGCCCACCGCCCACACCTCGTCGCGGACCGGTTGTCTCTGCCAGGTTCGATCCACCCACGGATTGTCATCGGGGATGCCGTATCCCCGGCCTCGTTGTCCCAGGACGTCGATGCGCAGCATCTTGCCCAGCAGCGAGTCGGGGTTCTGCCCGTTGCGGAAGCGGTCGTCCGCGGCCCCGCCGTCGCCCGTGCCGATCCAGAGCATGTTGTCGGGACCGAACAGCAACATGCCGCCGTTGTGGTTGGTGGCCGGCTGGCGAATGGTCAGCAGCTTCTCCTCCGAACCTTCGAGGGCCAGCAGGGGATTGGCCGCAGAAGCATTGAATCGGGAGACCACGGTCTGGTTGCCCTGCGCCGTGTAGTTGACATAAAATTCCAGGGTGCGGCTGTAGTCGGGCGGAAAGGCCAGTCCCAGCAGCCCTTGCTCATTGCCGGTGTCCTTGACCCGCGCCCGAATGTCAAGGAAGGGATCCGGCAGCAGGATCCCGTTCTCCAGGATCAGGATTCGTCCAGCCTGCTCGACGATGTAGAGCCTGTCCGAGCCGTCGCCGGCATGGGTCAGGAACACCGGCCGGACCAGCATGGCCACCGGTTCCAGTTCCAGCCGGGGTTCAACCGTGGCGGCGGGAGCTTCAATGGCCGAGGCGTGGGGGACCGGTGTTGGCGTCGCCTCGGGTACTATCTCTGCAGCTGCCTGGCTCGGCTGGTTCAAAGTTTCGGGCGTTGGCGTGTGCCTGGGAACGTCGGCACCGGAGGCGCAGGCTGCGGTTGTGGCCGCCAACAAGATACCTAGCCAGACGGCCATCAGGCGGTTGGGGAAATCCCGGGAGGGTTGCGTGGCTTTCATGTACATTGGAGTTGGTCTGTGTACGGGCTGTGCGAGCGTAGCAGGCTGGCCGACAGCCGTGTGTACCGGCCTCGGGCATGATAGTGGCATGGCCGGCGCGGGCCCCGTTGCGGAGTGGTCCGGGTTCCGACGACGCCTGCGGTTGGTGCTTGACTTCGGTTCTTGTTTCGAGAGGTTACCGGTCCGCGGTGCAGGTGGCCGAATATCCCTTGGCGGTGGCCGCTGAAGTAAAATGCCATGGCTTGCCATGAATGCGACGGGATTCAGTCGCGGTCGGCTCTGGAGCAAGGATTGACTACCCATTTCATAACCGGCGTTACCGGATTTGTCGGCTCCCACTTGACCCACCGCCTACTGTTGGAGGGCGACCGGGTCGTGACCATGGTCCGCGCCTCGGACAACGAGGCGGCGCGGGCCCGTTTGCTGCCCGTGCTGGAGGCGATAGGTTCCGACCGGGAATTGCCGCTGGACAATCTGTTGGTGTTTGCCGGCGACGTGACCCAAACCACGGACGAACTGGTGGCGGGCCTCAGGGCGGCCACCGACGAACACATCGACATGACGTGGCACTCGGCGGTCACCTTCAAGTTCCGCAAGCGCGATCTGGCCGAGATCGAGGCGATCAACATCCAGGGATCGCGCAACATGATCCTGACCACCCTCGGCCTCAACGGCGAACGGGAACGGCCCAGGTACATGCATGTCAGCACTGCATACTCCTCCGGGCGCCTTCAGGGAATAGTGCCCGAGCGGGTGGTGGAGTCCACACCGGACTACCGGGGCCTCTACGAGTGGTCCAAGCACAAGGTGGAACTGGACATGGCCCGGATCCAGAAGCAGGAGGACCTGGATGTCACCGTGTTGCGGCCGGCCATCATTGTCGGGTGCGAGGACACGCGGTCCGTGAATCACTCCGGGTACTACCAGGTCATCGGCACGATGTACAAGCTCTTCCTGATGCGCCGTCAAAAGCTGGGCGATGCCTGGGACCACAGGGTTCCCCTGCGTTTTGAGGCCAACCCGGCCATGCGTCTCAACCTTGTACCCATCGACTACGTCATCGACAGCATGGTGGCCCTGGCAGCCCGCCCCGAGCTCTGCAACCGGGAACTCAAGGTGTTCAACCTGGTGAACGAGGATGCGCCCGTGATGCAGGACATTGTGGACGTGATGGAGGCGTCCCTCGGCATCAGCGGTTTGGAAATGGTCGATGAGTCCGTTTTTGCCGAGAGGCGGATGAACGCAATCGAGAAAGTTTTCTCCCGCGCCATCTCCTTCCAGGCGCCGTACATCAAGGAAGACATCCGGTTCGAGACCAAGCGTTTTCGTACCCTCGTTGACAAGGATGAGGTACCGGTCCCGGTTCTGGATGCCCCGGCCATCAAGCGCCTGAACTACGCCTACTTCGATTTGATTCGGCCCGAGATCGAAGCTTCGCTGTCTGCGGCTGTCTGACTAATTGCCCACGCCGCGCTTGGCGGCCTCGATGGCGACCAACCGACTGCGGCCGGCCTTGATCATGCCTTCCGCGGTCTCCGCGAGTCCGTAGCGTTCCAGATTGTGGGCGCTGACCCACGCCGCCGCGCGCGCATCGTCGCCCGGGGTTAGCTCGCCGGCCTGCCAACGGCACAGGTAGTCGATCACCACGTAGTGGTACAGGACGGTTTGGTCCCGGTCGCGGATGATTGGTTCGTAGACTCCGATCTGGTCCAGGATCTGGACTTCGATGGCAGTTTCCTCGCGCAGTTCGCGGCACAATGCATCGGCATGGTTCCCAGCTTTGCTCCGCCGCCGCTGTCGTGGCGCAGACTGTCTCCCGCCACAGCCACCTCATAGGGACTTAAGTGTAAACAGGACTGGGTCAGCCTTCGGCTTTATCCGACGTTGATCGGAACTGCGCCGCTCGGCGTGTTCGCATGGCAATCCGTGTCCACAAGGTATGGGGTGGGAGGTGAGCGAGCAGTTCAGTCGAGACAGGGGGAGAGATCGGTGGCGATATGCTGTTGGGCGGAAAACAGATGTGCCGGATAACAGTTGATTAGCCGGTTGTTGGATAGGTGGAGTTCCTGTAGGCTGGCGAGTTGGCCCCATTCGGGGGGCAGGGGTCCCGTCAGTCGGTTATTGTGCAAGTAGAGTTTCTGCAGGTTTTTGAGTTGGCCCCACTCGGGAGGCAGGGGCCCAGTCAGCCGGTTGCTGAGTAATTCGAGTTTCTGCAGGTTTTTGAGTTGGCCCCACTCGGGGGGCAGGGGTCCCGACAGCCGGTTGTTGTGCAAGTAGAGCGTCTGCAAGTTGTTGAGTTGGGCCCACTCGGGCGGCAGGGGCCCTTTCAGCTGGTTGTTGCGTAGGTCGAGATTTTGCAGGCTGTTGAGTTGGGCCCACTCGGGGGGCAGGGGTCCCGTCAGTAGGTTAAAGCCCACGCCGAGATTCTGCAGGCTGTTGAGTTGGGCCCACTCGGGAGGCAGGGGTCCCGACAGCCGGTTGCTGAGTAGTTCGAGATTCTGCAGGCTGTTGAGTTGGGCCCACTCGGGGGGCAGGGGCCCCGAAAGTTGGTTGTAGTACAGGTATAGCTGTTCCAGGCTGTTGAGTTGGGCCCACTCGGGGGGCAGGGGCCCCGAAAGTTGGTTGTCGTACAGGTATAGCTGTTCCAGGTTGGCGAGCTGGCCCCACTCGGGGGACAGGGTCCCCGACAGCCGGTTGTCGTACAGGTATAGCTGTTCCAGGTTGGCGAGCTGGCCCCACTCGGGGGGCAGGGGTCCTTTCAGCTGGTTGTTGCGTAGGTCGAGATTCTGCAGGTTGGCGAGCTGGCCCCACTTGGGGGGCAGGGTCCCCGACAGCTGGTTGAGGAACAGACGGAGCCCCTGTAGGCTGGCGAGTTGGGCCCACTCGGGGGGCAGGGGCCCTTTCAGCTGGTTGTTGAGTAGGTCGAGATTCTGCAAGCTGGCGAGTTGGGCCCACTCGGGGGGCAGGGTCCCCGACAGTCGGTTTTGGTGCAAGTAGAGCGTCTGCAGGTTGGCGAGCTGGCCCCACTCGGGGGGTAGGGTCCCGGTCAGCAGGTTGTTGTGTAGACCGAGCTCCTGCAGGCTGGCGAGTTGGTTCCAACCGGGGGGCAGAGGTCCCGTCAGCCGGTTGAAGGCTAGGTCGAGTGTCTGCAAACTGGCGAGTTTGCTCCACTCGGGGGGTAGGGTCCCCGTCAGTTGGTTGAAGAACAGACTGAGCCCCTGTAGGCTGGCGAGTTGGTTCCAACCGGGGGGCAGAGGTCCCGTCAGCCGGTTGAAGGCTAGGTCGAGTGTCTGCAAACTGGCGAGTTTGCTCCACTCGGGGGGTAGGGTCCCCGTCAGTTGGTTGAAGAACAGACTGAGCCCCTGTAGGCTGGCGAGTTGGTTCCAACCGGGGGGCAGAGGTCCCGTCAGCCGGTTGAAGGCTAGGCCGAGTGTCTGCAAACTGGCGAGTTGGCTCCACTCGGGGGGCAGAGGTCCCGTCAGCTGGTTGTCGCTCAGGTCCAGATGCTTGAGGAAGGCCAGGTGACCGATGTCAGGCGGGAGGGTCCCGGTAAGCAGCTGTCCCTCCAAGTCCAGATGGCGCAGGCGGGTGAGCTGCCACAGCTGTGGCGGGAAGGTGCCGGCCAAGGGGCCCCTGCCCTTCCGAATCCGTGCGGCCCTCTCCTGTCTCCGCGAGGACTTGGGGTACGGATCATGGAATCCCAGATCCAGGTGTTCCAGTTGATCGAGCTGGCCCAGTTCCGCAGGGAGGGGTTGGAAGTCGTGCAGGGGTGCCACCAACATTGTCACGCGCCCCTCATCATTGAAGGCGGTCCTTGGATCTTGCATGTGGGTGGCACTGGATCGGTCGGAGTTGTCGACCAGTTCGGGGGACGGTGGACCGGAGAGGATGGTCTCATTGAACCAATATGCATCGAGGATTTCAAGCACGGCGCGGTCGTTAGCGGCGGCGGTGGTGCCCCACACCGTGTGCAGGGTGTAGGCTAGATAGCCCACACCTTCGACCCCGGCGTCGTCCATGTAGCGCACGGTTCCGTCGGGGTCCACGCGCAGGTGGAAGCGACGGGGGAGAGTCTGGTCGGGGTCGGGCGTGCCGTCGTGGCGCACGGGTGTGCCTTCGACCGTGCGTAGGATGGTGAAGGGGGGGCGGAACGGCTCGGGCACGATGAAGAGGGGGTCGGTCACCTCTTGGGCCCAGTACTGTACGGGGGATCGGACCGTGGTCAGGGCAGCAGTCACACGCCCCCCGTCCAGCTGCAGACGGTAACCGCCGCCCCAGTGCTCGGCCCGGTTAAGGTAGTCGCCTGCACTGTCGCGGACGGGGCCGGGTTGGGTTGGGGCTGCCAGCAGAGGGTCGGCGGCGGTCGGCAGCAGGAACAGGAGCAGGCTGGGGATGAGCAGGTAGGCCCGGATGCGGCGGAGGACGACAGGGACGATCACGATCGGTTCTCCGGATCGGAGATGGGAGCGGCACAGGATACCCAAACCGCGGACAACGCCGTGCTTATGCACGGGCAATGCCTTGGCTATGGCTACGGGAGATGGTAGGGGGCGGTTCCCTTGGGGAGAGGACTGGATTTCACCTTCCAGACCAGGAGGCCCGTCCGGCTGCAGGGAGCTCTCATCTGGCTGGCGATCGGTCATCCGGAGTCACTATCTATGGCCAAGGTTTGGCATGTCTCCCTCTTTTCCGACCCGCGACGCCATCTGCGCGCGGCACCGCGCCCGGACTCGGAACCCTTGGGATAGGATGGCAATGGATCAGCCCTCGGCCAACGGGATGACGATGCCCCGGTGACGATCCGCTTGGGCTGCCATGAAGCCATGCGGCGACAGGCCATGTGCCGGGCCCTGAACGACCGACCAAAATGTGGACCGGCCGTTCCATTGGCGGTGAGTCTGCATCCGCTTTGACAAGCAGGATGGGATGGACCGGGGCTTTGGTCCTGCTGGCCCTGATGGTAGAAGCTCTGCAATGAGGATAAACAACTCCTAGGGACCCACGCCGCGCTTGGCGGCCTCGATGGCGACCATTCGGTTGCGGCCGGCCTTGATCATGCCTTCCGCGGTCTCCGCGAGTCCGTAGCGTTCCAGATTGTGGGCGCTGACCCACGCCGCCGCGCGCGCATCGTCGCCCGGGGTTAGCTCGCCGGCCTGCCAACGGCACAGGTAGTCGATCACCACGTAGTGGTACAGGACGGTTTGGTCCCGGTCGCGGATGATCGGTTCATAGACCCCAATCTGGTCCAGGATTTGGACCTCGATGGCGGTTTCCTCGCGCAATTCGCGGCGTAATGCATCGTGCAGGTTCTCGCCCAGTTCCACCAATCCGCCGGGTAGCCCCCACTGCTCCTCGTGGGGCGGGTTGCCGCGCTGGACCAGCAGCACCCGATCCAGCAGGTCGAACACCACCGCACCGACGCCCACCATCGGGAACTGCGGATGCCGGCGGTCGGCCGGTGCCGACGCCTCGAACGCGTCGGGAGGACGGGACTTCAGTACAGCCACGGCTGCACCAGATCCATGAACTGCTGCCAGTCCGTCAGTGTTGCGTCGGGGCGGACCCGGCGGGCCAGTTGTTGGTTGTCGTATGCCGTCTGACGATCGGTTGTGCCCAGGTCACAGTGCATCGTCATCGTTCCCAAGTCGGCCCCGCCGCCGATGTCGTGCCGCAGGCTGTCGCCCACCACGGCCACTTCATAGGGTTGCAGCCGCCACCGGTCCAGTACCGGTGTGAAGATCTCCGGCGAGGGTTTGCGCCACTCCACGCTGGCGCTGCACAGGACCACATCGAACCATGGGCGGAGTTCCAGGTAGTCCACGATCCGCTGAAACACGCGCTCGCACGGATGGTTGGCCACGATCGCCAGGTTCACGTCCAGTTGTCGCAGGCGGTCCAGGACGGCCCCAACGCCGTCGTACAGTCGCCAACTGCGCATCTCGGGTGCATAGAAGAGGTCGACGGACATGGCCAGGACCTGACTGTCCATCTTGCTGGCCGGGTAGCCGCAAAACTGGAGCAGGAAGCTCATGGTGTCGTTGGCGATGTGTTCCTCGGCCTCCTCTTCCGACTTCTCCTGGGCAAACTGGCGGGCGCTGATGATCTGCTCCCAGAAATCCGGAAACAACTCCATCCCGCTCTGTTCCATATAGGCTTGGGCCATGCGCGCGCCCTCGGCCATCAGGTCCTCGTGCGGACGGTCCAGAAACGCCAGCGTATCGTCGAAGTCGAAGATGATGCCGGCCAGCAGCCGCGGACCTTGTCCGTTGCGGGCGGCCATCAACTCCTGGAGGGTCGCAATTCCGCCCGCGTCTTCGCGTACGGATGGGAATGGGGCTTGATGCATCGGTGGGGGCAACGGTCCCCAAGCCTTGGACATGCTTGAAGCAGTCCCAATTATATAGCTGGGTCGAGCCGGCCGAAGCCGGGGCCCGGCCCTATAATCGGGTCCTCGATTGGCGTAGTCCCGCACATCCGCGATTTCAGACCGGAGGTATTGCATGGCCGGCACGGCTCCCCCCCGCTTGCAAGTCGGTGAAACGACCTGCCACATCCTGTCCGACGGCAAGCATCGGTCGGACGGCGGGGCGTTTTTCGGGGTGGTTCCGCGCATCCTGTGGGAGCGGGTTGTACAACCGGATGCCCGCAACATGATTCCGGTGGACGTACGCTGCCTGTTGATCGAAACCGGAGACCAGAAAATCCTGGTGGACACGGGCCACGGCGACAAGTTCGACGCCAGGCTGCGCAAGCGCTACGGCCTGCCGCCGGATCGGGATCGTCTGATTGCGGATTTGGCCCGCGCCGGCTTTGTGCCGGAGGACGTCACCACGGTCCTCATGACCCATCTGCACGCCGATCACGCGGGCGGCATGACGCGATGGCGGGATCAGGTTGAAGGAGGGCCCGTCGAGTCGACTTTTCCCAATGCCACGTACATTGTTCAGGGCCGGGAATACGATGCCGCCACCCACCCCAACGAGCGGACCGTAGCCACCTACTATTCCGACAACTGGCAGGTGCTGGCCGGTACCGGTCAGCTGCGCATGGTCATGGGCGGCCACGACTTCGGCCCCCATGTGCGCACCGAGACCGCGGCCGGACACACGGAGTCGCTGCAGATCGTTTGGGTCGAGTCCGAGGGCGAAAGCCTGCTGTTCCTGGGGGATGCCGCCAACTTCGCAGTGCATCTGGAACGGCTTCCCTGGGTGCCCGCCTTCGACGAGATGCCGCTTCTCAGCATGGAAGCCAAAAAGCGGCTGCGCACGCAAATTCTGGAGAAGAATCCGTTGCTTGTGTTTCAGCACGATCCCCGGGTCGTGACCGGTCGTCTGGAACAGTCCGCGGACGAACGGTTCACGGTAGTTGCGGAGATTGTCGAGGATCCCGCCTGGGATCGGGGCCGCGACGCGGCTGTCTAGGTCGCGGACAGAGTGACTTCGCCGGCCAGCAGCCTGTGAAGGCAACCGCCGGCATCCCTGACCAGCAGGGAGCCGTCCTGGCCCGTTCCTTCCGCCATACCCACCAGCGCGTCGTCCGATGTGCTTGGCATCCTGGCGCTAACCTGGCGGCCTAATGTGCGTAGGCGTTGCTCCCAGATTCGTTCCTGAACTCCCGCGGCTTGTTCCTTGTGGAGGCGGATGGACAACCTGCGGCACAGGGATACGGCAAGGTGTCGGCGGCTGACCTTGCAACCGGCCACCATGCGCAATGATGTGGGTGGCACGCGGGATTCAGGCGTCGGCGGCAACTGGTCAGGGGTGTGGTTGACGTTGATGCCGATGCCCAGGACCGCATAGGGAGAACCTTGCGGATCCCTGCCCGCCTCCAGCAGCACGCCGGCCACCTTGCGCGGATGCGAGTTCGCAGGCACGTGTACCACGTCATTCGGCCAGTCCAGGGCAAGGTCGGCCAGTCCGGGGTGGGTTTCTTCGATGGCCTCAAGGACTGCCAGGCCAGCCAGCAGAGGGATCCCATCGCCTACGCCGTCCCACAGCCGATCCCTCAACAGGATGCTTACGGCGATGGAGCAGCCGCCGACATCCATCCATCTGCGTTGGTGGCGTCCCCTTCCTTCCGTCTGGACTTCAGCGAATACCAACGTGCCACCGGGATGGGTCCATGCCAACGAGTGAACCACATCCATGGTGGAACGACAACGTCGGTAGGTGTAGACGGTGTGGCCAACGGCCTGGTTCCCGAGGCCGGTTTCGAGGCAGCTGTGATCCATGACACCAATGCTACAAGTGTGACTGACTGATGGCGGTAGTGGCAGCACTGTGCCTGCTACTGGCGTTGCCGTTACCCACCCCCAAGCCAAGCCCGCGGCGTCGGTGAAACTTGCGTAGGCGAATACGACTGCAATGGTGGGATCGACTGACAGGATAGGTTGTTGGCAGCTTCGGTCCCGTTGCAATACCCTGTTGATGACTGGGACTTGAGCCTCCCATTCAGGTTGGGAATGAGGCTTGGAGAGTATCGCCAACGGCTCGAACACAAGATGATCAATCGATCCACATGTGCGCCAAACGGTGGTTTCGCTCAGTCGCATCCAGCTTTCAGCTGCTGGGCCAAGTTGAGTGTCAATGACGATGAGCTTGGCTACCATCCCCTGTTGTGCCACATGGTCGATGTGGCAACGGTCGCCTTGGAGATCTGGAGGAGCGTTCTCTCATCCAAGCAACGGAGCGCATTTGCAGTAGGCCTGGGCTTGGGGGAGAACCAAGACGTCGCTGGTAGTTGGTGTGCCTTCATCACTGGACTGCACGACTTGGGTAAGGCTTCTCCGGCCTTTCAACTTGGAAAGGAACAGATACGCAAGGAGGTCAGGGAGCGACTCCGGCGCGCAGGGCTTTCCTCCGGCCGAAGCTACAGGACCAGCCGCGCTCCTCATGGAACCATAACCGCCGCCACTCTGCCTCAAATCCTGAAGCAGGAGTTTGGCTTGCAGGGAACGCTCGCCCAGCGCTTGGGAGTAGTGGCTGGCGGCCATCACGGCATCCTCCCCACCAGTCGCGAGATCAAGAACGTTAGTGCAGCTGCCAAGGGACGCGCCGACTGGGATGTCCACCGCCGTACTCTTGTGGAAGTACTTGCTGGCGCGATCGAACTGTCCCAGTCAGTACTGCCAAGTCGGCTCGACAATGCCACGGCGATGATGCTCGCCGGTTTCATCAGTGTGGCCGACTGGATAGGTTCCAACATTGATTTCTTCCCATGTTGCATACCACAGGACACGGTAGCGTATGCCGACTACGCCCATGTCCAAGCAAAATCGGCTCTGAATGCACTGGGCTGGCTTGCCTTTCCCATTTCGGGGGACGTGAAGCTGTTCACCGATCTGTTTCCCACCATCTCCGTGCCCAACGACCTACAACGGTCTGTGGAATCAGTCGCGTCCGCACTGACTGAGCCAAGCATGGTGATAGTCGAGGCCCCCATGGGCGAGGGAAAAACCGAAGCGGCTATCTACCTGGCTGACTACTGGGCGGCGAGTGTAGGACAGGTGGGCCATTACTTCGCCCTGCCGACCCAGGCCACCAGCAACCAGATGTTCGGACGAGTCCGGGACTTCCTGCGCAACCGGTACGGGGGCGAGCAGGTCCAGTTACAGCTGCTCCACGGCCATGCTTCACTTTCCGCGGAATTCGAAACACTACGACACCATGGCAGTACTGTTCCCAAGTCCCAATATGTGGGTGTGGACGATGATGGTGCAGAACACGCCGTGGTTGCCTCGGAGTGGTTCACCTATCGCAAGCGCGGCTTGCTATCCCCATTCGGGGTCGGCACCATCGACCAGTCCCTGCTGGCGGTCCTCCGGACCCGGCACGTTTTCGTCAGACTATTTGGCTTGGCACACAAGACGGTTATCGTGGACGAGGTTCACGCCTACGATGCGTACATGACCACTTTGCTCAAGCGTCTGTTGGAGTGGCTGGCTGCATTGGGCACTTCGGTGGTGTTGCTATCGGCCACATTGCCCCGGAGTCGGCGTGAACAACTGCTGGTGGCCTATGCCCAGGGAGTGGATGCAGAGTCTCAGATGCCTCTTCAGGTTACATACCCTCGAGTCTCCTGGGTGTCGCGATCCACGGGACCGGATGCCAGAACCGTGAAGGTCTCCGCCAGGGGCAGAAAAGAGGTGCTGCTGGAGTGGATCGATGGTTCGCTGTCCGATGAAGACACGACGGATTTTCCCTTGGGGCAACTTCTGAAGTCCGCTCTTGCGCGAGGTGGTTGCGCGGCTGTCATCTGCAACACAGTGCGACGAGGCCAAGAAGTTTACCGAGCACTCAAACCCCATTTCCGCGGAGTTTGTGAAGACGGCTCACCCGAGCTGGACCTGTTGCATTCCCAATACCCGTTTGGGGACCGCGAGATACGGGAGCAAAGGTCCCTTGCCCGTTACGGCAAACCGGGGGACCCCAAGGTGCGGCGTCCCCGCCGGGGGATCTTGGTGGCCACGCAGATCATTGAGCAGAGCCTGGACCTGGACTTCGACTTGATGGTGTCGGACATGGCTCCTGCCGACCTGCTGCTCCAGCGGGCTGGCAGGCTGCATCGGCACGAGCGCGAGCGACCGCAAGGTCTGGAGACACCGAAACTGCTGATATGCAATCGGAACACGGCGGCCGAAGCCCCGCGGTTTGACCCCGGTACCGCTGCCGTGTACGACGAACACATACTGCTACGTTCTTGGCTGGCCCTCCGGCAGTTGGGCATGATTCGGATACCCGACGACGTAGAGTCCGTCATAGAGGCCGTTTATGACGATAACCGCGGCCCTGACGGTCTACCGGAGGGGATAGCTGAAGCTTGGAACCTTACCCGGAAAGAACTAAATGCTGAGATGGAACGGCATCGTGTTGAGGCGCAGGCACGATGGGTCCGGCCACCCTCGTACACCGGACAGCTCTGGCGTTTGGCCGGCGACATCACTGAGGAGGACGCTCCGGAGCTCCATCCGGCCCACCAAGCACTGACAAGGTTATCCTCCCCCAGCGTGCCTGCGGTGCTTCTACACGGCAACTGCGACACAGCTGCATTGGACAACATGCTTTTCAGCACTTTGGATATGAACGGAACACCGTCCCTGGAAACGACGAAACGACTGCTCATGCGGTCGGTCACCATCTCCGACCGCCGGGTGGTTTTCCAGCTTCTGGACCAGTCCCCACCGCGCTCGTGGCGGAGGTCCGGATTGCTACGGAACCACCGGGCTATCTGCCTCGACAGCCAGGGAACGTACAGGGTGGGCAACTATCTGCTGATGCTGGATGCCGAAATTGGAGTGACGGTCTCGCGAAGCGAATGAGGAGGATGTGGAGTTGGCAGCCTTCAACCTGATCGATGAGCCCTGGATCCCGTGCACCATGCTGGATGGCACGCAGGAGCATCGGGGCATTCAAGGAGTGCTGGTACAGGCCGGGAGCATCAAGGAGATCGGCGGAGAGTCCCCGCCAGTTGTGGCGGCACTTCACCGGTTGCTGCTCGCGGTGCTCCACCGCAACTTCGACATCGCGGATTCGGGAGTATGGGACCGCCTCTGGAAGGGGGGCCGGTTTGACATTGAGGAACTCAACACCTACTTCAAGCGGTGGTACGGGCGTTTCGACCTGTTCGACAAGGAGAAGCCCTTCTATCAAGTCGCTGGCCTTGCCCCGACCAAAGGCGGTCCTTCGCACTTCCTTGAGGACCGCAGCACTCTGCTCACGGAACTGGTTGCGTCCAACCCGGTGCCTGAACTGAGTCCGGCGGAGTCTGCCCGGTGGTTGCTGGGATTGATGTCCTTTGACGTTGGAGGCTGGAAGAAAGGGCGAGTCCCCACCAAGGCGGCGATGCTATATCGGGGGGCGGTAGTGCTGGCCCGAGGCGACAATCTGTTCCAGACGCTTATGCTCAACCTGTGCCATTACGCGCCTCGGGAGGGAGAGCCGTGGGACTTCGACCCAGGCAAGGACATCCCGGCCTGGGAACGAGATGTCGATACTCAACCCGAGGAGAGAATGCCCGATGGCTACATTGACCTCCTGACCTGGCAGAGCCGGCGCATCCGTCTCGAACCCGGCAAGACCTTGGACGGGAGCACGGTACTTCAAAACGTCGTGATCATGAATGGGTATAGCACACCCGATCACACTCTCCATGGTAAGGAGACCATGGTTTCCTTCCGGCACAATCGAAAAGCCAAAGGAAACCAGGATCCGTGGCCGGTAGTTGCATTCGACGAGAATCGGGCACTATGGAGAGACAGTTTGGCGTTGCTGCAGTCAGTCGATGATCACGTGACTCAGCCAGAAACCCTGCGGTGGCTGGGCGACCTTGCTTCTGAAGGCATCATCCCCCATTCCCGTATCATCCCGGTGGATGTTCTCGGCCTGCGCTCAAACCAGGCAAAAGTGTTGTTTTGGAGACACGAACGGTTGTCCATTCCCGTTGTGTACCTGAACGACGATGCTCTGGCCGAACGCGTACAGGAAGCCTTGAAATTGACCGAGACCACGGAGGGATTATTGAAGCAGGCCTTGGAGACCATGGTCAGGGAATTGCTTGGAATAGGTGCTCCCCCAAACAGGCCAGCGGAAAAGGATCGCATTCAGGAGTTCGTCCGCCATCTGGGCGCGGAACGTACCTACTGGTCGCGTCTCGAGGTACCGTTCAAGCAGCTGCTGGCTAAACTTCCCGAAGACCGGGATGAGTATGGCGAATATGGCGAGCACAGCCTCGCCGAGTGGAAGACGATTCTCCGCTCCTCGGTGATGGATGCCTTCAAGAAGTCCACCAGTGCAATGGCCCAGTCTGCTCGCAACTTCAAGGCCATCGCGCATGCTGAGGGGTGCTTGCGGCGCATGACCCACCGTCACCTGTCAATCCATCAGGAAATAGACGAGGATGAAGCAGAAAAGTAAGACCAGCAGGTTTATTGAGTATTTGGAGATACTGAAAGGGTGCCGCGACCGGGGAGCACTGGCTGCACTGCGGAGAGGCCTTGGCAGTGTCCCCGGCTCCACTCCCGAAATGCACCCTTACATAGCCCGGTGGGCCCACGGGGAGCCAACTCGCTGGAGGGAGGATGTGTATTACCTGGTGGCTTCTCTCTTCGCGTATCATCCGCAAAGTTGGCACCGGAGCGATGAGGCGGGTCCCACCAATCTGGGTGCCTCCTTTGCTTGCATCGCAAAGGACAAAGACAACGACAGTAGTGGCAGTGACAGCGTGGAAAACCGCTTCATGATCTTGCTGACTGTCCCCCGCGAGGACCTGCATCTCCACCTTCGGCATGCCATCAGCCTGCTCAAAACCCGGGAACAGTCGGTTGACTGGACGCAACTGCTCGACGATCTCAAATTCTGGGGACATGAGGACGGCTGGGTCCAGCGCAACTGGGCCAGGGCCTTCTGGGGTTGGGGAGCTCCGGAAGATTCGAACTCGGATGCCAATGCATAGCGTGAGGAAAGAACATGTTCATTGAACTTCACATACTCCAGAACTTTGCCCCGGCAAACCTGAATCGTGACGACACGGGCATGCCCAAGGACTGCACATTCGGGGGTTACCGGCGCGCCCGGATTTCCAGCCAGTGTTTCAAACGGGCGGTACGGGTTCAGTTCAAAGACGAAAAACTACTTGAGCCCCAATTTTTGGCTGTCCGCACAAAACGGGTGGTTGGCGAGTTGGCACGTCGCCTTGCCGATCGGGGTCGGGACGACAACGAATCCAGAGTGGTGGCCAAGTTCACCATTGGCGGGGTCAATCTCGAGGCCGGGGATGACGACACAACACAATACCTGCTTTTTCTCAGTAATCAGGAGATCGGCAGTCTGGCGAACCTTTGCGATGAACACTGGAATCAATTGTCCGCGGCGGCAGAGGCAATGGCGGCGGATCACAGTTCATCTCGGTCGCGTCCGACCAAAGCCTCTCGCAAAAAAGCAGTTCCCGGGGAGGTGCGCAAGGCCGTCGAGAAAATCTTCGCCACTGGCGGCCAAGCGGTTGATCTCGCCCTCTTCGGACGCATGCTCACCGACCTGCCCGAAAGGAATGTTCCTGCTGCCTCACAGGTCGCTCACGCCATTTCCACCAATCGGATGGGCATGGAGCTAGACTACTACACTGCGGTGGACGACCTCCAACCGGAGGACACAACCGGTGCCGGCATGCTTGGGACTGTGGGGTTCAACTCAGCGTGTTTCTATCGGTACTCCAACGTTGATTTTGGTCAGTTGACTAAGAATCTCCAGGACGATAGGGAGTTGGCAGTGGCGGGCCTGAAGGCGTTCATCACTGCCTCAATCAATGCCATACCCACCGGCAAGCAGAACAGCATGGCAGCCCACAACCCGCCATCATTCGTTTTGGCAGTCATTCGCGAGGCACAGCTTTGGAACTTGGCTAATGCCTTCCTCAAGCCGGTGTATCCGCAGGGGCACGAAGACCTTGCCATGCGGTCAGTCAGAGAGCTGGACACATACTGGGGCAAGCTCTCCAAGATGTACGGTGAAAACGGGATACTGGGAAAGTGGGCCGTTTCCCTGGATGGTAACGCAATTGCCTGCCTAAAGGACAACATGGTCGATGATGTTGGCACCCTTACGCAGAGCGTCCTGGATCTGGCCGACGGGGTGTGCAGTTGACAAAGCACACGTTGTTGGTTCGCTTGGCCGGACCGATGCAGTCCTGGGGCACGCAGAGCCGGTTCACGGTTCGAGATACCGGCCTTGAGCCTTCGAAAAGCGGTGTGATTGGTCTGCTATGCGCGGCCTTGGGAATGGCGCGTGACGAACCCCTCGACAAACTGGCTGCCCTTCGCATGGGCGTGCGAGTAGATATCCCGGGGATGATGCAGATGGACTACCAGACGGCCGGCGGCGGAACCCAGCCGGATGGAAGTCCCTACGGAGTGCATTTGTCCAGTGGTCGCTCCGACAAGACCGTGTTGTCCAATCGCTACTATCTGTGCGATGCTGACTTTCTGGTTGGGTTGGAGAGTGCAGACCTTGCCTTGCTCTGCCAAATCGACCGCGCGCTGGATGCACCCAAGTGGCAACTCTATCTGGGCCGGAAAGCATTCGTCCCCGGGGTGCCTGTGCGCATCGAGGACGGTCTCCGTGAAGGAAAGCGATTGGAGAATGCCCTCACCAACTATCCATGGCCCCGCCCCGACTTGGACGTCCCAGCCGTCCGACCCGTCGAACTGCGCTTAGCCATCGAGCGAGTTGACGGCGAGGATGTGCGCATGGACCAGCCTCACGGTGCCTCGTTCCGGACGCGCCGGTTCCGGCCGCGGCACGTTGCCAGCCAATGGGCGCAACTGGGAGAAGGCACCGGCCAGGTGCCGATCCGTGAACAACCAAAGGAGAGCGGTGATGTACCTGTCCCGGTTGACGATCAACCCAAGGAGTCGTGATGCTCAGCGCGACCTCAGCGACATTTACCGGATGCATCAACGGGTCATGTCAGCCTTCCCGGATCTGGGCGGTTCCGGTGGGGCGCGGGCCGGTATGGCGGTGTTGTACCGGCTGGAGGCGGATCGTTCCAGCGGTGCCACGATGCTGCTCGTCCAGTCCGGGATGAAACCGAACTGGACTTCGCTTCCGGAAAGCTATTTGGCTCCTGCCAATACGGGTGAAGACAATCCTGCCACCAAATGCATCGCTCCTGCGTTGGAAAATCTGCGGCAGGGACAGGTTCTGCAGTTCCGTCTGCGAGCCAATCCGACCCGGAAGGTCGATACCAAGTCGGGCCCCGACGGCCGTCGCCGCAATGGTCGGAGGGTGGCGTTGGGAACTGAGACTCAGCAGGTCAAGTGGCTAACCCGCAAGGGAGGACAGAACGGATTTCATCTTGTGTCCGTTCAACCGGGAAGCGACGTGCCTGCGGTAAAGGTCAGTGCCCTTGAGAAGCACCGCGGCAACGGTCGCTTCCGAACCCTCACAGTTGCCAGCGTACTCTTTGAGGGAGTGCTCCGCATCGACGACGTGGACAAATTTCGCGGTGCAATCGGAACGGGTATCGGTCCCAGCAAGTCATTTGGGTGTGGTCTCATGTCTGTCGCTCCGTGCCGGGAGGCACCATGAGATCAGGCGACCTGAACGAGTTGCCGCGGGTGCGCGACAGCCTCAGTTACCTGTACGTGGAACATGGTCGCATTGAACAGGATGCAAAGTCGATTGCCCTGTATGACGCCAACGGCAAAACGGCGATTCCATGTGCATCTTTGACAACGCTGATGCTGGGGCCCGGCACCACTATCACTCATGCGGCGGTCAGCACGCTTGCCGATTCGGGCTGCCTGGTGGTCTGGGTGGGCGAGGAGGGAGTCCGCTTCTACTCTCAGGGGTTGGGAGAGACCAGGTCAGCACGGCGACTGCTTGATCAGGCCCGCCTATGGGCGAACCCGACCAGCCGATTGCAGGTCGTTTTCCGCATGTACCAGATGCGCTTTGACGAAACCCTGGAACCATCCACCACGCTTCGACAGGTACGTGGCAAGGAAGGTATTCGTGTCCGGGAAACCTACGCGCGTCTCAGTAGGGAAACCGGCGTTGAGTGGAAGGGCAGGTCCTATCGGAGGGACCGCTGGAATGCGGCTGATCCCATCAACCGGGCCCTATCGGCGGCCAACAGCTGCCTGTACGGAGTGTGTCATGCCGCTATTGTTTCGGCGGGTTATTCGCCTGCTCTCGGCTTTATCCACACCGGCAAGATGCTGTCGTTCGTATACGACATTGCCGACTTGTACAAGACGGAAACTGCCATGCCCGCTGCTTTTCACACGGTGGGAGAGGGCTATACCGAGAATCTTGAACGTGCAGTACGCCGGATGTGTCGGGATTACTTTCACCGTAGCAAGTTACTGGGCCGCATTGTGTCGGATATTAGCCGGTTGCTTGTTGTGACCGGTGATCACGAAGATATGGATGCACTTGACTCCGACGCTGCACTACCCGGAGGCATCTGGGACCCAGAAGCCGGCATGATTCAGGGAGGAGTCAACTACGCAGAACAGGCGGAGGTGTCGTTTGGTAATCATATTGCTGGAACGAGTGACACCCAGTTTGCGAGGTGAACTAACCCGATGGCTCTTGGAGTTGAAGGCCGGGGTCTTCGTCGGAAAAGTTTCGGCCATGGTGCGAGAACGCCTGTGGGGCAGAGTCTGCAGCAGGATGGCAAATGGCGGAGGCTTCCTGGTACATAGTGCCGACAACGAGCAGGGCTTCGAGGTACGGTTCTATGGGAACCCCAGTAGAACCATCCGAGACTTCGAAGGTATTCAGTTGGTCCAGAACAAGCAGGTTCAGTCGTAATCACGTACTGAAATCGTCTCGATTTCCAGTAATCTCCCCACGCGTGTGGGGGTGAACCGGAGATTCCATGTCCAATCAGAGCCCCACGGTCAATCTCCCCACGCGTGTGGGGGTGAACCGATGATGGACGACGGCTGGATCGGGCGCGACACAATCTCCCCACGCGTGTGGGGGTGAACCGAGTGACGAGCGCACGCGCCTCATCTATGCCCGAATCTCCCCACGCGTGTGGGGGTGAACCGTTCCCGCCCAACGTCAGCTCGGCCGTGATCGTAATCTCCCCACGCGTGTGGGGGTGAACCGGCCTCATCTGCCGCGGCGTAGCCCCGCTGGTCAATCTACCCCACGCGTGTGGAGGTGAACCGGTAGAGTTCCGGACTGGCAAGCACTTCGTCGGAATCTCCCCACGCGTGTGGGGGTGAACCGACTGCCAGTCCCGAAAGGAGGGATATGCCGTCAATCTCCCCACGCGTGTGGGGGTGAATTCGTAGCCGCTGGCCTTACAGTGGGCCACCACGCAATCTCCCCGCATATGTGTGAGCGAACCGTTTGGGGGTGAAATGCAACTGGACAAAAGATGGGTGGCACGTCGGGGCACGAGATGGGAACACCGCCGAATTCGCTGTTGCGCAGACCGTGCCCGGACGGCGTATTGAAGTAGACTCGCACTGTACGCACTGTGGCTGTGCCCACAGAGCCTTCGGTAGTCCGGCACTTTGAGTTCCCCGCCCCCGCATCCATGAACGCGATCCAAATCCGGGAATTTGGCCTCGATGCTGACCCCTACCTGTACGGAGAGAGTGTGCCCGACCCTGTCTGTGGTCCCGATGAGGTCATGATCCGGGTCCGGTATGGCGCGTTGAATCGCCTGGACGACTGGGTTCGGATCGGCTGGCCCGGCATCGGCCTGGCTCTGCCGCATATACCCGGCAGCGATTTCTGCGGGGAGATCGTCGAGGTGGGTTCCCAGGTGGCCGGCTGGCGGCCCGGCCAGTGGGTAACGGCCAACAACGGCATCTGGTGTAGTCGCTGTGTGCGCTGCCGCCAGGGGCGCCACAATCTCTGCGATTCATTTGGCATTCTGGGGGAAAGTGTTCCCGGGGTCATGGCCGAGTACGCGGCCGTGCCGGCGCGCAACCTGATCGAAATCCCCGCCGGCTTCGATTTGCAGGCGGCCGCGGCGGCGTCGTTGACCTATCTGACGGCTTGGCACAGCCTGATTGAAGTGGGCCGGCTGCAGCCGGGGGAGCAGGTGTTGGTGGTCGGGGCCGGGGGCGGCGTCAATGTGGCCGCCCAGCAGATTGCCCGATTTCGCGGAGCCCGCGTGCTGGTGCTGGCCAGTTCCGCCGCCAAGGCGGCCCGGGCGATGGAGGAAGGAGCAGACTGGAGCTTGGACATCAGCGGGGAGCCGCGCTGGCCGCGCTTGGTGCGCGCGGCATCCGGCCAGGGCGGTGTGGACATGGTGGTGGACAATGTGGGTTCCGCGACCTTTGCTTTGTCCATGGGCGCGTTGGTCAAGGGAGGGCGCATTGTGACAGTGGGCGGAACCAGCGGCTACGACGCGCAGATACCCGTCAACCGGTTGTTCATGAACCACCTTTCGTTGCGCGGCAGCACGATGGGCACCCAGGCCGACTACGAACGGGTGATGCGCCTCGTCTTCGAAGGTAGGCTGCGCCCGGTGGTCGACAGGGTATTCGGAGCCCGCGGCTATGGCGCGGCCATCCGGCATCTGTGCTCCGGAACCAGCTACGGCAAGGTTCTTGTGGACCTGCACGATTGGCAGGAGTGGGCCGATGGCTGATGCCTATGCCGAGGCCGCACAGGCACTGTCGGCTCGCCTCGACCAATTGAGAACAGACGCGCTGGCGGGCGGCGGCGAGGAACGGGTTGCACGCCACAAGGCGCGCGGCAAGTACACGGCCCGGGAACGGCTGGAAATGTTCCTCGACCGTGCCTCCTTCCGCGAGACGGGGCGCTTTGTCATGGACGACGCGCCGCCGAAGGGGCAGACAGACACGCGCATCCCCGGGGATGGCGTCGTCACGGGTTATGGGACTGTGGATGGGCGCCTGGTCTATGTCTACGCCCAGGACTTCACGGTTATGGGCGGCACCGTCAGCCATCGGCATGCAGCCAAGATCTGTCGCATTTTGGATCAGGCGATGGAGAACGGCGCGCCTGTGGTCGGCTTTGTCGAATCGGGTGGCGCCCGCATCCAGGAAGGGGTCAAGTCGCTCGCCGGCTATTCCGAGATCTTCCGACGCAACACCCTAGCCTCCGGTGTCGTGCCCCAATTGTCCATCATCATGGGCCCCTGTGCCGGCGGTGCGGTCTACAGCCCGGCACTGACGGATTTCATCTTCATGGTGGAACAGTCCAGCCAGATGTTCGTGACCGGCCCCGACGTGCTGCGCGCTGTGACCCAGGAGGAGGTTACGCTGGAGGAACTGGGCGGTGCCGCGGTGCATACCGGCCGTTCCGGCGTCGCCCACTTCTCCGCCTCCAGCGAGGAGGATGCACTGTTCCTGGTCCGGCAACTGCTGGGCTATCTGCCGGACAACAACCTGAGCGATCCCGTCATCCTGCCCAGCAAGGACGATCCCCTGCGCCAGGACACCACCTTGGACTCCTTGGTGCCGGACAACCCCAACCGGGGTTACGACATGCTGGAGGTGATCGAGCGCATCGTCGACGGCTGCCAGTTTATGCAGGTGCACGAGAACTGGGCCGGCAACATTCTGACCGGGTTTGCCCGTCTGCACGGCCGCGCAGTAGGAATTGTGGCGCAGCAGCCTCAGGTTCTGGCCGGCGTCCTGGATGTCAACTCCAGCCAGAAGGGCGCCCGTTTCGTGCGGTTCTGCGACGCATTCAACATCCCCCTGGTCGTGTTCGAGGATGTGCCCGGTTTCCTGCCGGGGGTTGACCAAGAGCACGAGGGGGTGATCCGCCACGGGGCCAAGCTGCTGTATGCCTTCTGCGAGGCTACGGTACCCAAGGTGACGGTGATTGTGCGCAAGGCCTACGGCGGTGCCTATTGCGTGATGAATCCCCGCCAGACCGGCGCCGACCTGGTGCTGGCTTGGCCAACCGCGGAAATTGCGGTCATGGGGGCCGACGGGGCCGTCAATGTGATTTTCCGGCGCGAAATACAGGCGGCCGACGATCCGATCCAGCGCAAGGCGGAGTTGGTGGAGGAGTACCGCGACCGCTTCACCAACCCGTTCATTGCCGCCGAGAGTGGATACCTGGACGACATCATCGAGCCCCATGAAACGCGGCCCAGGCTCATCAATGCACTGGAGATGCTGCAGAACAAACAGGCTCAGCTGCCGCCCAAGAAACACGGCAACATCCCCCTCTGATGCCCCCGGTCCGGGCGTGCCCGGCCGCATTATTCGCGCATACGTTGAACGATGTTTCGCAAGGTCCTGATTGCCAACCGCGGAGAGGTGGCGGTAAGGGTCATCCGTTCCTGCCAGGAACGCGGTATCCGCACGGTGGCCATCTTTTCGGACGCGGACCGGGCCGCCCTGCATGTCCGTTATGCCGACGAGGCCTACCGTGTGGGCGGCCCTGCCAGTGCGGACAGCTATCTCCGCATGGATCGCATCGTGGATGTAGCGCGGCGGGCCGGCGTGGATGCCGTGCACCCGGGCTACGGCTTCCTGGCGGAAAACTCCGAGTTCGCCCATGCCGTGGCCGATGCCGGCATGGTGTTTGTCGGGCCTTCCCCCGATGCCATTGCCACCATGGGCGACAAGGTGGCGGCGCGCAAGGCAATTCAGGCCTTTGACGTTCCGATTCTGCCGGGTACGCCGGGTGGCCTGGACGACGCGGAACTGCGCGCCCGCGCCGATGGGATTGGGTTCCCGCTCATGATCAAGGCCTCGGCCGGCGGCGGGGGCAAGGGCATGCGCATTGTGGACCGTGAGGAGGGGTTTGATGCCGCCCTGGCCACGGCCCGGCGGGAGTCGGCGGCCAGTTTTGGCAACGACAACGTCTATCTGGAGAAGTATGTGGCGAACTCGCGCCACATCGAGATCCAGATTCTGGCGGACCGGTTCGGCAACACGATCCACCTGGGCGAGCGCGAGTGCAGCATCCAGCGTCGGCACCAAAAACTGATTGAGGAAGCACCCAGCGTGGTCAGCAGTCCCGAGCTGCGGGAAGCCATGGGGCGGGCCGCCATCCAGGCCGCGGAATCGGTCGGCTACCGCAATGCCGGCACCGTGGAGTTCCTGTTCGACGGTGCGAGTGCCAAGTTCTATTTTCTGGAGATGAACACCCGCCTGCAGGTGGAACATCCGGTGACGGAACTGGTGACCGGGGTCGACATCGTCCGGGAGCAGTTTGCCATTGCCGACGGCCGCCACCTGCGTCATCGCCAGTCCGACATCCAGCCCAGTGGGTGGGCCATCGAGTGCCGCATTACAGCCGAGGATCCCTACCGCAATTTCCTGCCCAACAGCGGGGTTGTGAGCTTCGTCCAGGAGCCCACGGGCCCCGGTGTGCGCGTTGAGAGCAGCCTCTATCGCGGTTGCCCTGTCGACCTCTACTACGACCCCATGGTCGCCAAACTCGTCGTGTGGGGCGAGACTCGGGCCGAGGCCATCATGCGCATGCGGCGGGCCCTGAGCGAATACCGCATCGCCGGCATCAAGACGTCGATTCCCTTCCACCTTTCGGTCATGAAGAGCACGGAATTCATGATGGGGCACTTCGACACCGGATTCATTGATCGGCGCCAGCTGCAGGACGACGCGGAGGAGCGGCAGCAGCATGCCCGCGTGGCGGCGGTCACGGCCGCCATGGTGATCCACGCCGAACAGAAGCAGGCTGTGCACATGCGGTCCCGCGGGGACGACCAAAGCCGCCGCGACCGGTGGCGGCGCGCCGGCCGCATTCGCGCAACGCGGGCTCTCTCGTGAGGTACTTCGTTCAGGTCGACGGCGAGTCCTGGGTGGTGGACATTGAGGAGGACGCCGTCCTGGTCAATGGCGAGTCGGTGTCCGTCGACCTGACCCAGAGCGGCATTCCCGAACTGTACAGCGTGCTGCTGGACGGCTCCAGCCACGAAGTGCTGGTGAGCAGTGATGTGTCGGGCTGCGACGTAACCGTGGGCGGCCAGGTTCTGCGCGCCGAGGTGCAGGACGAGCCGACCAGAATTCTCATGAAGGGCCGCGGCTCCGTTGAAGCCGCTGGTGGCGACCTGCCGGTCCCGGCGCCGATTTCCGGCCTGGTCGTGTCGGTAGCCGTCGCGGACGGCGACACCGTCGAGGCCGGTCAGACCCTGGTCGTGCTCGAGGCGATGAAGATGGAGAACGACATCACCGCACCGCGGGCCGGCGTGGTGGGCCAGGTCGCCGTGGCCGACGGGGACCGCGTCGAGATCAACCACGTGATGCTGGTGCTCCTGGAGGAGTCCTCCGCCGGGTAGCCGTCCCTGGCGGTCGTTCCGGCCCGGATGCCGGCCGGTATAATCGGCTTTCTGTTTCCGGTTCCGAGCCAAAGCAGGGCCGCCGCGGCGGCCAGGAGGAATTTCACCGATGGAAACGCGCCTGTCCCAGGTTCAACTGGACGAGTTCGATGAGCAGGGCTTTCTGGTTCTGCCCGCCGTGTTCAACGACGACGAAGTCGGCCGCATGCGGGCCGAAGCCGACTACATTCTCGAACTGATCATCAACTCCTCCATCCACAACGAACGGCGCAGCCGGCGGCTGGACATCCGACAGCGCGACGGTACCTGGACGGTGCGCAAGATCCAGCCCATCAACGATTTGTCGGCGTACCTGGCCGCCGTGTCCGAGGATCCGCGCCTGCTCGATCCCATGCGGCAGCTCATGGACGACGAACCGATCCTGATGGAGGAGAAGCTCAACTACAAGCAGCCGCTGCCCGCGCCGCCGCCGCACATGACGGCCCGGGAGGCCGACGATCGCTTCCCGGTGCACAGCGACTGGGCCTACTACCGGGCCCAGAATTATCCGCAGGACATCCTGTCCTCGGCCATCACCATGGACGCATGCACGGCCGACAGCGGCCCGATTCGGGTGTGGCCCGGCACCCACAAGGAGCATCTGGAGCACTACCAGATGGACAACGGCCTGCAGGTCCGGCCCGAGCTGGTGGACTTCAACGGCGGCCAGGATGTCCTGGCCCCGGCCGGTTCCGTGCTCCTGTTCCATGCGCTGCTCATTCACAACTCGGTGGCGAACGCCTCCGGTCGGCCGCGGCGCCTCATGATCTACAGCCACTTCCCGGAACGGGCCGGCATTGCCCACGACATCCGCAACGGTCCCACGCGCCTGCGGGAGTCCCCCTGGGAGCACCAATACCTCAGGATGCGGGTGGCCGGACAGGCCGCGGCGCCCTTCGCGGCCCCGTAGGGTTGGCGGCCCCGGCTTCCATCCTGCGCGAATCACCACGATCCGGATTTGACAGTCCGGCGGGGGTCTGGTATCGTTCTCTTCCTGCCCTCTGCGAACGCGGCCCGGGGCCGCGGGGAGGCTCGGCAGATTAACAACTGAAGAGTGGTAAGACGGATGTGAATGGAAAACCATTCCTGTCAATCACTTGAATTGGACAGGACAACTCTTCTACGGAGAGTTTGATCCTGGCTCAGGATGAACGCTGGCGGCGTGCTTTATGCATGCAAGTCGAACGAGAAGGGAAGGACTTCGGTCCGACCTGGAGAGTGGCGAACGGGTGAGTAACACGTGAGTGACCTGCCCCGAGGTGGGGGACAACCGTGGGAAACCACGGCTAATACCCCGTAGTCCTGTGCGTACTGGTTGCGTACAGGTATAGCTCCGGCGCCTTGGGAGGGGCTCGCGGTCGATTAGCTAGTTGGTGGGGTAACGGCCTACCAAGGCGACGATCGATAGCTGGTCTGAGAGGACGATCAGCCACACTGGGACTGAGATACGGCCCAGACTCCTACGGGGGGCAGCAGCAAGGAATATTGGACAATGGGCGCAAGCCTGATCCAGCAACGCCGCGTGGAGGAAGAAGGCTTCGGTTGTAAACTCCTTTTGTGAGGGATGAGACAAGGACAGTACCTCACGAATAAGTCACGGCTAACTAGGTGCCAGCAGCCGCGGTAACACCTAGGTGACAAGCGTTATCCGGATTTACTGGGCGTAAAGGGCTCGCAGACGGCAGCTCAAGTCCGGCGTGAAATCTCCTGGCTTAACCAGGAGGGGTCGTCGGATACTGTGCTGCTAGAGGCAGTGAGAGGGGTGCGGAATTCTCGGTGGAGTGGTGGAATACGTAGATATCGAGAGGAACACCAGTGGCGAAAGCGGCGCCCTGGCACTGACCTGACGTTCATGAGCGAAAGCGTGGGGAGCGAACGGGATTAGATACCCCGGTAGTCCACGCTGTAAACGATGAGTACTAGGTGTAGGCGACAACCGTGGTCTGTGCCGAAGCTAACGCGATAAGTACTCCGCCTGGGGACTACGGCCGCAAGGCTAAAACTCAAAGGAATTGACGGGGACCCGCACAAGCAGCGGAGCGTGTTGTTTAATTCGATGTAACGCGAAGAACCTTACCTGGGTTTGACATGTGCGTAGTAGTGAAGCGAAAGCCGAACGACCCTTCGGGGAGCGTACACAGGTGTTGCATGGCTGTCGTCAGCTCGTGTCGTGAGATGTTGGGTTAAGTCCCGTAACGAG
>JAPPAJ010000047.1 GCA_026705565.1 Caldilineaceae bacterium | reverse complement strand
CCAGGCCCTGATCCTTACGGCCGGAGGGCCCAACAACGCCACCCTGACCCTGGTGCTCCTGCTCTATCGGGAGGGATTCCAGAATTTCCAGTTTGGCTATGCCTCGGCCATCGCCTGGGGTCTGTTCTGCGTGACGTTCATCTTTGCCATCCTGGTCGTGCGCACTTCCAGCACCTGGGTGCACTACGAGGGGGAAAACAACAATTAGCGCTCCCGCCACCCCCCTCCCCGCACCACAGGCCTATCCTTCGCGGACCTCCCTCCTCGCCCGCCGGATTGCCGGCAAGACACTCCTGTACATCGTCCTGCTTGTGGGCGGGCTGATCTTCCTCGCGCCGTTGCTGTGGATGCTTTCCACGTCCTTCAAGCCCGAGCATCAGGTCTACAACGTTCCCATCGAATGGATACCGGAAACCTTCGATTACCAGAACTACATCGAGGGATGGCGCTACCTTGACTTTCCCCAGTTCTACATCAACACCACCTATCTGACCGTCGTCAACATCTTTGGCCTGCTGCTCTCCAGCTCGCTGGTGGCCTTCGGCTTCGCCCGCATCCGGTTTTGGGGACGCGAGTGGATTTTCCTGGTGCTGCTCTCCACGATGATGCTGCCCCAGCAGGTCACCATGATTCCCATTTACGTCTTCTGGAGCCGCCTGGGTTTCGTCAACACCTATTGGCCCCTCATCATTCCGGAATTCCTGACCAACGCCTTCAACGTGTTCCTGCTGCGCCAGTTCTTCATGAGCATCAACCTGGAACTGGACGACGCCGCGCGCATCGACGGGGCCGGGTGGTTGATGATCTACGCGCGGGTGCTCATGCCCCTGTCCAAGCCGGCCCTGGGGGTGTTGGCCATCATGGCCTTCACTTGGAACTGGAACAACTTCCTGTATCCGCTCATCTACATCAACGAAACCCGCAAGTACACCGTGGCGATTGGCCTGCGGCTGTTCGAGACCCAGCAGTCCCAGTACATGGCGGAAACCATGGCCATGACGATGGTGGCCCTGATCCCGGTCCTGCTCGTGTTCTACCTTGCCCAGGCCCGATTCATTCAGGGCATTGTGATTACCGGAGTCAAGGGCTAACTCTCGGTACAGGGCGATTGAACATGCTGGGCGGTGGTTCGGGTCCAGCATGCGTTGCCAGGACCTCAGGCGGAGCAGGTTGTCGCACCGCAGCTTGAAGTTTCCCGGACCGCCCGCGTCCGGACTGGACACCGCTAATCATGTCTAGGGGAGTTTACGGAGTCCCCGTAGACGGTCCTGAACTGTTGTTTCGATTTTGTTGATTGGCGCATGCGAAGCGCCGGGCGGTTTCGTCTCCAGCCGAACCTCTCGCACTTGGCGTTATTCCTGGCATTCACATCCGGGACGCGCCGGAGGCTCCGGTCCGGATCGCACTACTGGGTGCCTCCCTATGGCGGTCTGCCGAGAGCCGGCCGGGTTCCGCGGACTGATCGGGATTCGAAGAGTCCGGGGACGGCACGCCGTTTCCGGAATTCCGCGCCTCGCGGCACGGTTTCAGCTTGGTTGATTTGGGTTCGGGACCCAATTGCCGATCAAACTTATGCACCGGAGTGTGGGCAACCCAACCACATGCAGGCAAGACGGGACGCCGGGCACCGGTCCGCCCTCGGTCGAACAGTCAGGTTCATCACGGACACCACAGCATGTTGCCTGTAGTTCCTGTTTGATTCGGCTTTGATGCGGCACTCATCCACCCGAAGGCGCTACAGTGCTATCCGGAGCCGTGGTCGTGGTCCGGGTCTCCCAGCAGGGATCGCCACTCGATCGGTGCCTGTTGTACCTTCCGGATACGGTCCATCACATTCGGCGGTGGGCCGTCTTGATGCCAAACGGCCTCGATCCGTTCCAGGTTCGCCGGTTCCAGCTCTGTTCCCAGGTATGCGTGCAACACACCGATAGCCAACTCCGTCCGTTCACGTTCCAACTCCGTCCGTTCACGTTCCAACTCTGTCCGTCCACGCTCCATTTCCGTCCATTCACGTTCCTGGTCGGTCTCGCGGTCGCGCCAGCGGTCCGCGTCCGGGTCGTACCACTGGAAGCGGGGTGGGGGCCGGTCTTCCTCGAACAGGCTC
>JAPPAJ010000316.1:1209-2114 GCA_026705565.1 Caldilineaceae bacterium | reverse complement strand
CGCGCCGGAGGCTTGTCTTCATCCAGGTATGAGGCAGTCCGGGACCGCCTGTGAAGGGATCTGGCCGCGGTTGCCGTGGTCCTGATTAAGGTACTGTGGCCACACCGCGGGCTTCTCGTCCTGCCAGACAATCCGCTGAGACAACCATGTCATTTCGACCTCCCGTGGATCCGCGGCCCATGAGGACAAGGAACGGGGTGGACAACTCGGGGCTCATCCTTGTTGCAACGCACACCGCCTTTGCGTACAGCAGGCCGATGGGAGGCCCCGAATGGATGCCGCAGGTACATTCGGCCGCCGAGTTGGGCTACTCCCATCCGCGACCATGCAGCCATCGTGTCGCGGATCAGATCTGAACTGGTTTTCGGATTGAGGCGCGCGGGTCGGCCCCGGCAAGAACGATTCAGATTCCCGACCGGGATCCGAAGTCACTGTCCGGGGCAGGGGCAAACACGCCAGGTCCCCTTGGAGTGACCGGCATGACTCATAACTGTCCTTCAATTGGGCCCGCTTAGTGGGGGAAAGCCACATCTGTCGAGTATGGAGGCATCGGTGGACTTGGTTGAGCAGCCCTGCAAAGGCGATAGACCGTGTAACCGCCGTACAAGGCCACAGCTCCAACCACAACGGGTGCTGCGGCTGCTGCGACGCGGCTCTGCCCCGAACGGCTGCTGCGGTCCGCGCCCGAGGTCCTGGTGTGCTGCCTCCTTCATGTGCAGTGCCTGCCGATGGCGCGGCTGGCCCGGCTGTTGCGGGAGATGCGCGGTGTGTCCCAGGCAAAGGGCGTGGTCGTGCACCTCTGCCGGCGCGTGGCCGACCGCCTGCAGTAGCAGGTCCTGACATCCCCGGAGGCCTGTAGAGGGTTGGGGTTGGAACGAGCCCGTGAAGTTGTTGGCGGAGTCCGG
>JAPPAJ010000316.1:0-1199 GCA_026705565.1 Caldilineaceae bacterium | reverse complement strand
GTTCAGGCGGGGATGTTCAGGAACTCCCTCCATTGCGCGGGTTTCCGTGCGGCTTCCATCAGAAGCTCCTCCGCGTTGTCGGGCAAGCCGTTTTGTCGCCAATGGTTTTCGGCGTGGCGGCGGTCCCGGTCCGTCAGTCCGGGCAGCTTGCCCAGCTGGCGGACTAGGGTGTCCATCCGCCCTTCCGCTCTCAGATCGCTCTCGTAGTCGTGCCACCGGCCGGTGTCCGGATCCCGGCACTGCATCACGGGTGCGTTGCCGGTTACCTCGGCGTCCCGCAGGCGCATGGGGATGCCGCAGGCGGTCAGGGTGCGACCGCTCTCCGCCAGGCGGTAGGCGTTGCCGGAGGCCTCGAATCGAAACAGCCACAGCCCGGGCGTCTGCGTGAACTCCCCGGTGTCGACAATCAGGTATTCGGGGATGCCGAGGGCCGCATACAGATCCAGGTTGTCGTCAAAATCCTTGCCCCGATTGGACTTCGACACCACTTCCGCCACCAGTTCGGGTGGGGGGTCCCCCCGGTCCAGGCGAATGATGCGCTCCTCCACCGTGCGCTCGCGCGGTTCGGCCAGGGTCCAGGCCGGCGGCATGACCGCCAAGTCCGGGGCCTTGAGCGTGCGGGGTTCGCCGGCTGCGGTGAACTGCCGCAGGGCCTCGCCCACCGCAGCCGCATAGTGCAGGTCCGGCTCCTTGCACACGCGATGCCCCAGGACCCGGCATAGGGTCTGCAGCAGCCATTCAATCAGCTTGCCGTGAAAGCTTCCGGTCGGCATGACGAGACGGCCCTCCCCGTCGAAGCAGTACAGCCGTACCCCGTCTCTACGGTAGTCGGCGTCCGTGGTCCAGTCTTCCTGGTACTCGTGCCCCGGGTCGTATGCGTAGTCGGGATCATGGTGCGAAAGCAGCTGCAGGTGCTCCCGCCATGCGGGCAACACCTGGAGGCGCGCACGCGTGCGCCAGGCGCGTGCGGGATGGGAGGCCGCGGTATCCAGTCCCGGCCGGGAAGCTGGCGCCAAGCTCCAGTGGGAAGCCGCGCCCTGGGGCTCGGCATGGGCATCCGGCAGCAGTGCTGCTCCGACCTGGGCTTGGGTGACGGTCACGGAGGGCCTCCTGTTTCCTGTTCCGTGCATCCGCCAGTATAGCGGTCCGCCCATCCGTCATCTTCGCAGCCAGGCCCCGTAGGTCATGGTTTGGCTGCG
>JAPPAJ010000293.1 GCA_026705565.1 Caldilineaceae bacterium | reverse complement strand
CTCCGCCTGTGCCAGTGTATGGTCTCGAGGGCTGCAACGAATGGGCCAGCTACCACTGGCACTCCTTCGGATGCCACGCCCATCCCGATGACCCCCACCCGCCCGCCGAACCGGCGATGATGGACATGAGCATGAGCATGGACAAGGACATGAGCATGGACATGAGTATGGACATGAGCATGGCCTCGGATGCGCCCATGAGTTCCTCGCAATGCAACGAATGGGCCGGCTACCATGAGCACTCCTTCGGGTGCCACGCCCATCCCGGTACCCCCCACGCATCTGCAGAATGATGGGCAATTGAAAGGCAATTGAGAAGTTGGGGGCTTGGTTCTGCCTCCATAGCACGGGAGCCCCGACCTAGGTCGGGGCTCCCGTGCGCCACGCGCACAATAGAACCTGCAACTGGCTGACACGCCCCTTTCCACATCATCGGCCGAACCGGAGGTTTTGCGCCGAACGGATCCGGTTTCGTCGAATCCCGCACGGGTGAGGGCCGATGACAGGATTCCTCGTCCGTTCCGCGGATCTGGACCCATGTCAACTCGGTGAGACTGTACCCAACTGTGCCGCCAGGCCCCATCGGCGTGCCGGTAGGTTAGAATGGGTGCTTCCGGAGTGTCCAGGCCACGTCGGCGGTCCCTGTACGGACCATGGCCGACCGGAATCCCCGCCGGCCCGCAAGGGTCGCGGTTGTCGCGGGCGCCTCTGGCGAATCCCTTGCAATCGGAGGAAATCCATGCCGAGATTGAACCGTCGCAGATTCCTGCAGTTGGCCGGCGCCGGTGCCGGCCTGGCCGTCCTGGCCGCCTGTGCCGAGGCCGCGCCGGACGCGCCGGCCGTGGTGGACGAGCCCACCCCTGTACCCATGTCGGAGGCGGACGTAGCCGCCTCGGCCGACGATCCCGGCCTGATGCGGCCTTCCGGCACGCCCAAGCGCGGCGGCCACCTGAAGACCGCGTTCGGCGTGACCATGGCCAGTTTCGACGCCCACCAGGGCGGCGGCACGCACGTGCTCAGCCACATGTACAACAATCTTGTGCGCAACAACCTGGTCGATGGCCTGCGCACCGTCGTGCCGGACCTGGCCCGCAGCGTCGACGTGTCGGACGATGGCAAAACCTACACCTTCAACCTGCGTTCGGGGGTCAAGTACCACAACGGGGCCGACTTCACCTCGGCCGACGTACTGGCCACCTTCAACCGCATCATGGATCCGCCCCAGGGCATGATCTCGCCCCTGAAGGCCGAGTTCTCGTTCGTGGAGGAGATCACGGCGCCGGACGCCGGCACTGCCGTCTTCCACCTGAGCGCGCCGCGCTCCTACTTCCTGAACGTCCTGTCGGCCACCAATGCCTACATCTATTCCGAGGCCTCGCTGCAGGAGAACGACTTTGACCTGCGCGACGTGATCGCCCCCGGCACCGGTGCTTTCAAGTTCGTTGATCACCAGCCGGCAGAGCGTTGGCTGCTGGAACGCAACCCGGACTACTGGGATGCGGAACTGCCGTACATCGACCAGCTGGAACTGCTGCACGTGCCTGCCTGGTCCGACCGCGGCACGGCGGTCCTGACCGGCCAGGCCGACATGTCCTGGAATGTGGCCTTCGAGACTTGGCAGGAAGGCTCGGGCCGCGACGACATTGAGAACAAACTGCTGCCGAACTTCGGCGCCTACTGGCTGTTCATGAACAACGCGTCCGGCCCGCTGGCCGATTCCCGCGTGCGCAAGGCCATTCACCTGGGCGTGTCCAAGCAGAACCTCAAGGCGGCCTTCGGCACCCAGGAGGTAATCAACATCACGCGCTGGGTCCCGCAAGGCGATCCCTATGCCACCTCCCCGGCCGACCTGGCGACCATGCCGGGCTACCGCGAGGACAAGACCGAGGACATCGCCGAGGCCAAGCGCCTGCTGGCGGAAGCCGGCTACGGCGACGGCTTCCCCGAACTGGAGATCCTGGCGGCCAGCGGCCCCCAGGCCGAACTGCTGGCCCCCGCCGTGCAGGACATGCTCAACCGCGATCTGGGCATTCCCACCAAGATCCGCATCATCGAGCGCGCCAGCCTGGGCACGGAACAGCAGCAGGGCACCTACCAGTTGATGGTGCATACCCGCGG
>JAPPAJ010000367.1 GCA_026705565.1 Caldilineaceae bacterium | reverse complement strand
GACCGGCGCCAAGGAAGGCTGCGGCAACGGCAACTGCGGCGCCTGCAACATCATCCTGGACGGCGTGCTCGTCAATTCCTGCCTGGTGCTGGCCGTGGAGCTCGAGGGGCGCGATGTCCTGACCATCGAGGGCGTGGCGGATACCTGGCCCGGCGAAGGCCTGCACCCCATCCAGGAAAAGTACCTCGAACACGCCGCCTTGCAGTGCGGCATTTGCACACCGGGCTTCATCGTCTCCTCGAAGGCCCTGTTGGATGAAAACCCGAACCCGTCCGAACACGAAATCCGCCTGTGGCTGGCCGGCAACCTCTGCCGCTGCACCGGCTACGACAAGATCGTGCGGGCGGTTCAGGACTCGGCTGACGTCCTCTCCGCCTAAAACCAGGAGCTAACACCATGGCCAGTGATGGGCAATTCAAGGTAATCGGATCGCGTCCGCTGCGCCCCGACGGCGTGGACAAGGTCACGGGCCGAGCGGTCTACGGCAACGACACCCAGATGTCGGGCATGCTCTACGGCGTGGTGCTGCGCAGTCCGCACGGCCACGCGCGCATCCGGAGCATCGACACCTCCAAGGCCAAGGCCCTGCCGGGCGTGCGCGCGGTGGTGACCGGCGCCGACCTGCCGCAGTTGGGCGACGTGATCGAGGAACTGGGCGAGGGCGGCAGCGCCAACATGCGCTACGCCTCCAACAACGTATTGGCCGGCGACAAGGCCCTTTATGACGGCCACGCCGTAGCGGCGGTGGCCGCCGTGGACCTCGGCACCGCGGAGGATGCGGCCGCCCTGATTGAAGTGGACTACGAGGTCCTGCCGGCCGTCCGTACCGTCCAGGAGGCCATGGCCGACGGCGCGCCCATCCTGCACCCCGAACTGCGCACCGATGGCCTGGGCGACCAGGACGACGCCGAAACCAACGTCGCCGCCCACTTCCGGCACCAGCTGGGAGACATCGAACAGGGCTTCGCGGAAGCGGACGTGGTCATCGAGCGGGAATTCGACACCGCCACCGTGCACCAGGGCTACATCGAGCCCCACGCGTCCACGGCCCAGTGGAACCAGGACGGACAACTGACGGTCTGGACCAGCACCCAGGGTGCCTTTGCGGCCCGCGGCCAGCTGGCCAGCATCCTGGACAAGCCGGTTTCGGAAATCACGGTCGTGCCCACCGAGATTGGCGGCGGCTTTGGCGGCAAGATCCCGGTCTATGTCGAGCCGGTGGCCGCCATCCTGTCCCGCGAGGCCGGCCACAAGCCGGTCAAGGTCTGCATGTCGCGCACCGACGTCATCAAGGCCACGGGTCCGACGTCCGGCTCCCACATCAAGGTCAAGATGGGCGCCACCAAGGACGGCCACATCACCGCGGCCGAGGTTTCCATGGCCTACGAGGCGGGCGGCTATCCGGGTTCCCCGGTCCCGTCCGGTTCGCTCGTGATCCTGGCCCCCTACAAGATTCCCCACGTCACGCTGGACGGCTACGACGTGCTCGTCAACAAGCCCAAGGCCTCTCCCTACCGGGCTCCCGGCGGCACCAACGCGGCCTTCGCCTCCGAGACCGTCGTGGACGAACTGGCGCGGGCCGTCGACATGTGTCCGCTGGAGTTCCGCATGCTCAACGCGGTGGAGGAGGGCGACCGACAGGTCAACGGTCTGCCCCACGGACGCGTGGGCCTGAAGGAAACCCTGGAAATGGCCATCGACCATCCGCACTTCGCCACACCGCTGGAAGGCGCCAACCGGGGCCGCGGGGTCGCGGCCGGGTACTGGATGAACTGGGGCGGCAAGTCCAGCGCCTCGGCCCACGTCAACGGCGACGGCTCCGTCAACCTGCTGGAAGGCTCGACCGACATCGGCGGCACGCGCGCCTCCATCGCCATGCAACTGGCCGAAACTTTGGAGATTCCCTACGAGCAGATCAACACCCGCGTGGCCGACACCGGAGCGGTGGGCTACACCGACCTGACCGGCGGCAGCCGCACCACGGCCGTCACCGGCATGGCCGTCCACGAACTGGGCGTGGTGCTCAAGGAGGAGATGACGCGCCGCGCCGCGGACCTGATGGAAGTGGACGCCTCCGAAGTGTCCTACCGCGACGGCGTCTTCTCCCACAACGGCACGTCAATGCCCTTCAACGAGGTGGCCCAAAAGGCCGATGCCGCCGGCGAGCCGATTGTCGGCACGGCATCCGTGGCCCCGCCCGAGTGGGGTGCCGCCTTCGGCGTCCACATCGTGGACATCGAGGTGGATCCCGATACGGGCAAGGTGGACATCCTGCGCTACACGGCCCTGCAGAACGTGGGCAAGGCCATCCACCCCAGCTACGTTGAGGGCCAGATCCAGGGCGGCGTCGCCCAGGGTATCGGCTGGGCGCTCAATGAGGAGTACATCTACTCGGAGGACGGGCGGCTGCTCAACGCCAGCCTGCTGGACTACCGCATGCCCACGGCGCTTGACCTGCCGATGATTGAAACGGTGCTGGTGGAGGTCCCCTGGCCAGACCACCCCTACGGCGTACGCGGCTGCGGCGAGACTCCGATTGTCCCGCCGGCCGGCGCGTTGGCCGCGGCCCTGCACGATGCGCTCGGCATCCGGCCGACGGAACTGCCGATGTCGCCGGGCAAGGTCCTGGAACTCCAGAACGACGGCGCCTGAACCAACCTTCCTCACCGGGCCGGCTTCGTGCACGAGGCCGGCCCGGCGTCGGGGACACCACCCATGCCCAGCGTCTGGATTCCGCCCCTGATGCGCTCCCTGAGCGGGGGCCGGGAGAACCTGGACATCCCCGGTACGACAATCCGCGAGGTCCTCGAAAATCTCGAGGCGGAGTGTCCCGGCATTCGCGCGCGTCTGTTCGACGGAGATCGCGTGCGGCCGGGCATCGCCATTGCGGTGGACGGAATCATCAAGACCAAGAAGCTGGGCAGCGAGGTCTTGCCGGACAGCGAGATCCACTTCGTGCCGGCGATCAGCGGTGGCTCGCTTCGGTACCGGTCGCACAAGTCCGGGTTGAAATCCGAGATCCACTGGTATTGCTGAAACAATGCCACCCACACCGATGGGCCCCTTCGGGCATGGGCCATGATGCACCTTGCCTGGAGGTTCCTTCATCGTTGTCGGATTTGGCCCTAAACCAGGACTCCGGGGCAGTGGCCGGTTCGCCCGCCCGCGTACCAATTGGAAGACGAACAGGGCGCGATCTGGCGACAAAAAACGTCGCGCTACACCTGTTCGGCAACCCCTGAACAGGTGCGGTGACAGCTGTGCAGGCAACGCAATCCAGACAGCAGACCGGTCTGGACTCGAGCGCTCGAGTTTCGGGGGCATGATGTGACATGCGCCTATCCATCGTCGTCCTTGTGCTCCTCAGTTTGATGTTGTCGGCATGTGCTGAAGCTGCGCAGTATTCGTTCACGGATCCGACCGCCACTGGACAAACACTGGCCAGTGGCGGGGATGACGGAACTGCACGCCTGTGGGCGACGACTCCTGTGGCACCGTCCCTGCATGCAGCATCGGCGGACGGGGACAAGGAGATCGTGGCTCGCCTGTTGTCCAAGGGCACGGATGCCAACGCGTTGGACACTGACGGCAACACACCCCTGCACCACGCGGCACAACATGGGCATGCGCATGTTGTGTCGCTGTTGCTGGAATTCGGTGCCAATCCGAATGCAGTCAACTCGGAAAGGAGCAGCCCGTTGCACCTCGCTGCCTGGTTTGGACATGCCGATACGGCGGCACTCCTGCGTGAGCACGGAGCCGATGTCGAGGCTGTGGACAGTCGGGGCAACACTCCCGTGGACAACGCCTTGAACCAAGGCCACTCCATCATCGCCCTGCAGCTGCGCTTTGGGAACGGGAGTACAGCGCAATCACCCACCGGTACCACTGAACCTGCCGGCATCCTGCGGCATGTGCTGGAAGGGCACACGGGTAGCGTCTGGAGTATCGTGTTCAGTCCAGATGGGCATACCCTGGCCAGTGCTGGCGAGGACCATTCCGTGCGCCTTTGGGACCTGGACACGGGCACACTGCAGCATGTGCTGGAAGGGCACCAGGGGTATGTTTACCGCCTGGCATACAGTCCGGATGGCAAAACCCTGGTCAGTACCAGTGAGGACGGCACTCTGCGCTTATGGGGCGTGGACACGGGCACACTGCAACATTCCCTGGGGCTTGAGAACCTCACAGGTCTTGCCTTAGCCGTAGCGTTCAGTCCGGACGGCCAAACACTGGCCAGCTGCAGCGGTGACGGAGTGTTGCGCCTTTGGGACACGCGCACCGGTAACCTCCTGCACACCATCGACAGGCATGTGGGGATGGTGTGGGATATCGTGTTCAGTCCGGACGGTCAAACACTGGCCATCGCCGGCTTTGATCCCAACGTACGCCTGTGGGATGCCACTACGGGTAATCTGCTGCACACCTTGGAAGGTCACACAGGCTGGATTGGAAGTGTGGCGTTCAGTCCGGATGGTCAGACACTGGCCATCGCCAGTGAGGACGGCACCGTGAGCATGTGGGACGCGAGCGCCGGTACTCTCCTGCGCACCCTGGAGGGCCACACAGACGGAGCCTACAAAGTGGCATTCAGTCCGGACGGTCAAACCCTGGCCAGCGCCGGCTTCGGCCCCAACGTGCTGATTTGGGATGCGGCCGCTGGCAATCTGCTGCACGTGCTGCCAGACCACGCGGTCGAAGGGGAGCGGGACGTGGCATTTAGCCCTGACGGACTGACACTGGCCACGGCCAACGTTGACACTGTGCACCTTTGGGATACGGCGACGGGTAGTTTGCAGCACACCCTGGAGGGCCACACAGGGGCCCTCACGAGCATTGAGTTCAGCCCGGACGGTCAAACCTTGGCCAGTGCAGGCAATGATGGCACCGTCCACCTTTGGCATGCATCCACATCGACACCGGCGTTGCATGCCGCGTCGGCGGCCGGGGACACGATAGCGGTGGATCGCTTAGTTTGGAACGGCGCGGATCCCAACGCGGTGGACCACGCCGGCAACACACCCCTGCACCTCGCGGCGCGGCACGGGCATGCCCGTGTGGTGTCGTATTTGCTGGTGCATGGCGCTGTTCCGAATACGGTCAACCAGGACAAAAGCAACCCATTGCACCTTGCTGCCTGGCATGGGCATATAGAGGCAGCAACACTCCTCCTTGAACACGGAGCCGATGTCGGGGCCGTGGACAGCCAGGGCAACACTCCCTTGGACAATGCCTTGAGCCAAGGGCACTCCGCAGTCGCCGCGCGGATGACCTTCGGGAGCGAAAGTTCGGTCCAATCACCAGTCAGCACCGATGAAGACACGGGTTCCCTGCGGCGTGTGCTGGCGGGACATACGGATTCGGTAACCAGTCTCGCATTCAGCCCGGATGGACGAACCGTGGCCAGCGGCGGTGCCGGTTGGGACAGCACTGTGCGCCTGTGGGACGTGGGCACAGGCGACCTGAGGCACGTCCTGGTAGGCCATCATCTAATGGTATACAGCTTGGCGTTTGGTCCCAACGGGCAAACCCTGGCCAGTGTCGGGGGAGATGGCACCGTGCGCCTGTGGGACGTGGGCACAGGCGACCCGCAACACATCCTTGAGGGGCACACGGGACACGCCTTGAGTGTTGCATTCAGTCCAGACGGGCAAACCATTGCCAGCGGCAGCATTGACCGTACCGTACGGCTGTGGGATGCGACTACAGGCAACCTGCGGCATACCCTGGAAGGTCATACGGGACCGATCTGGAAGATCGTGTTCAGCCCCGACGGGCAAACCCTGGTCAGTGCCGGCGAAGACAATTCCATGCGCCTGTGGAATGCGGCCGCGGGCAGCCTGCAAGGCATTCTTGAGGGCCACACCAATCACATCTTTGGTGTGGCGTTCAGCCCGGACGGGCAAACCCTGGCCAGCGCCAGCTTTGACCATACGGTGCGCCTGTGGGATGTGCCAACGGGATTGCCACGGCATGTCCTCGCTGGCCACACGGCATGGGTCACCAGAGTGGTGTTCAGCCCGGACGGGCAGGCGTTGGCAAGCTCCGGTTATGAATCAACCGTGCACTTGTGGGACACAGCCTCAGGCACCCTTAGGCACAGTCTGCAGGGACACCCCAATGATGGAGTCAGAAGTCTTGCATTCAGTCCGGACGGACGGACCCTGGCCAGTGCCAGTGTTGACACGGTGCGCCTGTGGGATGTAGACGCGGGCAGTCTCCAGAATACCCTCAGAGGTCACACGGGCTACATTTGGAACGTAGCGTACAGTCCGGACGGGCAAACTTTGGTCAGTGCCGGCTATGACCGCACCGTGCGCTTGTGGAAGGTACCCGCGCCGAAACTGTCCCTGCATGCAGCGTCGGCAGATGGGGACACGGAATCTGCGGTGCGCCTGCTGTCGGAGGGCGAGAATCCCGATGGGACGGACAACAAAGGCAACACTCCCCTGCACCACGCGGCGCGGCATGGCCATGCACAGCTGGTATCCCTCCTGATCGAACGAGGTGCGTTCCCGAATGCAGTTGACCTGGAACGGAGCTCCCCGCTGCACCTCGCAGCCTGGTTCGGACATGCCAACGTGGTGGCGGTCTTGCTCGAAAACGGAGCCAAGGTCGCATCAATAAACACCCAAGGCAACAGCCCCCTGGATAACGCCGTGATTCGGGGGCACGCACCCGTTGTTGCCCTTTTGTGCACCAAAGTCAACCGCCCCGCGAACTCATCAATCCGCGCCGAGGCAACAACTGGGACCCTGCGCCACGTCCTTACAAGCCATACCAATGAGGTCCGTAGGGTGGTGTTCAGCCCAGACGGGCAGACTCTGGCCAGTGCCGGCGATGACGGCACCGTTCTCCTGTGGGATGCGGCTGCAGGCACCCAACGGCACACCCTGACTGGTCACACAGGTCCGATCTTGAATCTGGCATTCAGTCCGGACGGAAACATCCTGGCCAGCGCCGATTGGGATGGCATCGTACGCATATGGAATGGAGTTACCGGTGCCTTCCGACACTCCCTTTCTGCGCATACGGGTCCGGTCTGGGAAGTTGCGTTCAGTCCGGACGGGCAGATCCTGGCCAGTGCCGGCCATGACGGCGCGGTGCGGCTATGGGATGCAGTTGGGGGTACCCTCCGGCACACGCTGCACGGTCATGCAGATTGGGTGGGTAACCTCGTGTTCAGTCCTGACGGACAGACCCTGGCCAGTGCCGGTGAGGACCATACCGTGCGGTTGTGGGACACCGCCACGGGCTCTCTCAGAGAAACCCTGAGAGGCCACACGGCCCGGATCAAGAACCTGGCGTTTAATCCGGATGGACGAACCCTGGCCAGTGCCGGCGAGGACCGTACCGTGCGCCTGTGGGATGTGGACGCGGGTTCCCTCAGGAAAACCCTGGAGGGCCACACGGAAATTGTTCAAGGAATGGCGTTCAGTCCGGATGGACAAGCCCTGGCCAGCGCCGGGGCCGACATTCGGCTTTGGGATGTGGCCACAGGTACCCTCCGACACGTCATTGAAGGCCACACGGACGTGCACACGGATTTGCACATGGGCTTGATCTGGAACTTGGTGTTCAGCCCGAACGGACAAACCCTGGCCAGTGCCGGGTTTGACGGTACCGTACACCTTTGGGCGGTGGCCACCGGCACGCTCCAGACAACACTGAAGGGACACACAAGTGTGATTCATGATATGGCTTTGAGTCCAAGCGGACGGACCCTGGCCAGCGCCAGCCAAGACCGCACCGTACGTCTGTGGGAGGTGAATGTTTCGCCGCTGTCCCTACACGACGCGGCGGCGATCGGGGATCCGGCACTCGTGTCCCAACTCCTACAGGATGGATTGGATCCCAACCGGGCGGACGGTCGCGGCAACACCCCCTTGCACTACGCGGCGCGGCAAGGGCACAGGCGCGTGGTCAGCCTGTTACTGGAATACGGCGCAGCCCCAAACGCTGTCAACTCGCAACTGAGTACACCACTCCACTTCGCCACTTGGTTTGGACATGCCGAGACAGTGAATGTCCTGCTGGGGCGCGGAGCGAATCCCCAAACCGTGGACGAATGGGGCGACACTCCGCTGGCCAACGCCGAGAACCGGGGCCATACAGCAGTCGCCGCGCGTCTGCGCACCGCGGGTACTCTCGTCCAGACCCTGGAGGCCCATAACTGGATCCGTAGCGTGGCGTTCAGCCCGGACGGGACGACCCTGGCCAGCGGCAGCGCGGACGGCGCACTGCGCTTGTGGAAGGCTGCCGCGGGCACCGTCCAACTCACCCCCACCCTGAAAGTGCTTGAGGGTTCGATCCGCAGCGTGGCGTTCAGCCCGGACGGGCACACCTTGGTGAGTGCCGGCGATGACGGCACGGTCCGTCTGTGGAAGACGAGTGCGGATTCCCTGTCCCTCCAGCATACCCTGGCGGGCCATGAGAGTTCGGTCCGCAGCGTGGCGTTCAGCCCGGATGGACAAACCCTTGCCAGCAGCGGCTTGAATGGCACCGTGCGCCTGTGGGACTTGGATGCTGGCACTCCCCGACTCACCCTGGAGGGCCACTCGGAAGGGATCCACAGCGTGGCATTCAGTCCGGACGGACAAATTCTGGCCGGCGGCGGCGAAGACGGCACCGTACACCTGTGGGACACGGGAACCGGCACACCCCGGCACATCCTGGCCGGGCACGCGGGTTCGGTCCGCAGTGTGGCATTCAGTCCGGACGGACACACCCTGGCCAGCGCCGGCGAGGACGGTGCCGTGCGCCTGTGGGACGCGGGGACTGGATCCCTGCGGCATGTGTTGAAGGGCCACACGGCCCGGATTTGGAGTCTGGCATTCAGTCCGGACGGACACACCCTGGCCAGTGCCGGCGAGGACGGTGCCGTGCGCCTCTGGACGGTGTCCAAGGGCGAGTGGCACCGTACACTGGAAGGTCACACGGACGGAGTCCAAAGCGTGGTGTTCAGTCCGGACCAGCAAATCCTAGCCAGCGCAGGCTGGGACGGCACGGTACGCCTGTGGGTGATGGCCGCCGGCTCCGCACCGCTCCTGCACGAAGCGGCCGGAAACGGAGATAAGGAGACCGTGGCCCGCCTCCTGTCGTGGGGCTTGCCTCCCCACGACCCCGACCACAACGGCAACACACCCCTGCACTACGCCGCACGGCACGGACACGACGAGGTGGCATCGCAGTTGCTGGCACACGGCGCAGCCGTAAATGCAGCCAACCCGCAACAGAGTACCCCTCTGCACCTCGCCGTCTGGTACGGGCATGTCGGGACGGCATCGCTTTTGCTCGAGCACCAAGCCGATGCCTTGGCCGTGGACACCTGGGGAGACACGGTCTTGGACAACGCCGTGAAGTGGGGCAATACAGCGATGACCGCGCTACTGTGCACCGATGATGACGGCGCGGCGCGAATGCCAACCGAATCCAAATCGGCCACGGTCACTGCCCAACACATCCTTGCAGGGCACACGGACGGGGTCCGTAGTGTTGTGTTCAGTCCAAGCGGTCAGACCCTGGCGAGCGTCGGCCATGACTACACCGTGCGTCTATGGGACACGGATACCGGCACCCTCCGGCACATCCTGGAGGGCTACCTGGACGGAGTCCACAGCGTGGCGTTCAGTCCGGACGGGCAATCCCTGGCCAGCACCGGCTGGGGCGGTGTCCTGAACCTGTGGGATACGTTCACGGGTACCCTCAGACACACCTTGTACGGCCACACGGGGTGGGTCCACCAAGTGGCATTTAGTCCGAACGGGCAACTCTTGGCCAGTGCCAGCGAGGACCGCACGGTGCGCCTGTGGAAGGCGGAAACCGGCACTCTTGTCCACTTGCTGGAGGGACACATGGATAGTGTCCACAGCGTAGCATTCAGTCCAGACGGACAATCCCTGGCCAGTGCCGGGTGGAGCGGTGCCGTGCGCCTTTGGAACGTGGTCACAGGTACCCTTCTGCATTCCTTGACGGGCCACTCGGGTTGGGTCACCCACGTGGCGTTCAGCCCGGACGGACAAACTCTGGTCAGTGCCGGAGTAGACGGTTCGGTGCGCCTGTGGAACGCAGTCACAGGAACCCTTCAGCACACCCTAACAGGCCACCAGGAAGGAGTCCACGGTGTGGCGTTCAGCCCGGACGGACAAACTCTGGCCAGCATCAGTTGGGATGGTTCGGTGCGCCTGTGGAACGTAAGCACCGGTTCCCTCCAATACATCTTGACGGACTATACGGACGGAGTCCAAAGTGTGGCGTTCAGTCCGGACGGGCTTACCTTGGCCAGTGCCAACGAGGATGGCTCCGTGCACCTGTGGAACGTAAGTACCGGCTCCCTTCGGCGTACGCTGAAGGGCCACTCGGATTGGGTCCACAGCGTGGCGTTCAGTCCGGACGGGCATACCTTGGCCAGTGCCGGCGAGGACCGCACCGTGCGCCTGTGGAGGAACTAGGTCGCGGGCTGGGCCGAAGCCAAATCGGAGGCCATCCGGGCAGAGGACTCTGCCGGACCGCCGCAGCTGTCGAGAAGTGATTGGCTGGAACGCGTGCTCAGCCTCGACGAGCTCCAGACGAGAGGCAACAACCGTCCCACAAGCCCTTCCAGCGCCTGCTGCAGTGGGCTTTGTCCTGGATGTCGCCAAAGGCCCGGAGGACGCCAGCCCCTTGATCCTCTTCGGCACGAACCCAGACACCGGCGCTGGCACCGGTGTACCGCATCCATGCCAACCACTTCCTGACCGAGCTCAACTTGCGCGATGCCAAGCGGCGCCTGGGACTGACCGCCTGCCACACCCGGTACGGGTGTGGCAGGCGGCTTTTGGCAACGAAAGAACTGGGCCACTCCTTGCAAGACCACCCAACCAAATCGCAGGCCCTACTTCATCTGGACCAAATCGAGCCGCGGCCCTCCTGAGGCGGCGACTTCGTCGGATTCGCCGCCGCGGCACCTCCCAGCCCGACATCCCCACCCCCCCCACCGCACCGGCCCCTGCCCAACATGATTTCAAAAATCAATCACACCGTTGCTTGGTGCCGTATAATCCCACTTTCCAGCCCTCGTAGCTCAGTTGGATAGAGCACCGGCCTCCGGAGCCGGGAGCACAGGTTCGAGTCCTGTCGAGGGTATTCCCGCCTGCGGGGCGCCCGTGGCTTGGCCGCACGGCCGAGACGGGATGCCTGATCGCGGGCAGGTTCCCTCTTTTCGCAGGTTGTCAGCCAAGGAGCCGAGCAACGCCATGTCCGAACGTATGCAGAATCGATTGAGTCGGCGCAGCTTCCTGCGCATGACGGCGGTGGCCGGTGGTCTGGGTCTGGCCGCAGCCTGTGCCGCACCGGGCGCCCCAGCGGCCGACACCGGCGATGGCGCCGCGCCGTCCGGCGAGATGGTGGACCTGCGCCTGTCCGCCTGGGCCGATGTGCAGGATGCCGTGGTCTACGACAACATGGTCAATGCCTTCATGGCGGCCAACGACGACCTCAACGTCACCGTAGAGCAGTATCCTGGCGGCTACTACCAGAAAATCCAGGCCAACTTCGCCGGCAACACCTCTGCGGACATCCTCTACTACCAGGGCTGGCAGTTCCAGTCCTATGCCGAGAACGGTGTCCTGGCACCCCTGGACGACTTTATTGCGGCCACGGATTCGGGTGCCCAGTTCCCGCGCAACGAGAACTACGACAGCATGACCCAATGGGACGGGTCCACCTACATGACCCCGACCGATACGGGACCGCTGGTCATCTACTACAACAAGGACATCTTCGATGCCAAGGGCGTGGCCTACCCGGCCGCCGGCTGGACATGGGAGGAGTTCCAGAGCACCATCGAAGCACTGTCGTTCGAAGAAGGCGGCTCCAAGACCTACGGCTGGGCCCAGGCGGCCGGCTGGAACGGCGGGTACGGCCGCTGCGCCAACTTCATGCGCCGCAACGGCCACGTGGAGTGGGACACAATCGTCGAACCCACGGAGGCCAGATGGGACCATGAGGACGTGATCTCCGGCCTGCAGTTCGTGGTCTACGACACCATCGCCAACGGCTGGTCGCCGGGACCGGACGTGATCGCCGGCGGCGGCGTCGGCGTGGACACCGGACGCGTGGCCATGGTGCTTGAGGGTCCCTGGTTCATGCCTCGCCTGTTCGGCGAACTGGCCACCACCGAGGAAGGAATCAACTTCGACGTGGCACTGGCTCCGGTCGGTGTCGACGACACCAACTACACCTTCGGCCATGTGCACGGCCACTGCATCACATCCCCGTCCGAACACAAGGACGAGGCCTGGCGCGTGGTCGACTTCATTCTGAGCGACGAAGGGCAGGCCATCATCGCCAACGGCGGGCGCCTGTGCGGCACGCCGCGCAACATCGAGAACCTGTGGGCCCCGATTGCCAGTGAGAAGTACAACTTCGAGAACACCTCCGCCTTTGTGAACTCGATGGCGGAAGGGGCCACGCCGGTGGTCTTCGGCGAAGGTGCCGAACTGCACGCCTACGGCGGCGCGGCAATCACCTCGCTGTGGGACAAGCTTCTGGGTTTGCAGGAAACTGCGGACACGGCCGTGAAGACGGCCAACGAGGAGATCCAAGGGGCTCTGGATCGGTATCACGCCGAACGCGCCTAAGCAACGCGAACTTCAGGGCCGTGCATCCGCGGGTGCACGGTCCGACCGGTCCCGGCACGTGTGCCAGGGACCAAGGTATCCGGCAATTCTCAGCGGATACCGGCCAGACCCAATCCGCCTGCCTGCGACTGCCTTCGCAACATGACGGCTTCTCAACGCCGCGACCTACGGGACGGCATCCTCTTCACGCTGCCGTTCGTACTGGGCGCCCTGCTCCTGTGGGTGGGGCCGATGCTCTATTCCCTGGTTTTGGTCGTGCTGGACTGGAACCTGATCACCCGGCCCGACTATGTCGGCATGAAGAACCTGTCCAAGCTGGTGGACGGGCGGGATCCCCTTTTCTACAAGTCGCTCTACAACACCTTCTACTTCACCTTCTTCAGCGTGCCCCTGCAGTTGCTGGCCGCCTTCGGCCTGGCCCTGCTGCTGAACCAGCCCATGAAGGGCCTGGGCATCTACCGCACCATCTTCTACATTCCCTCCATCACGCCGGCGGTGGCCTTCGCGGTGGTCTGGATCCAGATCCTCAACCCGGAGTGGGGCATCCTCAACCAAATCCTGGGATGGTTCGGGGTGGAGCCCATCAAGTGGCTCTTCGACCCCGCCTTTACGCGCCCGGCCTTCGTCCTGATGAGCCTGTGGCTGGTGGGACCGCAGATGATCATCTTCCTGGCCGGCCTGCAAAGCGTATCCCCGGAACTGAAGGATGCGGCCCAAATCGACGGCGCCAACACCTGGCAAAGCTTCCTGCACGTGACCATTCCGGCCATTTCGCCGATCTTCTTCTTCAACCTGGTAATCGGCGTCATCGGCAGCTTCCAGGTCTTCACCAACGCCTTCATCATGACCCGGGGCGGCCCCCAGGACTCCACCCTGTTCATGGTGCTGCACATCTATCGCAACGCGTTCGAGTGGTTCGACATGGGCTATGCGGCCACCCTGGCCTGGGTCCTGTTCATCATCATCATGATCTTCACGGTGATCCAGTTCCGCTTCGCCCGCACCTGGGTCTACTACGAAAGCGAATCGAGCAACTGACACCGCCATGCGCACCGCCCGTTTCGCCAACCTGCCCTGGCACGTCATCTGCTGGGTGCTGGGCATCTCCTTCCTGCTGCCGCTGGTCTGGATGTTCTCGACGGCCCTCAAGCCGCCCGGACTGGTCTTCGAAACCCCGATCCGGTGGATCCCGGACAACCCGCGCTGGTACAACTATCCACAGGTGTTCGAGAAGTTGCCCCTCTTCTCCCGGTTCTTTGTCAACACCTTTTATGTAACCCTGATGGGGGCCTCCGGTTGCGTGCTGAGTTCGCTGCTGGTCGGGTTCGGACTGTCGCGCATCAACTGGCCGGGCCGCAATGCCGTGTTCGGGATGCTGATTGCGACCCTCATGCTGCCGGGCGTGGTCACGATCATTCCGCTGTACATCATCTTCCGCTATGCACAACTGGTGGGCACGTTCTATCCACTGTGGATTCCCGCCTGGTTCGGGTACGCCTTCTACATCTTCCTGATGCGGCAGTACATGATGACGCTGCCGCGGGAACTGGACGAGGCGGCCCGCATGGACGGAGCCGCCAACTTCCGCATCCTCTGGCAGATCATCACACCCCTGTGCAGCCCGGCGATTGCCACAATCGCGATCTTTGCCTTTCTGCAGCACTACAACGACTTCCTCGGCCCTCTGCTGTACATCTCGGCCAACGAAATGTTCACCCTGCAGCTGGGCCTGCTTTGGTTCCAGGGCCGCTTCGGCAACTTCTGGCACCTGGTCATGGCGGCCTCGGTCATGACCATCGTGCCGGTACTGGTACTATTCTTCGCGGCCCAGAAGCGCTTTGTGCAGGGCATTCAGCTGACCGGCCTGGCCGGACGGTGAAGGTCGGCACTCGCACCGTTATATGATTCCTGTCCCTCACCAACCCCTTGAGTAAGGATTGCCAACATGGCTGTTGCACCCATGGTTGAAACGGATGTCCGCCTGATTTCGGACGAGCAAGTCGCCTTCTATTACGAGAACGGATACCTGGTGGTCGAGGATGTTCTTTCGGCCGAGGAATTGCAGACCCTACGCGACGAGACGGCCCAAATCTGCCGCGGCGAGCGCGGGCTGGTGCAGGGTCTGCCCGATTTTGATCCGTCCGAGAGCGATGAGGACATCATCGCACGCACAATTTGCGTCCACTTTCCCCACAAGATTTCCGACGTCATGCTGGACGCGGTCGGCCAGCCCGGGATTGTCGAAGTCCTGACACAACTGATTGGCCCCAACGTCAAGTGCATGCAGTCCATGCTCTTCATCAAGAGTGCCGGCAAACCGGGCCAGGCCTGGCACCAGGACGAGGCGTTCATTCCCACCCGCGACTGTTCGCTGACCGCCGCCTGGATGGCCCTGGAGGACGCCACGCCGGAAAACGGGTGCCTGTGGGCCATACCTGGTTCCCACCGACTGCGCACCCTTTGGCCATTCCGGGACCATGACGACGAGCGCTACGACTGTGCGCAGGAGTCCTTCGACTTTCCGTTCACGGACGATGACGGGGTCATGGTGCCAGCCAAAGCCGGCTCGGTCGTCTTCTTCAACGGCTATCTGCTGCATCGGTCTCTGCCAAACTATGCGGAATCGGGATTCCGCCGGGCCCTGGTCAACCACTACATGAGCGCAGAGTCGCTGCTGCCCTGGCGCCTGCCCGAACCCGGCACCAGCATGGCCATGGCGGACATCCGGGACATCGTCATGGTGGCGGGAACCGATCCGTATGCCTACAAAGGCATTCAGACCGATCGGTTCGCCCACGTCCGTCCGGACAAGGAAGGCGGCTGCCAGTGGCCATCCCAAGTCAAGACCGGGGCCGAGGAGGACGGTGCCATGGGTGCCGACATGGGTGGAGGAGCCATGGAGGGCGACATGGGCAGTTCGGCACCTGCCATGGGCTGACCCAAGGCCCGACGAACGCCTCGGACTGTCGATTGCAGACGCCGAGCACCAAGTTCGTTATTACATTTGCAACAGGACCACGGGCGTGCGGCCATTGCCTGCACCCTTGGTTTCATGTCTGCATGGCTCGACCGTCGACGCCACGGGCACCCGTGTTGTTCGCGAAACAGCAATCAGCACCGATTCCCGTAGGCATGCCGCGGCGTTTTTGCGCGGCATGCCACCGCGGATGTTCGTTCTGGTTTTCAGCTACGCTCCACCATGCCAAGCTGGTCCCAAGCCTGGCTGGCAAGTTCCGATAGTGGCATGTCGAAGGCATCGGCGAATTTCACGGCCGCCCCTATCGTGATGTTTTGCTTGCCCTGCTCGACCGCGCTCACGTAGGTACGATCCAGACCTGCCCGGACTGCCAGTTGCTGCTGGCTCCAAGCGTGTTCCTTCCTTAGCGCCTGAATTCGCCTCCCAAGTGCGCTCAGGTGGTCTTCAAGGGTCGGACGCTCTTGCTTGAGGCCGAAGATCTCGCCGGCCACTCGAATCGCGTCCAAGGGGGCTGAAGTTATGAGGTCCGCCGGCATGCCCTTGCCTGCATGGTGTGATGACACCCCCGCCCCGCCCACAAAAACCGCGGGAGCATCGTCAAGGGACTTCAGGAGAGTCACGGCCCTGCTGGCAACCGGTATTCTGTCCGGGAGCGCCAAGGAGAGCATGACCAAGTTGGGTTTTCTAACCCTTACCAACTCCACCAAGTCATCGGTTGGGGTGTCTTGTCCCAGGACCGAAACGTCCCACCCCTCCATCTGAAAGAGACTGGCAATCACCGCGGTGCCCACCGAGTGCATATCACCCTCCACGGATGCCACAACCGCCGTGACGCCAAGCTCCGGCTTGCGCTTACTGGCATCACGGACATATGTGATTTGCTGGAGGGTGATGCTCGTCGCAAGGTGCTCATTCGCTATGTTCAGTTCTCCGCCGACCCAGGCATTGCCGACCTCTTCCATGGCGGGACGAAACATCTCAACGTAGATCGCCACCGGCTCGATCCCTCGGTCCAAGGCATCCTTGACCACGCGGGAAGCCTCCCTATGGTCTCCGGTTAGCAGAGCCACGGTGTAGCGGTCTCTCAGAAGAGCGACCTGGTTGCTCTGTTCCATGGCTTGACGCCTCCACAAGGAAGATCCAGACGCCCTTTTGGATACCGTTTCAATTTCGTTGGTTGCTCGGAACCTGGAAAGGAGAAGGGGATCTCGACACTTGGTTTCATCTCGCCAACACCGACAGGAGCCCTCGCCGCGAACCTGATCCTAGCCCCTGCCCATCTTGACAGCCAACATGTGAACCGCGGCTCCTCCGTCCCCTGCCCTCACTTGCGGGAACCGAGTCCGGACGTGCAAGGAAACATCTTCCCGCTTCCTGATCGTCTTTGGAAGCCTCAGGAGCCGGCGCTGCCAGATTCGACAGCGCATTGACTCCCCTGCACGGCGCGTACCAACACATGCCATCCATCCGGCATCAGCCTCCGGAAAATGTCTCCTGTACGGACTCTTGCCCCACAGTCCAGAGCCGAGCGCCCTGTAGCAGGCGGTAGTCCGGGAGTGGGCACTTAAGCCACGAACCAGATACCTCCGCCCTGCATCCCTGTGGCCGAAACCCGGCTTCCGATCGAAGTTGGAATGCGATTGGTGGCCGGTGTACTGAACAGGGCGGACAGTACGGCTTTGGCATCCCTGTTTGGATCCGAAAGGGCTGTCTGTCCAACCCGGAACAGCGCGGCATGGCAGGCGTGTTGGCCGATGACAACCGTGCCTTTCGGCTGCCCCCTTCGCCCCCGTACTGGACTTGATGGAATCCCTGCCGGCTTGTGGCGCCGCCTGTTCTCCTTGGGGATGGTCCTGGCCGACAGTGAACAATCGGCTGAAGGCCTGCGACCGGTTCCAGCCGCGGGCGTGACCAACCCGAGTGCGCTCAACCTGCTCCACCTGTTGACGGCCACCATGGGTTGGCGCAGGCAACCAGGACCGTCCCCTCCCCGGCCCAGGGACGCGGATGAAGGACCTGAACCGACCTTAACACAAACGTAACAGTTACCTTTGTAGATTATAGACATCTCTATGTAGATTATATTGCATACTCTGGTTCTCGGCGATGGGTTTGCACTGCATATGTTGGACCCGTGACAGTCATGTGCCGCAGCCCTGTCGAGAACATGTCAAGAGCCCAGGAGGCAAGATGTTGGGAAATTGGACTGAAACCATCAGCCGAAGGCTGGTTCAATGGGGAAGACGGCCCTTGAAGTTCGGGAGCCTCGCGCTGCTTCCGATCGTGCTTGTGGCCCTCGCTGCCTGTGGGAACAATACCGATGCTGATCCGACGCCGGTGACGGCACCGACCACAGCACCCGAGCCGGAGGCGGCCACGATCGTTGAGATCGCCGTGGACGACGGGCGCTTCGAGACCCTGGTGGCCGCCCTGCAGGCGGCGGACCTGGTCGAAACTCTGCAGGGACCGGGACCGTTTACCGTCTTCGCACCGACGGACGATGCCTTTGCCAAGCTGCCGGAAGGCACGGTTGAGGCACTGCTGGACGACATCCCCGCCCTCACCGCCATCCTGCTCTACCACGTGGTGCCGGGCAACGTGATGGCAGCCGACGTCGCCGCCCTCGACTCGGCCACCACCGTACAGGGCGGAACGGTTGCCATCTCCGTCGAAGGCGACACTGTGAGCATCAACGATGCCCAGGTCGTGATCGCCGACATCGAGGCGGCCAACGGAACCATCCACGTCATCGATACGGTACTCATTCCGCCAGTGGAAGAGGAAGAGGCCGCATCCGAACCACAGGCGGCCACGATCGTTGAAATCGCCGTGGACGACGGGCGCTTCGAGACCCTGGTGGCCGCCCTGCAGGCGGCGGACCTGGTCGAAACTCTGCAGGGACCGGGACCGTTTACCGTCTTCGCACCGACGGACGATGCCTTTGCCAAGCTGCCGGAAGGCACGGTTGAGGCACTGCTGGACGACATCCCCGCCCTCACCGCCATCCTGCTCTACCACGTGGTGCCGGGCAACGTGATGGCAGCCGACGTCGCCGCCCTCGACTCGGCCACCACCGTACAGGGCGGAACGGTTGCCATCTCCGTCGAAGGCGACACTGTGAGCATCAACGATGCCCAGGTCGTGATCGCCGACATCGAGGCGGCCAACGGAACCATCCACGTCATCGATACGGTATTGATACCCGAATAGTCTGGAAACCGGTCACATACATGTACGTGATCGGCTTGACTGGCGGTGCCCGTCCAAATTTGGACGGGCACCGTTGATCCAGGGTTTATCGCCTCCTTGTCCCGGGCCGCTCGTGACATGACCGGTTCGGATTGTTGCCTGAGCACCTTGGCGATGTTCAGGGCCACTCGTTTGCGGCCGGCAAATTCACCCGCACAAGGCGCACAGAGCCTCCGGATTGGTGGTGGCCAATAAGGCCGAACAGTAGTCGAAAGAGTTGACCGGCAACAGTCCATGGACCCGGGTTCGCCAGACGACAAACCGGTATGGGGCATCCGCAATGGTGTGACCAGCTTTTGAGATATCGGCAATCGGAAGTTGTCGGCTTGGACGGCGAATGTCTGGATGGGAGCCGCAACAATGGAGCCCGGACAGCTTCGAGGCACGGTTGGCGACGGAGCGCCGTTTCAGCCGGGACCGCGAGCAAAGTGTTGACGCGGGGGGACGCACGGTCACGGTGTGGCCGCAGACTTGGACGGCAATGGCGATGGATGACCACCGTACGGGTGCCACCGCCCCCATTCCCGCGCTTGTTGAATCAGCGCCGGTTCGGTTGGCCATGCCGATCCTGCTACCATTGCGCGGGATCTGAACCGTTTGGGCCTACAGGCAAACATCGAAGCACCTTGACATCGGCCTCTCGGTTCGGGCCACCCAGTAAGACACCCACCAGGAATCCGGCTCAATCCCAAGCGGACCGCATGGCAACGGCGGACGCGGCCCCGCGGTACAGGCGGCACCGGTACGGAAGTGCCTGAAACCAGCCGCACATGGCCGTCTGGCGTGAACGCGGAACCGGCCTGCAAACCTGTCCAAGCCCCTGCCGCGCAACATCTGCTCTTCACCAACGCTGCCACAGACACACCGGCACCCAACGATCGGTTCCCGACTCCCACCCACTTGGCCCAATGCCGCCCCACCACTGTATGTACAGCGACAGCCAACTGATTGCAATGGCCGGACGGCAGCCGGCCCCGTTCCTGTGGCTGCTGGACCAGTTCCATCGCCGGGACGCGCGTTTGACCCCCGATGCAATGCGGGCCATTGCCTCCGGCCTGCGCATGCCATTGGCGGATGTCTATGGAACCGCCACCTTCTATCACCACCTGGCCTTGGGCAACGAGGCCCGAACCAATCCCCGGGTTTGCACCGGTCCGGTATGCCGTCTGCGGGGCAGCGAACAGTGGTTGGCCGACTGTCCCCAAGCCCAATCCATGGCCTGTGCAGGACGATGCGACGTTCCGGTGCCTGTCCTCCAGGGCGATTCCACCCATCGATTGACGGGCAGCGTCTTGGCGCCGGCGGCCAAGGGGCCCTTGCCAGTACCCAATCCGGGCGGATTGCCGGAATGCATCTTCGAACACATCCGCCAGCCGGATCAGGCCACTTGCGACGGATATGCCGCCCGAGACGGTTTTCGGGCCCTGACAGAAGCCTTGGACACCGGTCCCGATCCGCTGCTGCAAACTCTGGATGACAGCGGTCTGGCCGGCCGGGGCGGCGCTGGCTTCCCTACGGGCCGAAAGTGGCGGTCGGTGCGGGAGGCTCCGGGTTCTCCCAAGACCATCGTTTGCAACGCCGATGAAGGCGAACCAGGGTGCTTCAAGGACCGGGCCATCCTCGAATACGACCCCTACGCGGTGTTGGAGGGCATGATCCTGGCCGCCTTCGCCACCGGTGCCGAGTTGGGCTTCATCTACCTGCGTTACGAGTACCCGGAACTCATGGCGCAACTGGAGGAAGCCCTGACGGCCTGCCGCACCGCCGGCCTGCTGGGCCCGGCGAACAATTTCGGTTCGGACTTCGACATCCATATCCGCCGGGGTGCCGGCGCGTATGTCTGTGGCGAGGAAGGTTCCCTGCTGAACAGCCTGGAAGGGAAGCACCCGTTCCCCCGCAACCGTCCCCCGTTCCCGGTGACACACGGCTATTTGCAGAAGCCCACCGTCGTCAACAACGTCGAAACGCTGGCGGCGGTGCCCCACATCCTGCGGCATGGGGCCGATTGGTATCGGGACTTGGGGCGTGGCGACCTGGCCGGCACCAAGGTGATCAGCGTCTCGGGCGATGTGCAGCGGCCCGGAAACTACGAGGTGCCCTTCGGCTTTCCCCTGTCCGAACTCCTGTACGAATGGGCTGGCGGCCCGCCGTCCGGAACCGGCTTCCAGGCAGCGAGCATGGCGGGGTTGTCCGGCGGCTTCCTGCCGGCGAGCGACTTCGACGTTACATTGGACGAGCCTTCGCTGAGGGGCCGCAATTCGATGCTGGGGGCTGCCGGCATCATCGTGTACGACGATACGCGCGACATGGTGGACGAGACCCGCGTCGCGATCGAGTTCTTTGCCGAAGAGTCCTGCGGCAAGTGCTTCCCCTGCCGCATCGGCTCCCGACGCCTCCGCGAACGGCTGAATGCCGTCGGCCCAGACACCGACCGCGGCGAATGGCTGGACGAAGTCAACGACCTGGGTCTCGTGATGCGAAACTTGAGTGCCTGCGGCCTGGGTGTGGCTGCGTCATTTGTCAGCGATTCCCTGGTGCGGAACTTTCCGGACCAGTTGGAACAACGGTTCGAGGCTCCCGAATGACATCACCTCCCACAGCCGGCACGTTCACCTTGGACGGCCGACAGGTTGAGTTCCGCGAAGGCGAGTCGGTGCTGGCGGCCGCCAGACGGCAGGCAATCGACATTCCGTCCCTGTGTTACGACGATCGCCTGGAAGCATTCGGCGGCTGCCGCCTGTGTGCGGTCTCCGTCAAGGGCGTCAACGGCTTTCCGGCCTCCTGCACCACCCAGGCCCAGCCCGACATGGAGGTCGAGACCCGTACGCCTGAACTCGACGACCTGCGGCGAACCCTGCTCGCCATGGTCGTGTCCGAAAACAGCAGCGAACGCCTGGCGGTCGACCCTTTGCGGGGGCTGGCCTCGCAGGAACTGCAGGAGGCCGTCACTGAACTGAAACCGGATCTGGACCGATTCAAGGGTGCCACCTCGGGAAGCTCGCGTCCCGACGACGAGAATCCCTTCATCCTGCGGGACTATGATCTGTGCATCTCCTGCTACCGGTGCGTCAGGGTCTGCGCCGAACAGGAGGGGGACTATGCCATCACCGTGGCCGGCCGCGGCTTCGGCACACGCATCTCGGTGGAGTTCGACGGGCATCTGCGCGATTCCAGCTGCACCTTCTGCGGCCAGTGCGTGCAGACCTGCCCGACCGGCGCCTTGGCGGACCGCAAGGCGATGAGATTTGCCCAAATCGAGGATCCCGTACAATCGCCCGGCAAAAAGGGGAAACGAAAATGACAGCAGCCTTCGAAAAGACGCGGACCATTTGCGGGTATTGCGGTGTCGGATGCACCGTCGACGTGTTGACCAGGGACAACCGCATTATCGGCATCCAGCCGGCCATGGACGGGCCCGCCAACGAGGGTGCCCTGTGCGTCAAGGGACAGTTCGCCTACGACTACGTCCATCACCCGGACCGCCTCCGGCACCCGATGGTCCGGAATGCCGACGGCGTGCTGGAACGCGCCACCTGGAAGCAGGCCCTGCGGAAGGCAGCAGCGGGGTTCCTGCAGTCCGCGGAACGGCACGGCCGCCACGCGGTCTACGGCATTGCCTCCGGCCGCACGCCCACCGAAGCCGACTACATGATGCAACGCTTCATGCGCGCGGGGTTCGGCACCCACTTCATCGACAACTGCAGCCGGGCCTGACACTCCCCCACAGTCGCCGGTCTGGCGGCAACCTTGGGAAGAGGCGCCATGTCCAACCCCTTGTCGGACATGGAGCTCCCCGATGTGGCGTTCTGCATCGGCACCAACATGACGGAGGCCCATCCGGTCGCGGCCACCCGTCTCAAGAAGGCACTTGCTCGTGGATCCAAGCTGATCGTCGCGGACCCGCGGCGCATCCACCTGGCGACGCTGGCCGACCTCTACCTGCCCCTGCGGGTCGGCACCGACGTAGCTCTCCTCCAAGGCATGGCCCACGTAATCGTGCGCGACGGATTGATGAACGACCACTTCGTGGCAACGCGTACCCAGCACCTCGAAACCTATCTGGAACACATCGCCAAGTTCACGCCGGAATGGGCGGAATCGATTTGCGAGGTGCCGGCCGCGGACATCGCAAAGGCGGCGCGCTGGTACGCGGAGGCCAACCAGGGCGCCATCTACTACACGCTCGGCATCACTGAGCACATTTGCGGCGTGGACAACGTCCAGTGTCTCTGCAACCTGGCGTTGCTGACGGGTCAAATCGGCCGTCCCGGCACGGGCCTGAACCCCATGCGCGGCCAGAACAACATCCAGGGCGCGGGGGACAGCGGCGCCATCCCCGATCAGTACCCGGGGTTCCAGGCGGTCGTCGATCCCGACTACCGGCGGAAGTTCAGCAAGGCCTACGGCCGCGAGATGGATGCCGCCAAGGGCATCACCAAGGTCACCGCCATGGAAGAGGCGGGCCGGGACATCTTCGCCATGTTGATTGACGGAGAGAACTCGGTGGTGTCGGATCCGAACCAGCAACATACACGCGAAGCCATCGAGTCCCTCGAACACCTGGTCGTCATCGATATCTTTCTCTCGGAGACCGCGGAGATGGCGGACGTGGTGTTCCCCGCCACGGCATGGGCCGAAACCGACGGCACCTTCACCAATACGGAACGGCGCATCCAGCGGGTGCGCCAAGCTGTCACGCCCGCCGGCGAGGCCCGGCCGGACTGGTGGATCATCAGCCGCATCGCGCAGCACATGGGCCTGCAGAACTTCGATTTCAACCACCCGCGGGAAGTCTTCAACGAGATGTGCAGCCTTTCGACGACGTACGCCGGCGTCGACTGGGACCTTGCGGCCACCGGCCGCTACCACTGGCCCGTTCCCTACCGCGGGCATCCGGGCACGCCCCGGCTGCATGAGGACTCCTTCCCCATCGGCCGCGGGAAGTTCAGCCTGATCGAGTATCGGGATCCGGCGGAAACCGTCGACGAAACCTACCCAATCTGGCTGACCACGGGGCGCCGGCTGGCCACGTACCACACGAATACCCAGACCGGGCGCGCCGGCGGCATGGACTACCTGGCCGCGGAGGAAGCCCTGGAAGTCAACCCTCGGGATCTTGAGGCCTGGGACCTGCAGGACGGCGAAACCGTCTGGCTGTCCAGCCGCCGGGGCCGCATTGCCATCAAGGTGGCGGGCTCCAAGCGGTCGCCCATGGGTACGGTCTTCTCCAGTTTCAGTTTCAGCGACACGCCCATCAACACCCTGACCGGCTCCGGCTACGACCCCGTCACGCACACGGCCGAACTGAAGGTGTGCACGGTGAGGATTGACAAGATGGCTGTGGCCGACACGGTCGGGGGCTAGGTCCCGTGTCTTCCGCAAGCAGGGTTGGCTCTCGTGTCAGGGCGCGGGTGCAGGCCCACAAGGGAACGGCCGTTCGGTGGAAGCAGGATACGCTGGTGGCCGAAGAGCCGATGGAAATCCGGCTGCTGGCACGGGAGGAACAGCAAACTGTTGCCGTTACCATGCGCACGCCGGGCAACGATTTTGAACTGGCACTGGGCTTTCTGCACGGGGAAGGGGTCCTGTCCGGCCTCGACGAAGTGAGCCACATTTCCTATTGCCTGGACCGGGACATTGAGGAGGATCAGCGGTACAACATCGTCAGTGTCAACCTTGTAGGTCGGCAACTGCCGGAACTGGACCGGCTGGAACGCAGTTTCTTCACCACCAGTGCCTGCGGGGTGTGCGGCAAGGCTTCATTGGACGCCTTGGAAATCCAGGGCTGTGAGGGATTTCCGATGCCGCAACCCAACCTGGACCCGACCGTTGTCAAGCGATTGCCCGGGGTCCTTGCGGAAGCCCAGGGCTTGTTTCAGAAGACCGGGGGCCTGCATGCAGCCGGGCTGTTCGACACGGAGGGCACACTCCTGGCCGTAAGGGAGGATGTCGGCAGGCACAACGCCGTCGACAAGATTGCCGGCTGGATGCTGAAGGCCCGCCTGCCGGCTCCTGAAAACCGGGTGTTGCTGGTCAGCGGCCGGGCTAGTTTCGAAATCATGCAGAAGGCTCTGGCGGCCGGAATTCCTACGGTGTGCGCCATCTCGGCTCCCAGCCACTTGGCGGTGGACGTAGCCAGACGCTTCGGGATGACGCTGATTGGGTTCCTGCGGGACGATCGGTTCAACATTTATGCGGGGCACGGGAGGTTTTGAGCCACCCAAAAACCGTGGTGCGAAAGTTATCAGGCTAGATGCCCATCTGCTTGTCTGGTTCAAGGGCGCGGCGGTGAGCTGATTAGTTTGGCAGCGAACGATCTTGACCTCGGATGCGTCCACCTCCGGTCTGATGCCCTCTCCGACGCGGCAGCCGTGAGGAACGTTGTCGACGGTAATGCAGCCCCCTTGGCGGTGCCGCGCTGCCGGTCAAGGAGCACTTCCTGAAGTTGTCCTGTTCGCTCTTGCCGACGGCGGTCATAAGGCCGGCTGGACACAAGCTCCGGCTTAGGAGGTTGGACTGCCAGCAGACAATGGCCAAACCCCTGCACTCGTGGAGTGGGTCTCCATGTCACTGATCTGCTCGGAGATGGAGATTCGGTCCTCACCCGTCCCGGCTCTGATCCGAAACACGGACGGGGATGGATTCCTCAACGTGTGCGTATATCAGGACGTTTGCGTCGGGAAGCAGCATGTCGAATCACCTCCCACACTTGATACGGATCTCATCATCCTGCGCGTCGAGCACCCTGAGCCGGTCGAAGTCAACTCCGGGACGGACATGAACCCCGCGAACGGTGACCAATTGAAAGGGTGGCTGCTCCGATGGCTCGCGACGATTCAAAGCATCGTCCAGCATTCTGGAAATGAAGGCGCTTACGCTGATACCGTGGGCTTTGGCCGCCCGGCGTACCTGCTTCGCGAGCTGCTCGTCAAGGGAAATTGTGGTTCTCATGATGCACTGGCATCACCTGTCTTCATCAATGCATCAATGGTACCCACACGTGATCAGGGCCCCAAAGTGACTCTCGCCCACCGGGTGGTTATATTCCTTTCGCCGTTCCAGAGACATCCTGGAGAGCTATGAGGGTGTCACCGGCGTGGTGGTCAGTCCGGACCGAACACCATGTTATGGACCCGATCCATGTGGCCTGCCAGGGCGTGCCGTAGATTGCCCGCGGCTGCATCGGCACCGGCCTAAACTTCGGCCGAACTGCCAACCCCGGCGCACAGTTGCTCAGCGATCGCCGTATGGCCCCGGTCCACAGCGTTATCGAAGGGGGTGTTGCCCCGGTCGTCCATAGCCCGGACATCGCCACCGTGCGCGAGCAGGAGCGAGGCCACCTCGACATGTCCGAACCAAACGGCAAGATGCAGCGGCGTGCTCCGGTCCCAATTGACCGCATCCGGGGCCGCACCGTGCTCCAACAACAACGACGCCACCTGCGCATGCCCGTGCCGCGCCGCCTGGTGCAGGGGCGCGTTGCCGTCGCGGTCCGCACCGTAGGGGTCCAAACCCCACGCCAGCAGGCGGGCCACGAGTTCCGTGTCCCCGGCCGCCGACGCGTCGTGCAAGGCCGGAGTCGATGCGGCCACCGTCCACAGACGCACGGCATCGTCCCAACCAACACCGGCCAGGATGTGTCCGTCCGGGCCGAAGGCCACGCTCTGAACCCCGTTCGTGTGGCCTGTCAGGACACGCCGCAAGGAGCCTGCGTCTGCATCCCACAGGTGCAGCGTGTCGTCCTCGCTACCGCTGGCCAGAGTCCGTCCGTCCGGACTGAAGGACAGGCTCCAGATCCGGGCCGTGTGGCCTTCCAAGACATGCCGCAAGGACCCTGTGCCTGTCTCCCACAGGCGTAGGGCACCGTCATCGCCACCGCTGGCTAGGGTCTGTCCGTCCGGGCTGAAAGCTACGCCGAGCACCCAGCCCGTGTGACCCTCCAGAATGTGCCGCAAGGACCCTGTGCCTGTCTCCCACAGGCGCACGGTACCATCCCAGCCGGCACTGGCCAGGGTCTGTCCGTCCGGGCTAAAGGCCACGCCGTGGACTCCGTCCATGTGGCCCGCCAGAGTGTGCCGCAGGGTGCCCGCACCCGTCTCCCACAGGCGTACAGTGCCGTCCAGGCTGCCACTGGCTAAAGTCCGTCCGTCCGGACTGAACACCACACTGCGGACCGAACCCACATGACCCTCCAGGGTGCGGATGTGTCGGACGATGCCCGTAGCCGCTTCCCACAGACGCACGGTGCCGTCATCGCCGCTGCTGGCCAACGTGTGCCCGTCCGGGCTGAACGCCACGCTGCGGACCGAACCCGCATGCCCCTCCAGGGTCCGGACGTGTCGCACGGTGCCCGCGGCCGCCTCCCACAGACGCACGGTGCCGTCGGACCCGCCGCTGGCCAAGGTGTACCCGTCCGGGCTGAACGCCACGCTGCGGACCCAGTCCGCGGGACCCTCCAAGACATGCAGGACGGGTCCTGCGGAACGCAGCCGCGCGGCGGAAGTCGGGTGGCCCCGGTTCAGGGCGTGGTCCAAGGGTGTGTCGCCTTGGCTGTCCACGGCCGAGGCATTGGCTCCGTGCTCCAGCAGGAGTACCACTGTCCCGGCATGTCCAAACCAGACGGCGAGGTGCAGTGGCGTACTCTGTTCCGGGTTGACCGCATTGGGGGCAGCACCGTGTTCCAGCAACAGAGACGCAGCCCGCGTCTGTCCGCGGCGCGCCGCGTGGTGCAGGGCCGTGTCGCCGTCGCGATCCGTCCCGTTGGGGTCCGCCCCCTCTGCCAGCAGGCGGGCCACAAGTTCCGTGTCCCCGTCCGCTGCCGCGTGGTGCAGGGCTGTGTCGCCGTTGGGATCCTCACCGTCGGGGACCGTCGTCGCCAACAGGGGGGGTACGAACTCCGCGTCCCCGTCCGCCGCGTCGTACAGGGACCGTGCCAATGCGTCTCCATGCCACAGGCGCACCGCGCCGTTTTCAAGAACGCCGGCCAGGGCCCGCCCGTCCGAACTGAACGCCAAGCTGAAGGCAAAATTCGACTTCAGGATGTGCTGCAGGGTACCCGTGGCTACCTCCCACAGGCGGGCGCCATCGGGACCGCCAGCGGCAAGGACGCGCCCGTCCGGACTGAACGCCAGACTGTAAACGCTATGCGGATTGGCCTCCAGGGTGTGCTGCAGGGCGCCTGTGGTTACCTCCCATAGATGCACGATGCCGCCGCCACCGGTGGCAAGGGTCTGTCCGTCCGGACTGAGTGCCATACTGCCGACTCCGCTCCTGTGGCCCTCCAGGGTGTGCTGCAGGGCGCCCGCGACCGCATCCCACAGGAATACGGTACCGTCGAATTCGATGCTGACAAGAGTCCGTCCATCCGGACTGAAGGCCATGCCCCTGAAGTTCAGGTGATCTTTCAGAGTGTGCTGCAGGATTCCCGCGGCCGCATCCCACAGGCGCACGGTGCCGTCAAGACTGCCACTGGCAAGGGTCCGCCCGTCCGGACTGAAGGCTACGCCGTCAACCACGCCCGTGTGGCCCTCCAAGGTGTACCCCGGCTCTCCCGTGGTTACCTCCCACAGGCGCACGGTGCCATCCTCGCCACCACTGGCCAGGGTCTGCCCGTCCGGACTGAACGCCACGCTGTCAACCGCGCCCGTGTGGCTCTCCAGGGTATAACGCAAGGTGCCCGTGGCCACATCCCAGAGGCGCACCGCACCATTGCGAAGACCACTGGCCAGGATCCGCCCATCCGGACTGAAGGTCACACTCGTAGCCAAACCCGTGTGGTCCTCCAGGGTGTGCCACGGATCTGTCGCCACTCGCACTGTCGGGGTCGTACCTCCGACCAAACCCATATGATCTTCCAGGGATTGCGGTAGGGAACCTGTACCGCTGACCTCGGCGCACAGCAGTTCGGCGGTCGCCGATTGGTGTTGACTCACGGCGTGATCCAGGGGAGTCTTGCCCCGGTTGTCCACGACCGTAACATCGGCTCCGTACGCCAGCAGAAGCGCCGCTGTTTCGGCATATCCGGACCTTGCTGCGAAATGCAGTGGCCTACTTCGTTCCGGGTTGACCGCGTTCGGGGCCGCACCGCGTGCCAGCAACAACGATGCCATCTGCGCGTGCCCGTGCCGCGCCGCGTGATGTAGGGGCGTGTCGCCATTGGGGTCCGCCCCGCCGGGGTCTGCCCCCAATGCCAGCAGGTGGGCCACGATCTCCGTATCGCTGGTCGCCGCCGCCTCGTGCAGGGAAGGTGCCAACGCGGCCGCATTCCACAGGCGCACGGTGCCGTCTTGGCCGGCACTGGCCAGGGTCTTGCCGTCCGGACTGAAGGCCACACCGTAGACCGTATCCGTATGGCCCTTCAGGATGTGTCGCAGAGTGCCCGACCTCGCCCTCCACAGACGCACGGTACCGTCATTGCCACTGCTGGCGAGGATGTGTCCATCCGGACTGAAGGCCACGCTGCGGACCCAGCTCGTGTGGCCCTCCAGGGTGTACTTCAAGCTCGACCCCGCAGGCCGCAGATATACAGCACCGTCCTCGCCGGCACTAGCCCAGGCCCGCCCGTTCGGACTGAAGGCTACGCTGAGGGCCTGGCTCGCACCATGGCCCCCCAAGGTGGATCGCAGGGAAACCGGCTTCATATTCCACACATGCACGGCACTGTATTTGTTGTTGTTGACGCTGATCAGGGTCTTGCTGTCCGGACTGAAGGCCACGCCGTGGACCGCGTTCCCGTAGCCTTCCAGGGTGTACTCCAGGGTGCCCGACCCCACATCCCATAAGCGCACGGTGCGGTCTTCGCTGCCGCTGGCCAGGATGTATCCGTCCGGACTGAAGGCCACACTCAGGACGCCTTCCAGGTGGCCCTTCAGGGTGTACTGCAAGGTACCCGACCCCGCATCCCACAAATGCACGATGCCATCTTGTCCGCTGCTGGCCACGGTCCGGCCATCTGGACTGAAAGCCACGCTGAGCACCGAACCCGCGTGACTCTCCAGGGTGCGGACGTGTCGGACGGTGCCCGCGGCCGCCTCCCACAGGCGTATGGTGCCGTCATCGCCGCCGCTGGCCAGGGTCCGGCTGTCCGGACTGAAGGCCACACTCAGGGTGCCTTCCGGGTGGCTCTCCAGGGTGTGCAGAAGGATGCCCGCGGCGGCATCGGCGCCAACCGGTGACCAAACCGAACCGTCATCTTCGACGCGTAGCCGCGTGGCAGTCGCAGGAGGTTCCACCACGTCGTGGTCCGGGGGTGTGTCGCCATTGCGGTCCGCACTGTTGGGCTCCGAAGCCCTCGGCGACATGCGGGACACGTTCGCCGTGTCGCTGCTTGCCGACACCTCGCGCAGGGACGGTGCCGGTGTGATCGCACTCTCCAGTTTCCCTGTATCGTCCCCGCCGATACAGGACGACAACATCGCACCCAGAAGCCACAGGACGACAAGGAGCAGGCGCATGGGAAATGGTACTCTCGGAACTCGAGTGCTTGCATCCGGACGGCCTGCCGGCCCAAGTCGAAATCCCTGCCAAGCCATCATCGCGCCCAAGCCTTCGTCGGCCGACGCGTCTTGCCGTCGGGGGTACCTCGAGCCTCTTCCATGGTGTCCGGTGTGGCAATCCGGGCCTTGTCCCGGTCCTGGTCTGAAGCCAGACCCTTACACGGTAAAGGGCCCTCTCTGCGCTGCCCATTCTCATGCCCGCAAAGGTCCCTCGGTGTAGAGGCGCTGTTGCAGACGATGTGGGAATTGGGAGGCAAATGCTACAGCCGACGGTATAGTGGCGGCCGCGCCCCAAGCTAGGGCCTACCGTATCCGATAGCCATCAGCATACAAGAAGCACGCAACTGGTTGCTCCCCTTGCGCGGTGGCCCGCCAAGGCTCGCCTGCACACCTGCAACAAACCAGCCGGGTGGTGTACACCCGGCTGGCGGCCTGCTGCATTTACAAAGGGCCTCGGCCCTTCAACCGTCACCCGGCAGCGCGGGCACAGGCGGCTTGCAGTGCCCGTTCCACAAACACGGGAACAACCCCCAGACGATACTCCGCACTGGCGTGGATGTCTTCCAGAATGTCGTCGCCGACATCGGACGCGACCTGTGCCGACGCCTCCTTGATGGCGTCCGTTGACCTGCCCTCGAGGGCAGCCTCCACGGAGCCACAGCGCGTGGCCATGGGGGTCAACCCGCCCACTGCCACGCGAGCCCGGGACACGACACCATTGTTCACAGTCACCGAGGCGCAAGCTCCCACCACCGCGTACCGCGATGCCGGGTTGAACAACTTGGCATAGGCCGAGCCGGTGCCGACTTCCTCGCGGGGCACGGCAATGACCGTGATCAGCTCGTTCTCCTCGAGACTAGTCTCGAAAAGGCCAGTGAAGAAGCTCGCGGCGTCGATGTTGCGTGCATTGCCCGGTTTCTCAACGCGGATGCTCGCCTCCAGGGCCGTCAGCACTGTTGGCAGATCCGAGGCCGGATCCGCATGGGCGATGTTGCCGCCGATGGTGCCCCGGTTGCGCACCTGGGGATCGCCAATGCCACCAGCAGCCTCCACCAGGGCGGCGGCCAGGTTGGACGAGGCAATCGTGGAGTGCGTGGTCAACGGACCGATGCAATCGTTCTCATCCCCGGACCCGTAGGCGATGCCCCTCAGGTCATCGATGCGACCGATGTCAATCAGGGTTCCGGGAGCGTCCAGCCGCAGCTTCATGGCGGGCACCAGCGAGTGGCCTCCCGCCAGAAACTTGGCATCGTCTTCGCTCGCGATCAGGGACAGGGCCTCGGCCACCGAACCTGCTCGCACGTAATTGAAATTGGGAGGATACATAGCATTCTCTCCTTACAGCGGCCAGCCTTAGCTGTGTGCCTGGATGGTTTGCCAGATTCGCTCGGCGGTGAAGGGCATCTCGACGTGATCCACGCCCAGCGGGGCGAGAGCGTCAACCACCGCGTTGGCCACTGTGACCGTGGCGGCGATGGTCCCCATTTCACCCGCACCCTTGACGCCCAGGGGATTGGTCGGTGAAGG
>JAPPAJ010000220.1 GCA_026705565.1 Caldilineaceae bacterium | reverse complement strand
GCGACGACTGACATCGTGACGAAGGTGACGGCGATAAACATCGAAAGTTACGTCATGACCGGACTTGACGGCATCCTCGCACACCTCAATCACGGTATCCGCCTCGCCCCAATGCCGGGGATCATTGACGGCCATATGGGCCACCTGGACCGGTACCCCCGTGGCCAACCCAATGTCCACAGCTTCCTGGACGCCTGTAATGTGGTAACCGGACCAACAGCGAATGTGGCTGGTGTAGATGCGTCCGGGCCACCGGGCCATGGCTTCGGTCAGGGCGACAATCTCGGCCGTGTCGCCATAAGCGCTGGGAGGAAGTGTCAGTCCTGTTGAGAAACCGAAGGCTCCCTGAGCCATGGCCTGATCCACCTGGTAGTTCATCGCCCGGATCTCGTCTGCCGTGGCCGGACGATCCTCGAATCCCACGACCATGCCCCGTACGGCACTATGGCCCACCAGAGGGGCGATGTTGATAGCCAAGCCAATCTCCGTAGCCGCCTGCCGGTAACCCTCCAGGTCTTGCCATGTCCACGAAACGGCATCGCCGAAGACACTGCTGAGTGTCTCACGCAGGGTTTCCGTTCTTTCGGGCGAGATGGGGAATGGGCTGTAGCCGCAGTTTCCGGTTACTTCCGTGGTGACGCCCTGCAGGATCTTGCTGAGGCCATGGGGCTCCGCCAACAGGGTCAGATCCGAATGGGTATGAATGTCAATGAAACCGGGGGCCACCACCTGGCCGGTTGCATCGATAGTCCGGTCGGCGGTCGCATCACCCAGGTCCCCGATGTCGGCAATGACTTCATTCCTGATGCCTAGGTCGGCCTGGCGTGCCCCGGCACCGGTACCGTCCACCAGCGTTCCATTACAGATCAGTGTGTCGAACATCACTCGAGTCTCCTCTGCCCGGTTCCCAACAGAACCGATCCTTAGGATAGACGCGTGGCAATACCCATACGCCGCGTTCAGCCGGCCGGCCCTCTGCCATCGGGACCGCCTGCCCAGACTTTGCCAACGTCCGGAGGGTTGGGACCAGCCTGAAGTGAGAACGGTGCTGATGCACTGACCAGTTCGGCCAGGAGCCGCAAAAACCTGAAGTTGCTCGACACCCACCTGTACCGTACCGACGACAGCCACGTGATGAGCCAAGACGGCGTACGTGCACTGATGTTCTCGCATCCATCACCCAAGCGCGACACTGCGGAACTTGTCCCGCGCACGGACGATGCGAGGACGGCCTTGAACCAAAATCTGCGAGATTGAAACAGTGTCCACAACCTGGCTCACTTGACATTGCACGGTCTTACAAACTAGTCTTACAACTAGTCATATTCGGCTAATTGGTATATGTCATGAACAAGAGATGGCCGGTCCAAGATGCCAAGTCAAGATTCAGCGAGCTCCTTGACACCGCCCTTGCCGAAGGTCCACAGATTGTGACGAGACGAGGCGTGGAAACCGCAGTGCTCCTTCCGATTGAGCAATGGCGGAGACTGGAGCGGATGACCAGGCCCAACCTCAAGGAACTGCTCCTCACCTCCGAGGCGCGCACCAACGACCTCGTGCCGCCACGACAACCGCATCACCGCAGAGTGCCGAAGGCTGTGGAATAGCTCCATGTATCTACTCGACACCAATGTGGTCTCGGAACTTCGTCGTCCCCGGCCCCACGATGCCGTCTTGGATTGGATTGTCGATATTCCGGCCGAACTACTCTTCGTGCCTGCTGTGACGATCGGTGAAATACAGGCCGGTATTGAGATCACCCGAGAGCAGGATGAAGCCAAGGCAGAGGAGCTGGAAGCCTGGCTCGAAAAGATTTTGGCTTCCTTTGGAGTGTTGTCGATGAACGCTTCTGCGTTCCGGGAATGGGCGCGGCTCATGCACCGGAAGTCAGACACGCTGACCGAAGACGCCATGATTGCAGCCACAGCCATTGTTCACAGACTCACGGTGGTAACCCGAAACGTGGGTGACTTTGGTCAGTTGGGAGTGGCATTGCTGAATCCTTTTGAAAGGAAGTAGGCTGTTGCTGAACGGGTCGCAGAGATAGGAACCCTCTGCAAGACCAACATAGACCCTGTTGCTCGTTCCAGACTTGGATGGAAACCTGCAGGCTTGAAAACCGTGTTTGAGCCACCAGCCTTCAAGGTGATCGACGAAAGCAAGCGTGCAGCTTGAGGTTCGGGACCTCACCCCCTACCACAAACTCGCTAGGGTTCGGACGGACCTGTGAACGGTACACCGATCCCTCAGGCACTCCCGCGCCGAAGCCTTTGCAAGCTCGAATCCGAGGGGATGTCCACGTCCCGCCACCGCAGATGCCGGCCTGCCGGCACATCCCGAAGCATGCTGTGGCCGGCAGCCACGTAGTACGGCACACAGGTGTCCGGGCCATCGCTCTGCGGGACAGCCATTTCCGCCTTCAGGTCCTGCACACAGTGTGCCCTGTCCATGGCCAATACCTGCCCGGCATGGAACGGTACTTCAGTCCGGGCCACCACGTCCACCCGGTGTTCAACGGTGCGGCCACTCGTCGGCACGCCCAGTCGTACCGCCGCCAGTACAGACAGCGGAGTTTCCAGGCCGAGCAGGTGATAAGGCCGCCACAGGAGGATGTGCCGCCCATCCGGGCTCATGAGATGACGCTTGGGAGCCAGCTGGCTCCAGTCGTCCCCCTCTCGGGCCCGGATCACCATGAAGACCCCTCCCGCCATGCTGGGTGCCCGAGGATGGGTAATCAGGTTGGCGATCTCCACGGTTGGGGTGGAATCGAGCAGGCCGCCATCGTCGACATGTCTCAGCACGGACGCCATCTCCGCATAGTGCATGGCCGGTCCGAACAACCCCGGACTGTTCCACCCGAAGCCCGTTTCGTTGATCACGATGGCCATTTCCGCGATGTCCGGAACCCTGACCCTTTGCTGCAGCGGAATACGTTCCGAACGGCTCCGCACTGTTGCCGCCAGCGAGTCGCCTGCGGAGAACACCGAACTGCTCCCGCCTGCAGCAACCTCTGCCGCAGGTACATCCGCCTCGCCCGCCTTGCCGGCACACACCACGTCCAGTCCCAGCACCCGGGCCCACTGCACCATTTCCAGTACCATGGCTGGCTGATCACCGTCCGCCATCGAGTACACCAGCCCGTTGGCGCGGGCCATGGCCGCCAGTGCCGGTCCTGCCGTGCAGGCGGTTTCCTTGTTGACCAGGACCAGATGACAGCCGTTCCGCAAGGCTGCCTCCCCGTGGCGCGCGCCGGCCTCGGGGGCACCGCTGGCCTCGACAACCGCATCCAGCATCGAAAACGGCAGCTCGGTACCGTCCACCAGCAGAGGCAGCTTCCCTTGTTCAAGGATCCGCTGGGCGGCTATGGCTGTTTCGCAGATCGTCGGGCGGGGAAGTCCCGCTGCCTCGGCCGCTGCCAGACCGCCCTCCCCGTCCGCATCGCACAAGGCAACCACCGACATGCTTGGGACATGCAGGCTTTGTCTCAAAAACGAAAGCCCGAAGCTACCGAGGCCGATCAGGCCAACCACAACCGGTTTCTCTTGGGGCAACAGCAAGGCGCGCCAGTCCATGGCTAGAATCCTTCTGACGGGCGGGAATGCACAATGGCAGCGAACGAACCGGTACCGGGATGCCGTCCGGCCACGTCCACACTGTAACCGACCTCGCCGCGGGCCGGTCCATCCATCAGGAACCCTTCAACATGAACCACCCCTACCGCGGCTCCGCACAGACCTGGCAGGTCTCGGTGGAGGCCAACACCATGGTCCCGATGCGGGACGGCACCCGCCTGGCCACGGACATCTATCGGCCGGCAGAGGCCAGGCAGCCGGCCCCGGGACCATTTCCCGTTCTTCTGGAACGAACCCCATACGACAAGGCGGCTCCAGGCAACGCGGACATGGGACGCTACTACGCGCGCCGGGGCTACGTCTGCGTACTCCAGGACGTGCGCGGCCGCTTCATGAGCGAGGGAGAGTGGTATCCGTTCGCCAAGGAAGCCCCGGACGGCTTCGACACGGTCGAGTGGCTGGCGGCCCAACCTTGGTGCGACGGACAGGTGGGCACGATGGGCGGCTCCTACTGCGGCAGCGACCAGTCGGCCCTGGCAACCCTCAATCCTCCGCACCTGCGAACCATGGTCGTAGCCGTGGGGGCAGCCAGCTACTACCACGCCTCCATGCGCCAGAACGGAGCCCTTGAGCAACGGTTCATCATCTATGCCTTTCGCATGGCAACCACCAGCCGGGAGGCCCTGGCCGACGCGGGCCTGCGCGCCCTGCTGGAAGAGGCCTACGCCAACGTCGGCGAATGGTTTGGCAGGGTCCCATTCAAGAAAGGCGCATCGGCTCTGCGGCATCTCCCATCCTACGAACAATGGGTCCTGGACATCCTGACCCATGGCGAATACGGTCCGTACTGGCAACAGCGGGGCTACGACATCGCCGGCCATTACGCCGAACATGCAGACGTGCCCACCCTTTACCTGGGCGGCTGGTACGACTCGTATGCCCGCGCCACGTGCGAGAACTTCACGGCGCTGTCCAAGCTGAAACAGTCGCGTCAGATGCTGCTGATGGGACCGTGGATCCACGGTGGCTGGGAGGAAACCTTTGCCGGCGATGTGGACTTCGGCATCGATTCACACATTCACTACCACGATCTCCGCCTGGCTTGGTTCGACCACTTCCTGAAGGGCCTGCCCACGGAATTTGCCGACTGCCAACCGGTTCGGATTTTCACGATGGGAACCGGCAGCGACCGGCGCCAATACACCGGACACATAGCCCACGGCGGCTTCTGGCGCGAGGAGTCGGACTTCCCCCTGCCGGACACCGCATTCACGCCCTGGTACCTGCATCCGGACGGATGTCTGTCCCGCGCAGAACCGGATCCCCAACCTTCCGCCAGCCGGTACACCTTCGATCCGCGCGATCCGGTACCCACCATCGGCGGTGGCATCTCCGCTGCAAATCCAATCATGGAGCCGGGCGCCTTCGACCAGAAAGGCAGTCCGCGCTTCTTCGGCTGCACGGATTCCCTGCCCCTGAACGCCCGCAGCGACGTGCTCAGCTTCCAGTCAGAACCGCTGGCGGAAGATCTGGAAGTCACAGGGCCCATCCGGGTCGTGTTGCATGTCTCAACCTCCGCCCCGGACACCGACTTCACGGCCAAGCTCATCGAGGTTGTCCCGCCCACGCCGGATGACCCGGATGGCCTGGCGTTCAATCTCACCGACTCCATCCTGCGCCTTCGCTACCGCCGCAGATGGACCCGGCCTGACCCAATTGGAGAAGGCGAGATCTGCCACATCGAGTTCGACCTGTACCCAACCTCCAACGTCTTCAAGGCCGGCCACGCCATCCGGCTTGACATCAGCAGCAGCAACTTCCCGCGGTTCGACGTCAACCCCAACACCGGGGGACCTTTAGGCCGCGACCGGACCTTCAGGCTGGCGGACCAGACCGTGCACCACGACCGCGAACATCCGTCCCACGTCCTGCTGCCCGAAATTCGACGGTGACGGCAGGTGCCGGCGTGCCAGACCGTAACCGGAAGCCGACTCCGTAGACACCGCTGCCAAGCTTCATAAACCTTCCCCGTGAACTTCTCATTGTGTTCACAATCGCCGCGGAGACTCTCGTCCGGGTTCGCCAACGCGCGGACCAAAGCAACGAGAGGAATCACTCATGAAGCTCAATCACAAGACACGGTGGCTTATCATCCTAGCCCTGGTGGCACTTCTGGCCGTTGGAAGTGCAGGCACGGTGGCGGCTGTCGGCAACCGGCACCTCCCCGGATTCAGCCACATCGTCCCCGGCCATTTGGTTTCGGGGCTGCGGCACACATGGCGCGGCCATGGCAACTTCGACCTGCAAGCCGATCTCATCGACAGGACGGCGATCAAGGCGGCCGCGGCGAATGCCCTGGGGGTCAACCCAGATGAGTTGCAGTCTGCCCGGCAGGCCGGCAAGGACAGTATTCAGGCCCTGCTGGATGCAGCCGGACTGGAACTATCCGATCTCCAATCCACGATGAACGCGGAAATCGAATCCCAGTTGGCCGCGGCAGTGGAGGCGGGAACGCTGACCCAGGACGAGATGGATGCCATTCTCAGTCGCGACCTCAGCCGGATGGGCTTGGGACGAGGCCGTCACGGCCGCTTTGGTGAATGGATGTGGTCGACCGCACCAATCGATGCTCCGGCCGTACTACAAGCCGCGGCTGAAGATGCGGGGTTGAATGCAGACGAACTGCTGGCGGCCTTGCCGGAAGGCCGGTCCGCCGTGGACACGTTCCTGGAAGCCAATGACACAACATCGGCCGAGTTCAAAGCCGCCTTGGACACCGCCTGGCAACAGGCCATTGCCAACGCTGTGGAGGCAGGCACACTCACCGAGGAACAGGCCGATTACCTGAACCGCAAGGGAAATCTCGGGCACAGGTTTGACGGTGGCAGACACCGTGGGTGGCATGGACACGACTGGCAGAGAGGCTTTGGCAACCTCAGTCCAACGGGGGACAACGCCTGACGTTGTGGAATGGCTGCTGTCCGGGTTTGGTGCACGGACGAACGCAGCAGCCACCGACCATCCCCGCCCATGGGGCGGGGATGGTTGTCTTTTGCCGTCCAAGCCGTCGCCGATGCCGTTGAAGCGGAAACACCAACCCTAGAACAGGCCAAACGCCTGAACCGAACAAGGCTCCTTAAGGCGGACTTGGCGGCGGCAACCACCAGTCGGGGAATCGCGATCTTCGAGTATTGGCCGAAGGGAACTCGGTTGGCATGTCAGCATTCGTCGCGGTGGTTTCCATTCCATACTGGAAAACAGGGCAGGAGTCGCACGGTTGCTGCGATCCGTGAAAGTTTCAGACAGATCGCCTAGGGTATTCCCGATGAGACAAGTTCGTTACAACTGTGCCATGAGCCTTGATGGATACATCGCCGGTCCCGATCACGAGTTTGACTGGATCGAAGCCGACCCGGATATCGACTTTCTCCAGTTGTCCGCACAATTCGACACGTATCTGATGGGTCGGAAGACGTTCGAGATTACGCGCCAACATGGTCAGGCAGAGATGCCTGGCATTCGCACCTTCGTGTTCTCGCGCACGCTCAGGCAGAGCGATTACGACAACGTCACGATCGTCGGCCGGAACTGGCAAGAGATAGTCCAGTCCCTCCGCCGTGAACCAGGAAAGGACATTTGGCTGTTCGGGGGCGGATCCCTGTTTCGCAGTCTGGCTGAGGCCGGGCTTGTCGATACAGTTGAAGTCAGTGTCGTACCTATCCTGCTGGGCAGGGGTGTTCCACTCGTATCCGACCCGCCTACGCGCATCGCGTTGACGTTGACCGGACACCGGGTATACGCAAAGACAGGCATGATCAGTTTGGTGTACGCCGTGAACAACAGATAGCCGAGGTCTATGCGATCCCGGCAGTCCAGGTGATCGCGTACCATCCGGCCGGTATCCTGGGACTGGATTGCAACGTGGGCCGGTTCACAAACAATGAGGGCCTGGAGTATCGTCGGCAATGGAAGGTCAAGGTGCCGGCCCGCTCACACCGTTGTGGCCACTCGGGTCCCAAGAACTGCCTCTTGCAGACCGCTTTCCGTTGTCAGTCCTGCGGGCCATGAAAGGAACGCGGCCCTTGATGGTCGGAGATGGCACGTCGGCGAGATCATCCCTGTGGCCCAACCGGGATCTTTGTGTGGTCCGAAGGTGTCAGTGGCCACCAGTCGGCACGGACACGACCAATCGGGGAGTTGCCGGCAGCAACAATGGTTCCGCAGAAGGACAAACACTGTCCCGGCCAGCCCTTATTGACATCTCGTCTGTTGGGCAGAGGAATGCTTGTGTTACGCCATGGGTATAGCCGGGGTTTTCCACCGTCCCCTGGAAGCTCCATCCCGTACAATCCGCGCGCAGTACATCCGCCCGGACGAGTCGGTTGATGAACCAAGAGCCCCACGACATCTTCCAGGTCGAAGCCGCCGAACGCCGTCGACAGGGGATGTTCCGGGGTCAGGTGGCCCGGCATCACCCGTCAGGATCGCCCCGGATGGGACAAGCGGTGCATTGACGCACCGTTCCTGCGTGGTCGACTTCGAGGAGCAAGATGGCCCGTTCCGAACGAATCCTGGTTACTGGAGCCACCGGGTACATAGGCGGCAGGCTGGTTCCCCGACTGCTGCAGGAGGAGTACCGCGTCCGCGTTCTCGTACGCAGTCGGGTCCGGGTGCTCTCACGTCCCTGGTCCGACCAGGTCGAGATATTGACCGGCGATATCTTCGATCCCCAGACGCTGGCGAAAGTGTTGGCCGGAGTGGACTCGGCTTACTACCTGATTCACAGTATGTCGCGGGGATCGAACTTCCACAATTTGGACCTGGAAGCCGCCCGGGCCTTTGGGCAAGCAGCCCAAAAAGCAGGAGTCAACCACATCATTTACCTGGGCGGTCTGGGAAACCCGGAAGGCAATCTTTCCCAACATCTGCGGTCTCGGCAAGAGACAGGACAAGCCCTGCGGGAAGGTGGAGTCCCGGTCACGGAATTCCGAGCTGCGGTCATCGTGGGTTCGGGCAGCATTTCCTTCGAGATGATCCGCTACCTTGTGGAGCGTCTCCCCGTCATGATCTGCCCCAGGTGGATTTATTCCCGCATCCAGCCCATCGCCGTCCAGGATGTCTTGGAATACCTGGTTGGTGCCCTTGACTTACCGGCAAACCAGGACCTCACCATTGAAATAGGCGGGAAGAATGTAACCACCTACAAGGGACTGATGCTTGGCTATGCCGAAAAAAGGGGCCTCCGGCGACTGCTGCTGGCCGTTCCTGTCCTGACACCCCGACTCTCTTCCTATTGGGTGCACTGGCTAACTCCAATCCCATCCGACATTACGGTTGCTCTCGTTGAGGGGCTCCGCAACGATGTCATCGTGACCGATGATCGCGCTCGCATGCTTTTCCCGCATATCGAACCGCAGGACTATGCCTCGGCCATTGACACGGTGATCAACGACCTTGACGAGGGACGGATTGACACATCGTGGAGTGATGCCGTAGGCACGACCCCGGAGCGGGATCAGCCCGTCCGGCTGGAATCCCGCCAAGGGATGATCATTGAGCGTCGCCGTCGCCGGGTGGCAGCTTCGGCCCAAGCCGTCTACAGGGTTTGCACCGGCATCGGGGCAGCGCGAGGCTGGTACTTTGCCAACTGGACATGGCGTTTAAGGGGAATGGTGGACCGCCTGCTGGGCGGTGCAGGCCTACGCAGGGGACGACGCCATCCCGACGACTTGCGCATCGGCGATGCCCTGGATTTCTGGCGAGTGGAAGATTTGAAAGCCGACCGCCTGGTCCGCCTCAGGGCCGAGATGAAGCTTCCCGGCCGGGCCTGGCTCCAGTTTGAGATGCAGGAAGCCCAGGACGGAACAACCCATTTGGAACAAACAGCGGCCTTCATTCCCAAGGGGTTGACCGGTCTGGCCTATTGGTACGGACTGTATCCTGTGCATGCTTGGATATTCGGCGGATTGGCAAGGGCGATCGCGCGCCGCGCTGAACACAGGATGACTGCGTGCGACCCAGATGCCGCGGACCATCGCTAACTCAAGCTACGCCCCTCCACGCACAGCCTGCGCATGGTTCCGGCCTGAGCCAGAGTCAACAAGGGTTTGAGCCCATGTTGAAGCACGTTCCGAGCGGTGGCGTGGGATCCTGCTGGTGGAATGGATCACTGCCTTCGACACGGTCAGGTGCAGTGTCGTCTGGCCTGATCACATTCGCGATGGGCAGACCCCGAGGCGGGATGTCCGGTTCCCCGGCCATCCTCAAAATCGCCGTTGTCGTACCATGCATGAACAGTGGCGTCATACCGTGACGGACCATACTCCGGATGTAGTTCCAGGCCGATGAACCAAGATCCCCAGGACCTCTTTCAGGCCGAAGCCGCCGAACGCCGCCAACAGCAGTCGCCGCTGGCCAACCGGATGCGACCGTTGACGCTGGACGACTATGTGGGACAGGAACACATCATCGGCCCCGGCCGGCTGCTGCGACGGTCCATAGAGGCCGACCAGATGTCGTCACTGATCCTCTACGGCCCTCCGGGTACCGGCAAGACCACGCTGGCCAGTGTCATTGCCAACACCTCCAGCAGTGCCTTCGTCACGCTCAATGCCGTCCTGGCGGGAGTCAAGGTGCTGCGCGAGGAAATCGATGCCGCCGGACACCGGTTTGCCTATCGACAGCAGCGGACCACCCTGTTCGTGGACGAGGTCCACCGCTGGAACAAGGCCCAGCAGGATGCCTTGCTGCCCCACGTGGAAAACGGCGCCATCATCTTCATCGGCGCCACCACGGAAAATCCGTTCTTCGAGGTCATCAAGCCCCTGGTCAGCCGCAGCCGGGTCTTTCAACTGCGGCCACTGGACGACGATGCGGTCTCGACGCTCCTGACCCGCGCCCTCGAGGATCCGGTGAACGGATTCGGCGGCCGGCCGGTCGCGTTGGAGGACGAGGCACGGCAACATCTGGTACACATGGCCAACGGTGACGCGCGCAGCGCCTTGAACGCCCTGGAACTGGCCGTGAACACCACGGCCGCGGGCCAGGACGGCGTGATCCGGATTGACCTGGCCACGGCCGAGGAATCGATTCAGCGGCGGGCCGTCCTCTATGACAAGCAGGGCGACGTCCACTACGACGCCGTCTCCGCATTCATCAAGTCCCTGCGCGGCTCCGACCCGGACGCAGCCCTCTACTGGGGTGCCAAGATGATCTATGCCGGTGAGGATCCCTCCTTCCTGTTCCGGCGCATGGCCATTTTGGCAAGCGAGGACATCGGATTGGCCGATCCGCAGGCGGTCGCCGTGGTGGAAAGCTGCTGGAGCCTGTTCAACCGCATTGGCCTGCCCGAAGGCCTGTATCCACTCTCGCAGACCATTCTCTACCTGGCCACGGCTCCCAAGTCCAATTCGGCAATGGCAATGTTCGCCGCCCTGGAGGCAGTGGAGCAGGAGAAGGACCAGGAAGTACCAACCCCGCTCAAGGACGGCAACCGCGATGCCACGGCCTTTGGACACGGGGCCGGCTATCTCTACCCTCACGCCTATCGCGACCACTGGGTAGCCCAGCAATACCTGCCGGTCGGATTGGAAGGCCGAGTCTTCTTCGAACCGGGGGCTCTTGGCTACGAGGCTGCCATTCGGGACCAGGTCTTGCGCCGCAGGGAGGAACTGCTGGCCGCGGCACCGGAACAAGCCGATGCACCTGCCGAAGGCATCACCTACTCACCCGACGATCCGGACCGCGAGGACTGGCTACGACGCGCCGGCAACGCCGGCAGCCGTCATTTGGGAACGGTGCGGGATGCGATCTGCACCCGTGCCGGCATGCAGCGCCACGACCGCGTGCTCGTTGTACGCGCAGACAACGGCCTGCTCCTGGCCGAAGCCTGCCGCTCCGTGCCGGAGGGCGGGGTGTGGGGCCTGGTTTCGTCTCCCAAGGCGGCCGCCGGGCTGAATCTCCGCTACAGCGAACTCCCCGAACTGGATCGGCCCGTGCTGGCCACAAGCCTGGGGGAATTGGATTCCAGCCTTCGGTTCGAGCGCGTGTTGGGGATGGACATGCTGGGTGGACCGCAGGAAGCCGAAGAGCTCCTGTCCACCCTGACCAAGGTCCTGACTGGTAGCGGGGGTGTGGTCTTCAGCCAGTCCCTCCCACTGATGGGCCAGCGGGTTCACAGTCTCCTCGACTTCCGGACGGAGGACAAGTTGAGCACGCTCCTGCGGGAGGTTGAAGAGAACCTATGGGCCAACCATCCCAACCCCTCCCTGCGCTGGACTGAGGCGGCTCTCCACAACCTACTAGCACGCCTCCCGTTGTCAGCAGAACTTGAACTTCTGGAGACGGTCGACCGGCGCTTTGTCTCGGTTGGGGAGATTAGGTCCTGGCTGAATCCGCAGAGTGCGCTGGGAGCCGGCCTGGGCCGCAGTGGCCTGTCGGCGGACGGCCTAGAGGGGTTGTCCCTGCGCATGGAACGGGAACTAGGTAATCAAACTGTTCCCTGGCAACGCGTGACAGCCTTGGTTGTAACCAAGCACCACCCCTGAAGTCACATGGGCGTCTGCGGCACAAGTGTTGAATAGACCGGCAGCCACGTTAGTTGAACATGGTGCGTACGCAAACCCAGCAAGGGACTCTACTTCAGGTTTTACTTTGTGCAAGAGGTCAGCCAGAATCGTCCGAGCTTGAACAGGCTTGTTCGATCAGCCTAAGTTCACTGTTAGCTTGCCTACACACAGCCTCAAAGTGATCTGCGAGTGTTCGGTGTTCGCGCTCAATTTGCTTCATTAAGTTACGAGCCGTCTGACCACCATCATGTGTTGAAATTTTAGATCTGATTTTCTGAATTTTTCTGAGGGCAGACAGTTGTTGAAAATGACCGGTCTCACAGACAGAAGACAAAAGAGTTTCAAGCAAATACAAGCTTTGACCTTTTCGTTTTGGCTCTAGAGCGATTGATTTTTCATCAAGTATCGCTCGGATAAACTTAGGCTTGAATCCTCCTACAACCAGTGTAGCAAGATTTTGAAAAGCACCCTCCCATTCATCTTGGCTATCAGTAAGCGGTGTGTGAACTCGATTGAACGATATCTGGTCGCCGATCTTCCACCAACCTACATCATCATTAATCCATTCCTGCAAGATCCCAAACAGATCCTCAAGAGGTGTAGTGACTGCTCTCCATTCGCCCAAAAAGTCTTGCACATGCGCCCTTTGAGAAATACCGCCTTTGCACTTTTCGTTGAACCTTTTCCAATAAGACTGCTCTTCATAGGAAAGCCCTTGAAGATCCTTTATGTACACCTGAATCTGTCTTGCTTCATTCACGTGATATCGGAAAGACCATGCACCCCGACATTCGATGTGGCTTGAACTGAGAGTGTACTTGCTACGATCATTTTTAAACCGCAGCAAAACTTCAGGATCAAAAAAAGCTGGAGAAGTCTCAAACGGCAGCGAATTCGAATGGCAAGTAAAGTAATTAGTTATGGCTTCTGGAGCAGTTGATACTGTTGCTTCTTTATTGTTGTTGCGCCAATCCCAAACGATGAATTCCGCGTACTCACGTCTAGACTCACCTCTGATAGATGCAAAAATCTCCCCGCGCGACTGTTTTGAATTTGGACGCACAATTTGAATGCCGCGTGTCCAAGATGCCTGTCCACTATCGATCTGCTGTCTGTAAAAGAAACCTGGACTCTCTTCGATTACTTTGACAGGATTTTCATGGGCCCAACCACCAAAACGTAAGATCTGAAACAACGTAAAGTCAAACATGCGAATCAGTACGGACTTCGAAACCGTTAGAAATTCATCTAAAGGTCGACGCCTGAAGGACACAAGCGTTGAATTCAATTCACTCTGACCATGTGTTACGGAGACCACATGCTCCCAGTCTCCTTTTTTGTCCAATCGACAATACGCTCTTCGATTCTCATCCCAATGAATGTCGTTTAGGTGTAAATACTCCTGCCAAATGTCACAATACGCACCACTTTCGCGATCACGGTAAAACACCAACGGATACGCCTTATTTAGAGTTCGTGCACCCCACGAATACATATCTCTATAAAGTTCTACATCGTCATTATCAAAGCCCCATTCATATCCTGCCCTTGTGGAAGGAGGCAAACAGTTCCAATTGAGCAGATCGTCCTTGTCTAAAGGATTCAGGTCGTTCTCACTGACAACAGCTGTAAGAATAAACATGTGCTGTCCTATTGCATGGACTGTCAGTTCGTCCTCCGCAACATCCTGACGCAGGTAGTCTAGGTGCAGGGTTGCTTGAAGCCAAGATTCGTACGCACATTCCTCTGGGACTAAGTTGAGAATTTTTCCTCGCTGGATCAACTGATCATGTTCAAAATGTTGTGAGCTAGGCATAGTGTCTCCGTGGTCAAGGGATATTCAGTGTGAAATAATCCAGTTACAGTCAACCAAGAGTTACAATGCAATGAGGCTTGTTGCTGATACTGGAGTCGTGAGTAGAGCGCTCCAACTAGGCGCTGACATTCCAATGTGGATCGATGAACAGTTCCAACAGATATTATACTAGGCTTGGATGCAACTTGCTAATCATCCGGCTATCATCACCACCTTGTCATGCTACAAGGCGTTGTCCATCAGATCAGACAATCCAAATTCCTTAGCTGTTCTTTCCCCTTGTTCGGTGAGTCATGGAGCAAGTGACAGCGAAGGTTGTGATGGTAGATCCAGTAGTACAGTCTAACCTTGTACCTTTCGGTCAGTGATCGGAACAGGGCACACGGGACTGTATCCACACTTAACCACCGCCAGCGCGCTTCGGGCACTCTCAGGTCTTCCATACCGTTACTCTCTGATGATTGATCCCCTAGGTACAACCACGATGTTGGGGAAGACTTCATTACGCTGGCAGGAGCTAGAGAGGGCACCAATGTCTGGAAACCTAGCAGGTGGTCAGCAGTATGCCATCATGGCCCGGCGTAACCCAGTGATCGGATTGCTTTTCGTCGGTGTGGTTGGCGGGCCGTACAGAAACATCGCACAATTGGAACATCGGTTTCACTACTTGCTGTCATTCCCGGTAGCGACTGTGGTTGGCCCCATTCGGTGCCGGCCTTGCGATCTCGTTGGCGATCTGGTCCAGCTCCTCCACGGCTTGGGCATAGGGCAGCAGCTCGCGGCTCATGGAATTCGTTGTGCCAATGAGGATCACCGCGACATCCAGATGCTCGACGAGATGCTGGACCACCTCGTGGAAGTCACCGTCCCCGGCGGCCAGCAGCAACGTACGCCACTGCCGATGCCCGTACGACCGCATCAAGTGGAAGGCCAGACCGACATCGACAGCCTTTTGCTGGATGTGCTCGAGCTGCAAGCCATTGCCGGGATGCACAACCGGTCCGCCACCCCAAGCCGCGGGCCAGTAGACGGCGCGCTTCTGCAGCCAGTACAGCTTGACCCGCAGGCCCGGACCGCCCGGCGGCGGATAGGCCAGGGCCCGGTGGAAGGCATTGTTCCGTGCACCCAGGGGATCGGGGTCAGCATTGAAGTAGTACGCGTCCGCAATCTGCACTTGGAACTTGCGCTCCAGATGCCGGCGTAGCAACAGGTAATCCAGCCGGTCGTCGCGGTTCAGGCCCTGCCATTCCTTGAACAGAAACGACCCGTCCACGAACCAAGCGGCACTGTCGGACATTGAACTGATCTCCCTGTCGAATCACTAGGTACGCAGTGATCTTTGCATATGGGTCGTCAGATTGCCGTATGCCACCGGCGAGCAACTCCGGGTTGCGGTGTTCGATGACGAGGCCTAATACTAGCAGTTGTAAGTCCGTTGGTTGTGGTTGCCGGCGGCGGTAGTGGCAGCGTCGCGCCACCCACTGGTGACGGCGACGCCAGTGGGACTAGGCCAGGATCGCCCGGGCCGTGGCCGGCACCCGCAGCCACAGGCGCCACAGCAGGCGCCGGATTTCCGGCAGGCTCAGCCCCCGGCCAGGCTGCGCGCCCGCCGGAAGGCTCTCAGCTGGACTTTGTACAAAGTCCAGCTGAGAGGGGCAATGGGTGAGTAAGTCGCTGAAGCTGCGATTTGGACTCAAATGGGATACCGGACTAGAGTGTATGAAGAGCATTCATGCATGAGCATGAAGGTTGCCCGAGTTATGGAAGCTCGCAAGTCTGCGGTGACGTATGAGGAGGAGTAACGCTGAGCATAGGCAATAGTAAGTCCCCGCCACCATCACAATCCCATCTGCCCTCTTCGACCGCATCGGCAGAGCAGTCGTTGGCAGATCTCCCAAGAGCTGAATCTCTGGGCTCGTTTGATCTGGTAGCCCCCAAAGCCGACGTCCTCATGGAATCGCTGAGAGCCACTGGCTACTCCCTTCCGGATGCCGTATGCGACCTCATTGACAACAGCATCACCGCAGGAGCCCGGAACATCTGGTTGAACTTCCACTGGGCCGGGGCGGACTCCTGGGCTTCATTTCTGGACGACGGTTCAGGAATGACGGAACCCGAGCTGATAGATGCTATGAGGATTGGTTCCCGCAGTCCGCGTGAGTCCCGGGATCTATCCGACCTCGGACGTTACGGACTAGGTCTCAAGACCGCGTCGATCTCGCAGGCGAGGTCACTAACCGTTGCCACACATACCGCGGAAGAACGGGAGATACACACCAGACGTTGGGATCTAGACCACTTGGCATCCTCAGGTGAATGGCAGCTCCTGAATGTCCCAGTTGAGTCCGTCACTGAAGAGGAATTCGACCGACTAACAGAATTGGAGCACGGCACCCTTGTCGTGTGGGCCAAACTCGACAGGTTGGTGGGTGACGTTGGAAATGACAACACCAAAGCACGACGACAGTTCCACGATGCTCTCAGAGGGGTCGAGGAACACGTCGCCATGGTGTTCCACCGTTTCATGGTAGGGCGGTACTCCGTTTCGATTCACATCAATGAACAACCTATCAGGCCGTGGGACCCGTTCCTCGCAGATGAGGACGCGACGCAGCGCTTGTCATCCGAGACACTTGGGTCCTCCGATTCGGGAATAACGATAACGCCGTTCGTTCTCCCACACCATTCCCGTCTCTCCGGAGAGAGACACCGGGCGGCCGCCGGCCCCGCCGGTTGGAACGCGCAGCAGGGTTTCTATGTCTATCGGAACCGTCGGCTCCTCCTGCCGGGTGATTGGCTTGGGTTGGGATTCATGAAGGAGGAGCACTACAAACTGGCGCGCATACAGATCGATCTATCCAATTCCTCCGACCACGAGTGGGAGATCGACGTTCGGAAGTCGCGCGCCCGGCCTCCCCTCCTGTACAGGGATGATCTCAGGCGAATCGCTAAGGTGGTTCGCAAGAGAGCAGTTACCGTCTACAGGCACCGCGGGAAGACCATAGCACGATCGGTTCGGAACAGTCCGGTGTTCGTCTGGAATCGACAGGTGAAGAGAAGCAGGGTGTCGTATGTGATCAACCGGGAGCACCCGTTCGTGCGGGATGCACTTGAGGCGGATTTCACGGATTCTAGGAGGCTACAGCAGATTCTGCGTCTTGTGGAGGAATACGTTCCCGTCCAACAGATATGGGTCGACATGGCGGAGGGAGATGAGTCCCAGAGTCAACCCTTCGACTCGGCTCAGGAACGGGAGATCATTGGAATGATTCGAGCCTTCTACAGCGCTTTCATCAATGCGGGATTGAGCCATGAGGAGGTACTTGAGAGGCTGGGGGCGACCGAGGCAATCGGTGAGCGATTTGAACTGGTCGAACCAACGGTGGATGCCCTATTGAAGGAAAGAGTAGATGAGTGACTTTGAAAAGACCAGAATCATTGCCCTCAGCCTGCTGGATGGGGACTCGCCCCCTGAGGAAGCGGATGTCAGGAGGGCAGCCGAAATCGCGGTTCAGACGATGAAGGCCCAGTTTCCGGGCGCGGACATCGATATCGAAGCCCTGATCAGGGAGTTGGAGGCGAACCTGAATGTTGTCGTTGGGCCAGCCTCGACCCTCACCGATGACACCAGCGATCACGTGCCCTGGCTCCCCGACCGCCGGGCCTCGATCGAGTGGAGATTCACCAAGCGATACCAGAGATTTCTGAAGGAGAGTAAGGGGTGGGCGCTTGCAACGCTCCAGCGTTCGGACGACCTGACTGACCGGGTAATGGAGCTCATCGAGGATCCCGACCGGCCTGGATCGTGGGACCGACGCGGAATGGTCGTCGGGGAGGTTCAGTCGGGTAAGACCTCCAATTACATTGAGCTGATCTGCAAGGCGGCCGACGCCGGCTACAAATTCATCGTGGTTCTGACCGGAACCACCAACAGCCTGCGCGCTCAGACCCAGCTGCGTTTTGACGAGGGATTTCTCGGATGGGATACCAGATTGAATCTGGCCTTGGATATGAGGAATAAGCGTGTGGGTGTAGGGACTCTCATGGGCGAGCCTCTCCTCCGGGCAATTCCATCAACCAACGCTGAGGAGAGAGGGGACTTCAATCTCAGCATCGCCAATCAGTTCAATGTCAGATTGGGTGGTGATCCCGTCATCATGGTAGTCAAGAAGAACAGTTCGGTACTGCGCAACCTCACCCGGTGGGCTAGGTCGCTCAGCCCGCTGGGCACTGGGGAAACGATACCTAGTACTCCGATTCTGGTGATCGATGACGAAGCCGACTTCGCGTCTGTCAACACCAGGCCCGCATCTTCCTCCGATGACGAGGATCCCACCGTCATCAACGGAAGGATTCGTGAGCTTCTCAATGCCTTCGAACAGAGTGTGTACATCGGGTACACGGCCACACCCTTTGCAAACATCTTCATCTATCCCGATCAGGACGATGAACGGCATGGACGGGACCTGTTCCCACGGGATTTTCTGATCAATCTGCCGGTTCCGAGCAATCACGTCGGCCCGACCAAGGTCTTTGGGCTGCCGGAGGGACCCGATGATGATGGTCCGGTTGCACCTCTGCCACTTGTCCGCGAAGTGGACGATCATCACGACCAGATTCCCAACGTTCACAGGAGCAACTGGGTGGTCAGGGAGCTTCCTGATTCTCTCACGACCGCAGTGATGGCCTTCATCCTCGCGTGCGCGGCCCGGGCTGCGCGGGGACAAGAGGATGAGCACAACTCCATGCTCGTTCACGTGACCAGATTTGTCGCGGTACAGAATCAGGTCGCGGAGCTAGTTAGGTTTGAATTGCGCGACCTTCAGAACCGCATCAGGTACGGGGACGGTGATGCCCCGCACCCGATCATTGATCAGCTTCGAACTATGTGGCTAGAGGACTTCGAACCGAGCTCCCAGGCTGTACGGGAGATGTATCCCGATCTGATGCTAGGATGCACCAACGTTCCCTGGGACGCGGTCAGTTCGAAGTTGGTGGAGTCGTCACAGAGGATTCAGGTCAAGGTGATTAACGGTGCGGCGAAGGATGCCCTCGACTACTGGGACCATGCGGAGGGGTTGAATGTGATAGCTATTGGGGGGGACAAGCTGTCCAGAGGCCTAACACTCGAGGGATTGTCGGTGAGCTACTACCTCCGCACCTCCCGCATGTACGACACGCTCCTCCAGATGGGGAGGTGGTTCGGTTTCAGGCCCGGTTATGTTGACCTCTGTCGTCTGTACACCACCGACGAACTGCGGGAATTCTACAGCCACATCTCGATGGCCACAGATGAACTTCGTCAGGAGTTCGATCTGATGTCGGACAAGGGTATGACGCCCAGCGAGTTCGGACTGAGGGTTAGGAGCCATTCGGCAGGGCTGGTGATCACCGCTGCCAACAAGATGCGCCACGGGATGCCAATGACCGTCTCGTATTCTGGTGCTATCAGCGAAACCATTACCTTCGATCGAAACCCCAATGTCAATCGGATAAACCACGAACGGTACAGCCGCTTCGTGTCGTCGCTAGACTCTCCAGAACCGCTGAATGTGGGGAAGCGCATCTGGCGGGGAATTTCGGGAGAGGATGTCGCAGATCTGCTGATGGATATCAGCGTTCATTCGGGTTCCCGAAAAGCACGTGGCAACTATCTGGCGAAGTACATCAAGTCTCAGAACGACATCGGAGGACTGGTTGATTGGACAGTGGCGCTGATATCAAATCAGGTAGGGGCACGTTCCATCGAGCTTGGAGGTTGGCAGGTCTTCCCTGTACAGCGAGCCTTCCATCCCCCGGACAGCATTGACCAGGACGCTGTGTACCGCATTCGTCGGCTTGTCAACCCCTCAGACGAGGGGATTGATCTAACGCCCGATCAGGTAGACCGCGCGTTGCAACATACGCGGCAGCGGTATCGAACTAAGCAAGGAGGGAGTCGACATCGTACGGATCCCACAGAGCCTGGTGGGCGCGACCTTCGTGAAGTACGCGATCGGAGGAACGGGCTTCTTCTCATCTATCCACTGCAGGAAGTGGATGCCGAGGGAACACCGTTCGTGGGTTTTGCCGCCAGTTTCCCAACTACCGAAAGAGATACGCCCGTCGAGTACTTCGTAAACTATGTTTACTGGAAGGAGGAGACTGACACTTGAACCTAGAAGAAGTGTGGAAGTCCTTGGAGGAAATTCGCATCACCGATACTCCGGGTAGGGTGCAGCGCCGCATACTCCCCGCAGGAAGAAGGAACATCTTCCTAGGGCTTGAGACTCCCTCCAGACATCGAATGCTCATACTCCGAGTTGGGGCGAACTCGGTACAGGCCATGCCGGATATCCCGGATTCACGTGGCCTGAATGTCAGAGTGGTGAGCAGGGAGGCCGGAAGCAATGAGGCCGAGGTCGTTCTCACCCTCACGGAATCGCAGCACCAAGACATCTTTGATCTGCTCGTTCAGGATCTGGTCGGAGAGACGGAGCATCCCCACGACGAAAGGGAGGGATTAAATCGGTTTCTCACACGGCTTTCCGATTGGCAGCAACTACTCCGACGACTCGGATCCAAGAGACTGAGCCGCGAGGCCCAACAGGGTCTGTGGGGAGAACTGTGGACGCTCAGGGATGTGGTTGCACCGGTTGCAGGAATGACGGGGGCCGTCGATGGATGGCGGGGCCCCATGGGAACGGACCAAGACTTCCAACTGGGGGCCACATGCGTCGAGGTGAAGACGAGCACGACAGCGAACTTGGACCGTCTGAACATCTCCGGCGCACGGCAGCTTGAGGTGCCAGACGATGTGGTTCTGATCCTACTCGGACTGTCTCTAGATGGCAGAGCTAAACACGGTGAGACGCTGGCTGAGATGATTGAGTCCGTCCGAAACGCGGCCATGGCATCTGGCTGTCTGCATCTGTTAGATCCCAGGCTCGACCTCAGCGGCTACGAGCGTGATGATGAGAGACTGTACTCGGATATTGGGTACACGGTCCGTTCACTCCATCCCTTCCGAGTCGAGGAGGGGTTCCCCAGAATCGTGTCGAGTGATCTGCGAACTGGGATCAGCGACGTGCGATATCAGGTGTCCACAGCCTCATGCGATAACTTCCGGATGACGGAGCAACGACCGGAAAGACTCCTGGAGGGATTAATATGACGACTCAGCACTCCATCGAGGAGTTTTCCGAGAACATCCGACAGGAGGTCCTCGCACTGGCTGAGGCTGATGAACAGGACATGATGCTCTCCGACTCGTTCACGCAGACGATGTTCGACATGCTGTCTGAGGCGGGCGAGTTCGATGATCCACAGGTCTGCTACCACCGGGCCAGGGGAATGGAGGTAAGCGGATACATGGTGGACGAGGACGAGGCGCGGGTTGACCTGTTCCTCAGCATTCACACGAATTCCACTCCACCGGAAACAGTACCCAGACAGCGGATTGAGGTCGCCTACAGAAGACTCTGTTCCTTCTTGGAATGGTCTCTGACCGGCAGACACGTCGAATTGGAGGAGTCCTCCCCCGTATTTGACATGGCCGCACACATTCACGCGTTCAAGGGAAGTCTGTCCAAGGTCCGGCTGTGTGTGATCACCGATGGCAGGACGACCATCGAGAGTGTACCCAAGGATCAAAACCTCGGTAGCATCTCCATCTCAAGCTCCCTTTGGGACGTCGTCAGACTCCACAGACTCAGCACTTCCGGCCGTCAGCGCGAGACAATCTCCATCGATTTGATGGAGCGTTTCGGCGAGCCTATCCCATGCCTGCAGGCGGAGAGCACTCAGGAGGGGTATCGCGCGTTCCTGATGCTCATCCCAGGCGAAGTCCTCCGCTCCATCTATGCCGACTATGGCCCTCGGTTGCTTGAAACAAACGTGAGGTCGTTTCTCCAAGCTCGTGGGAAGGTGAACCGTGGAATCCGAGATACCATCACGAGGGAGCCGGAAAGGTTTCTGGCATACAACAATGGGATCACCCTGACCGCTGAGACCGTGGAGCTAAACAATAATGGCGGCGGCAGAGCAGTCTCGAGGTTGGATGGACTGCAGATCGTGAATGGAGGACAGACAACCGCTTCGCTTCTGGCTACCGACCGGGGACGCGCTGACCTCTCACAGGTGCACGTCGCCGCCAAACTCATCGAGATTGTAGAGGGAGAAGTTCATGACGAACTGGTCAGGAACGTCTCGCGATTCTCCAACTCACAGAACCGGATATCGGAGGCAGACTTCTCTTCGAACAACCCGTACCACGTTCGTATCGAGGAGCTGTCAAGGACGACGTGGGCGCCGGCGGTTGGGGGCTCACAGAGACAGACAAAATGGTTCTACGAACGAGCTCGCGGTCAATACCAGGACGCCAAGGCATCAGAGTCCACACCGGCGAGACGCCGGGCATTCTCAACCGAACATCCCACACGGCAACGCTTCACCAAGACCGATCTTGCCAAGTTCAAGAACACGTGGGATCAACTGCCCCACATAGTGAGTCGAGGTGCACAGAAGAATTTCTCTGACTACATGATCAGGCTGGAAGATCGCGATCAGGTGGTCGTCGACCGCACGTACTTTGAACAGCTTGTGGCTCAGGCCATCCTATTTCGCACTGCCGAGCGAATCGTACAGCGACAGAACTTCGGGGGATACAGGGCTAACATAGTCACCTACACGCTAGCGCTGCTCTCCCATGCAACCAGTCAGCGAATTGACCTTGACCGCATCTGGAGGGAACAAACACTGACCCAGAATCTGCAGGAAGTCATTGCCGAACTCTCCCACGATGTACACCGGATCATCACCAACCCTCCCACGGCTCGCAATATCACCGAATGGTGCAAGGCCGAGGAGTGCTGGAAGATTATTCGAACCACTGTCACGCGAGCTCCAGTGAACCGCATCGAACGCGAGCTTCTCAATGCGTCAGCCACGAGGAAGGAACAAGAACGCTCGATATCGAGTATCTCGTCGGACTATGTGGAGAACTTGCGGAGGCTTGTTGAGGTGAACTCAGAGGGCTGGAATATCCTCGCGGATTGGGGATCCGAGACGGGTTCCATCGATCCCAGCCAACGACAACTCGCCCTCCGTATCGGCAAGGCCCTTCACAGAGGAAGTAGCATAAAGCCCAAGGACGCCGAAAAGGCGGTCGAGATACTCGATAGAGCTAGGGAACTGGGCTTTGCCATGGAAGCGGAGGACATAGAGTAAGAGCCAAAGTCATGATTGATCCAGTTCACAAAGGCGTAAATCTAAAGTAACCCCGTGTGCAGGTTTCAGGCAGCGGGATGGCATGGATTTGGAAATCCAAGTCCTGAGTGTCTCTAATGGGTATGAACGAAACTCATTGGAGGACCCATGGACCTGGACCACTTCATCATAGCCACTTTCTGCCTCGTGAACGACCCGATGGTCGCCATCCTTGGTCATCGACGTCTTCGACAGCGGGGCCCCGCCCCGAAGCTCGCCGACAGCGAGGTGCTCACCATGGAGATCGTCGGCGAATACCTGTCCCTGCACCAGGACAAGGCGATCTTCGACTACTTCCGGCGACACTACCCCCCACTTCTTCCCTACCCTCAGGCAACTCCACCGCACCACCTTCGTCCGGCAGGCAGCCAATCTGTGTCATCTTAAGGAGTGCATGTGGCAGCGGCTGCTCCCACGGACAGGCTGCGAGCCCTGGTTGCAGCTGGTGGACAGCTTCCCCCTCCCTGTCTGTCAGTTCGCGCGAGCCCACCGCTGCCGATGTTTCGGGGGCGAGGCGGCCTTCGGCTACGACGTGTTGTTGCGCCAGACCTTCCATGGCTTCCGCGTCCATGTCCTGGTGGCCTGGCCCGGGGTCATTGTGCGCTTCAGCCTAGCCCCGGCTGACATCCATGAGACCGCCGTCGTGCCCGAGTGGGTCGACGGCCGACAGGGTGTCGTCGTGGGGGACCGCAACTACGGGAGCCCCCTGCTTCGAGAGACACTGGCACCGCAGGGTCTGCAGCTGCAGGCCCCCTTCAAGCAAGCCCGGCAGGACCCCTGGCCCCGACGCAGTGCCAGCCTCAGCCGCTTGCGGTACCGGATCGATACGGTCTTCGGTCAACTCGTGGACCGTTACCTCATCAAGCGTGTCCGGGCAAGAGACCTGTGGCATCTGGGCCATCGCCTGCTCCGAAAAGTGCTCAGCCACACCCTCGCGTTCCTGCTGAACCAGGGTCGGGACCACCTTCCTCTACAGCTCTCGAAGCTGGTCACCTGAATTGAAACCTGCACACGGGGTTAAAGTAACTCTAAAGGGTTGCCGGGGAAAGTGGATCGAGCTTGATCCTTATCCTGACGCTCCTGATCCCAGCGTTAAAACGGAACATTGATTCTGGGATGCAATTTCGGAACGCATACGGCCGAAGAGCGGTGCCGGCCGCGTGGCTTTGGCTCCAGTGTTCCACAGAGGGCCGTTTGCGGAATAGGGCTTCTTGCGGGATTCGCAGGTGTATGGAGCGCTCTCTGGTGTTCTCGTGATAATGTGGCAGAATAATTCCCAGAACACTTAGAGGGGCCCCGTGAGTGAATTCGCCAGACTGCGGCAGGAAGCAGGTCTTTCCATCCAGAGTGCGGCAGAGGTTCTCGGATACTGCGAGCGCACCGCGCAAGGCGGCCTTGGAAATCCTACGCCAGACGGTCGCTGGCAAACAGAGATCATCGTCGACCTTCACCTTCACCGATGATGTAGCCCGGATCATCGAGCATCATCTGCCAAGGGCTTTCCTGCTTAAGAATGTGAAGAACCTGCTGGGCCATGATCGGGGACGGACCTTTGAGGTCATCCGCAGGACGCTCGCAGGCGAGCTGGACTATCAGGTCAGCGTGCGCGTGATTGATGCAAGGAGTTTCGTGCCGCAACATCGCGAGCGGACATTCATAGTCGGCTTCAGGGAGAAAAATGGGTTCTCGCTGGATGATCTTGTGGTGCCTGAACGGGCGTCAGGTCCGAGATTGGGATCCATCCTGCATCCCGAAGACGGCAGTGAAGAAGTCGAAGACCGTTTCACGTACGGATCGCAGGCCAAGGTAATCGACAAGTACACGCTTTCGGACAAACTTTGGAACTACCTTCAGGCATACGCCGCCAAACACAAGGCTGCCGGAAACGGTTTCAGATTTGGACTGGTGGGGTCGAATGACATCGCGCGCACTCTCTTGACCCGTTATTACAAGGACAGCTCTGAAATTCTCGTCTCGCGCGGGCTACGAGCCAACCCGCGCCGCCTCACCCCGTGTGAATGTTCCAGGTTGATGGGATTCAGGGGGCCGGACAGCCAGCCGTTCATCATTCCGGTATCCGATACCCAATCCTACAAACAGTTTGGCAATGCCGTGGTCGTCCCTGCTGTAACAAGGCACATGAAACCTTGGCTGCGGGGATGCCGGGTGGAAGGCGAGATCACCGGAGGCCCAACCTGATGGATAAGGACAATCCGGGACTGCATGTGCCGGGTCCGGATGCAGAACTGCTGTCGCACCTGTTTGAGCGGTGTGATCGTGTCCTAGTCAAGAAACTCTCGAACAATGATCGTGACTGGGCGCGGTTTCCGAACAAGCACCAAGCCGGTGTCTACATCCCTAGTGAACAGCGCGACAGCGGTTTCTTCCCCGATCTGAAAGCAATGCAGCGCCGTGATCCTACCGCCGCCGAGATCAGGGAACGGTTCTTTGCGACGATCTGGCCGCAGTTTGGTGCAGAAAAATGCTCACGGCTGGTCCACTACACGAGCAAGGGGCAGGAAACGCATCTGACCCGCTTGCCCAAGGAAGCGTTCGCGGAGCTTCTGCCGGCCTCTTTCCTGGTCATGGGGCGGAAACAGAGAGACGACACTTACAGCTATGAATGCCTGAGCATTGATTCAGCAAGTGAGGAAGCAGACCTGCTGCATGCAACGCTCGATCTGAAGCCGGACTTCCTAATTGAAGAGTATGACCCGGTCAGGCTCAAGGATCAGGAGCGTGAACGCGTTCTGGCCTTTACGGATGAGGTCATCAGTGCCTGGCTCGCAGGCGAGATCAAAGGCTTCGCAGACAGCATGGCAATGCCCAAGACCATCGAACTGGCGCGTATGGCGCGCGCCTGCTTTCTAAAGAGCCATGGGCTTGAAAGGCTTAATCCATTTGAGCTCGCTGTTCCCGGGGACGTCTTGTGCGAGATCAGCCGGAGCATCGAACTGGATATTTTTTGGGAGTTTCAACGGCGTCAGCGCTCGGTTGAACTGATAAGAGTGTTGCTTGGAGACTATCCCAAAGAGATAGGTTCATCCGATGTGATCCGGGCCCTGATAGACCAGTATCAGTCTGTCTACGCATTGATGCGATCAGCCACCCAGCAAAGCAGGACGCGCGCGGGATATTCCTACGAATACCAGATCGAGGCAATGCTGGCAGGAGGCGGGATTCCCTTTGAAAAACAAGTGAGCCTTTCCTCGGGTAGACGCTCTGACTTTGTTTTACCGTCACAGGTTGGCCTTGAAAGGCCGGCCGACCCTAAGCAGCCGGGCCTGATCCTGAGCGTCAAGACCACCTTGCGGGATCGCTGGAAACAGGTTCTGAGCGAGCAAGGTGAGCACGAGCTGTATCTGGCCACAGTGGATGAGAACATCCCTGCTACCGATATCGAAGAAATGGCTTCGTCCAACATCCATCTTGTGGTCCCGGAGAACCTGAAGACGGCCAAGACTTCAGAGTACAAGGGTCATGACAACGTCCTGAGTTTCAAAGAATTTTGTGACGAAGTGGTTGCTCCGCGTATGCCCGTGTGGGAAAGCTAGCCCAAAACGGCAAGCAGAAACTTGTGACATGTCAGCGGTGCTTCCGTTCCTATGACACTAAGGTCTTGCTTGATGAAAATATCTTCGCGGTCGTCTCTTCGCGTGTTCGTCTGTGTGGCGTGGACGCGAACGGAATACTTCAGCCCCGCGATCTCCGCTTCGTCGAGAATCACTCTCACCGCCTTCGCCAAGGCGAACGCCCTTTCCGTGTCGATCATCGCGCTCATCCCGCGACCGTCCTGGTTCGACTCGAAGTATCTCCATTTGTCGAAGGTGTGACGTCCATGCTTCAGAGTTGACTCGATTCCCGGAAAGTCTGCTTCGATTCTCTGCCGGCTGTCACAGGGCAGGTCGTGGTACAGACGCAAAAGATCGTGGCTCTTTCTGACTGTATCCTTGCGGGTCAAGCGTATGGCCTTCAGCACCAGTTCGCAAGCGAACGCGGACATCATGATGACGGTCATTGTGGAACCCAGCCTCTTCATCAACTCATATTCCCGGGTCTTGGAATGGAGGCTCAGCTCTTCCTTGGACAGGTATACTGTTGCCGAACCATCGTCGTTCCTGTCGAAGTCCGGAAACTGAACTGCCGACATCTCTCTTGGTAGTCGCTCTACACCAGACATCAGGGCTCTTGCCTGCAGAAAAAGGAACCCCGCTGACCCCTCCGGAAAGTCGCTTCGCGTCAGCCATCCGGCTTGTTTCGCCTTGCCCGCTTGGGCCTTCACGCGTTGACGGAATTCGTCCTCGGATAGGCGTTCCATGGGTGGGAAGAGTTTCTGGACGAATTCCCCTTTGTCGCTATACCTTTGAGCCAACCCAGTGACCACGCTCAACGTATTCAGCATCCCCTCGTCGGACATCCGTTGGAACTCTTCTCTGGCCTTGTCTCCTTCAAGGGTTTTCCCGCAAACGCGACAACGGATAGCATCCAGCGGATGCTTGCTATGCCTCTTCGCGATTAGTCCTCCCCAACAGCGTTTGCAGCGCCCTTTCACCCGAATCTTGGCTTCTTCACCCGGCTTGTACGCCTGACCATTTACCTGGTTGATTGTCCGCCATTGATCATCCAAGTCCCAGTTCCATTCAACCTCAACCGATCCACTGATGATCGGCGGTTCATGCTTGTCTCCCGAATCCTTTTCCATCGTCATCTGCCGCAGTTGTCAAAGTCCAAGTCAAGGGCCCGTGTCAACATACGCCGGGCCAGGGCCGGCTTGGCGGCACAGGGGTGTCGGGCCCCATGCCGGACCTTTCCTGGAGACCGTCTACTCTGTCCAGAGCCTCCCCGTACCATTGAAGCATGTCGACGACCCAAACCACTACATTCGAACAACAACTGGCCAGGGGACCAAAAACCCCGGCTAGGTAGGCTCCGGCGGACTGCCTTGGGCGGGCATGGGCATAGCGGCTGGTCGTGGCCGGCGAGGCATGGCCCAGGGTCTGCTGCACTACACATGCACGGAAGCGACAGCCGGACAACAAGGCCCCGTACTGTCTTCGGACGGGGCCTTCCCACAGGTCCGAGAACATGTAGGCGGGGATTGTGGTGCTGCTCGATCCGGGCCAAACCGCCTGCATTCCCGAAGGGGTATGGGTCGCAGGATGCCTGAATCCGGCCGTGTGGCCAATTCTGAGGCGCTTAATTCCGGTCCGGCCGAGGGAAATCGACCGCTTTAGGTCAGACCGGGGCCGATCGGACAGGTTCCTAGGCCGCCGACCGCCTCGCCACCCACCGGAAATCGAAGCACAGCGCGTTTTCTGCGCGTCGCATGCGGGCGGGAATGCTCGGAATCGGCTCAAATCCACAGTCCGGCGTGGAGTCGACGGCCATTTGCGGATCGCCGGTCCCGTGCCCGTCGCCGGACGAACCGGGAATGTTCACACCCGGCCCCGCCGGGTGCTACGCTCTGGAACTTCAATCCGGCGGAAAGGCACACACCGCTCATGACATCCAACAAACGTCCCTGTCCCATTTGGGAGTCCGCACCGAAGATGCAGGACATCAGTGAGGTGGGCTGCCCCTGGTGCTCGCATCAAGCCGGCGGTCGTTTCTGGTTGATGCAGTCCGGCGCGGCCCTGCTCCAGTGCCGCCTGCTGACCGACAGGCGAAAGGCCAACCTGAGCTACTGGATCTACAAGCACAACCTTGAGTATCGGCTGTTCGATGCCAATCCCGGACTGGGCGAGAAACCGCCAGTCCTGGACCAAGCTTGGGTGGAAGGCCATCGGGATCTCACACCCTCGGCCTCGGAGCGCATGCTGATGTTCCTGCGCGAATTGATCCGCTGTGACGATGCCGGTGTTCCAGCGGATAAGGCCGATAGGAATCTCCTGAAAGCTGCCGGCGGTTGCCGGCATGATGATGACTTGCAGGAACTTCTGCTGTACGCAATGGATAGGGGTTGGCTGGAGGGAGGGGGTACTCTGGATGACCCCTTTTTCCCTCGTCCGAACCTCATCAACCTTGGCCTTGGCGCACGCATCCATGTGGAGGAGATGTTCGGCGAGCTCGGCCGCAGCCGCCAAGCATTTGTGGCCATGTGGTTCGATCCAAGCATGGACGAGGTGTACGAGGATGGGATCAAACCCGCCATTGAGGCCGCCGGCTATGAAGCTGTCCGGATCGACCAACAGGACTTCGTGGGGCCGGTGGTCGACGAGATCGTGGCCGAGATCCGCAAGTCACGGTTTGTGGTGGCCGACTTCACCACCAGCAAGAAAGCAGGCGCCCGGGGAGGGGTCTATTATGAGGCGGGATTCGCCCAGGGTTTGGGCATTGACGTTATCCACACCTGTCGCAAGGGCAGCGAGCAGGATCTCCACTTCGACACGAGCCACCTCAACCACCTGATCTGGGAGGATACGGAGGACCTGCGCGGCAGGCTCCAAAAGCGGATTGAAGCCATCCTGGGTCGCGGGCCGCTGAGTTCATCGAACGGCGACCAGGAAGTCGTCGGCTCGCATTCGTCCCTCGCTGCCTGAACAAAGCTTCCAGCAATGAAGGGACTTTCTTTGTTGCAGCCCCGAGCAGCCCCACTCGGCATTCTCGGCCCAACGTCAAGCAATTCCGGCAAGGTGCAACGATGAGGCTGGCGGCGTTCACTGATTTCGGTTACTTCTGGTTGCCGGGCGACAAGGACCGGAGCTTTCAGGTGCCAGGAACGCTGGCTGTTTCGGAGGCCGGTATTGTCACATTGGAGACCTTCGGGTATCCCAGCAGCGATCCGCTGTCGTTGGCACACGGCTCATTTGATCGGGCCGGCTCGAAGCTGACGCGCATCTTCGGAAACACGCGGGAACGGGGTGCCGTCACGCTTGTCGGCGGCATCTGCACGCCGGGCCGGCAACAACCGTCGAGCGGAGTATCATTCGCCAGTACCGCGATTCTGGCGGATACACTCCTGGCAGGTGGACACTTCGACGAGGAGGGGCCGCTTTTCGACCGGCTGACTTGCGAGATTGAGGGTCTGCACGAGTGGCTTGGGAAATCGGGCATCACGACAGAGCACGATCTCGACAGCGATCGTACTTCCATCACCTATCAAAGGCCGGCCCCCTTGCCATTTCGGGCCAGCAACGACGTTAAGGGACAGTTTGGGTTCGGATACTCGATCTCCGGTTCTGCTCCCTGGGCGACCGAGGCTCGGGTTTCGCAGAATGCCGGCATCCAACTTTCGACCTCCGCGTCATGGACCACCGAGGACGTGATCAATCGGGCCACGAGGATGCGAAACTTCCTCAGTTTGGGGACAGACGCTCCGGTAGCGATCACCTCGCTTGATGGTTATCTGCAGGGAGGCGCTCAGGAAGCCGAGGCCCAGGGCAACCGAGAGCATCCGGTGAGGATCTTCTTCCAGTCGGCACAGCACAGTCCCGAGGCCGCCACGGTGCAGCCTTGGTCCATGAACTTTGCATATCGCGATCTTGGCAATGGGCTTTCGAATGCTCTCACAAACTGGTTTGACTTGTGCCGCCAGTGGCCGCAGCCGGTCAGGTTGTTCTTCGACGCGCGCTACGGTGATGGCGTCCTGCCGGATGACCTGCGGTTCATCAAAGTGGAGGAGTCGCTTCAAAAGCTCGCCCCAGCCATGGGGATCGAGGAATGCGCTGGTCACCACGAGAGAATCAGGAGGTTGGCATCGAAATTCTCGGAACTCTTGGGGATAGGGGAAGGCGGCCGGACGGAGTTTGCCAAGCGTGTCCGGGATACGCGGAACTGGTGCGTACACCGCTCTCCGCCAACCCCGAAACATCAGCCATGTGTGGGGATTGACCTGATCCGGCTGCTGATGCAATGCGAAGCACTGCTGTTCTGCTGCTTCGTCGCCCGCGTACTTGGTAGCGAGGCGGCGGCAAAAGATGTTCTTCGGGATGCCCGGCCCATCAAGACGCGACTGGGGTGAGGTTGAGTCCGGATCGCAAGGGCACGATCCCGGAATGCGCTCCCGGATCGCGATACCGTTGCGGTGCGCGGCCATGTCCGGGACAACATGGAGCTGGGCGTTCTTGGCCTAGAAGAGTGTGAGTCGATCGCATCCTGATGCGATCGGCGACAGTGGGATCATCGGATTCGGACCAACGGACCACATCGGCAACCTGCATCTACCCTGCGGGTCCTGCAACCGCATCAAGGACGACCGCGGCATGGCGTACCTGCGCGTTCAGCTGCAACGCTGAACGGCACTCCCGGGGAACAACGGCCGTCGGCCTGTCAAATCCGGAGGGACTGCCGGGGCCCATTTCTTTTGGGGATTATAACTAGGGGTTGACGAGAGCCCCCTGTGCTAAACCGACCGACACGGACGGCGCGCCCGCGCCCCCTTGTCGGTGCATGAAGGATTGGTCGTTGTGGCAAACGCTGTCCGTTGCCACAAGGGGGCATCATCATGCCGTACTACTTCTGGATGGAAGATCTGCTGGGCCTAATCCTGGCCTGGCTGCAGTTGCTCATCGGAATGACGGCCGGCCTCTTCTTCGTCGAAACCCTTGGCGAACGCAGGGCGGCAGAGACATGGGCCGAACTGATGGTGGCACTGTCCGACACCCTGTGGTTCATCGACCTGCCCCACGCCATAGAGAGCGCGTTCTACGACATCGACGAGATGTTGTGGGAATGGATGGACTAACTGTCCTGCGTGCACAAGCGCACGCGATGTGCCCAGCCGGATCGCTTCCGATTGCCCG
>JAPPAJ010000378.1 GCA_026705565.1 Caldilineaceae bacterium | reverse complement strand
CCGAACATGCCCAGGTTGGTGATGCTGAAGGTTCCGCCCGTCATCTCCGGGAGTGTCAGTTGACCGGTTCGCGCCGCCTGCACCAGGTGGCGCCGGCGGTCCGCAAGTTCGGACAGAGACAGCGTGTCCGCGGCATGGAACACCGGTACCAGCAGGCCGTCCTCAACAGCCACGGCCATGCCGATGTTCACCTGCGGATGCCGATGGATGCGGCCGTCCCGCCAACTGGCATTGAGGCGCGGGTGATCGCGCAGGGATGAAGCGGTGATGCGCAGCAGGAGGTCCGAGATCGTGATGTCCTCCCGGCCCTGTCGGCGCAGGGCCTCGCGCCACGCCAGCAACTGGGAGGCGTCCACGGTCCGGGAGAGGTAGAAGTGGGGGACGGTCTGCCAGCTCTCGGTCAGACGTCGGGCCATGACCTGCCACATGCGGCCCGGGTCCAGTTCGACCGCGTCCGCCGGCGGCGGACCGGCAACGTCCCTGACCGCCGGAACATGCCCTTCCACATCCGCTGCCAACACCGCACCGTCGGGACCGCTTCCGGAGATGGCGGCCAAATCAAGGCCGCCTTCGCGCGCCAGGCGGCGCGCCTTGGGCGAGGCCAGGACCGGCCCTGCGACTTGGACCTGTGCCGCGGCATGATGCCGTTCGACATCCGCCCTGGTGATGCGGCCGCCCGTGCCTGCGACCTGGGCAAGGTCGATGCCGAGGTCCGCGGCCAGTCGGCGCGCGACCGGCGAGGCCGCCGGCATCCCGGCCGGTGCACCGGCCGACCCGGCTTCTTCGGCGGGGACAGGCACAGGCTCGGGCTCTGCCGCAGGTGCGGCCGGTGTGTCGACAGGCAGGGATTCGCCGGGGCCCAGCACCCAGGCCACGGCCCGGCCCACCGGCACTTCATCCCCTTCCGCGGCCGACAGGCCGGCCAGGACACCATCCGCCGGAGACTCAATCTCGACGGTGATCTTGTCCGTGGCGATCTCCATCACGGGATCGCCGGCAGCCACCGCGTCGCCCTCCCCGCGCAGCCAGCGCAGCAGCGTGCCGGTATCCTGGTTCATGCCCAGGACCGGCATGATCACTTCGTGCGGCATGGCCCGTCAGCCCTCAGGCCGCACCGCACAGGACGCGCGCCGCCTCGAAGATGCCGTCCGCATTGGGGATCGTCTGCGCCTCGAGCGACGGGGCAAACGGGACCGGCACGTCCATGGCCCCCAGACGCCGCACCGGGGCGTCCAGGTGGTAGAAGGCCCCGTCGGCAATGACGGAAGCAAACTCGCCGGTCACACCGTACCGTTCGCAGCCCTCGTCTACCACGAGGGCGCGGCTGGTGCGCCTGGCACTCTCGACCAGCGTGTCGGTGTCCAGCGGAACCATCGTGCGCGGATCCACGACCTCGGCCTCCAGGCCCACTCCGGCCAGTCGCTCGGCAGCCGTCAGGGCCTCCTGCACCATGCTGCTGGTGGCCACGATTGTGATGTCCCGGCCCGGCCGTTTGATCTCCGCCTGTCCCAGGGGGATCAGGAACTCCTCCTCCTCGACCGGACCGGTCGCGCCGTACATCATCTTGTCCTCGAAGATGGCCACCGGGTTGTCGTCCCGGATGGCGCTCTTGAGCAGCCCCTTGGCATCCCGGGGCGTGGCCGGCAGGGCCACCTTCATGCCCGGCACGTGGCTGAGCCAGGCGTGCAGGGACTGGGAGTGCTGGGCGGCCGAGGCCCGACCGGCCCCCATGGTGGTGCGCAGCACCATCGGCACGCGCAGCTTGCCCCCGGACATGTAGTGGGTCTTGGCGGCCTGGTTCACCATCTGGTCCATGACCAGCGTCGTGAAGTCGCCGAACATGATCTCCACAATCGGGCGCAGGCCGGTCATGGCGGCACCCACGCCGATGCCGGCGATGCCGGACTCCGAGATCGGCGAGTCGATGACCCGGTCGGCCCCGAACTCCGCCTGCAGGCCGGTCAGGATCTTGAAGACGCTGCCCGCGGCCCCGATGTCCTCGCCGATCATGAACACGGTCGGGTCGCGCCGCATCTCCTCGGCAATCGCTTCGCGCACGGCTTCGCCGTAGGTGATTTGGCGCACGGCGCCGTCAGGCGTAGACATGGGTGGTCACCTCCGAAGCCTCCGG
>JAPPAJ010000056.1 GCA_026705565.1 Caldilineaceae bacterium | reverse complement strand
TGCGGTACCAGGGGGGACACAAGGAGGAACAGCTTCTCGTTCGGAGCCGGCCAAGTCTCCGGCTCGAGCTCCAGCAGCCCGTCCGCGTCCGCCACGGCCCGATGCACGGAACGCACGGCGCCGGCCGCCGGATCCACTACGACGCTCTGCACCAGCCAGGTGACTGCCAGCGGCTCCCGCACATGCAGCCAACCGTCAAGCCGCGCGGCAAGCCGGGAAACCGCCGGATCCAGCCGCCAGCCCGTCTCCGCCACCTCCAGTCCCCCGATCACCAATCCCGGCTGCGTATCGGCACTGTCCGTCACCATGCTTATACGCAGCTGTACCAACTCGCCGGCCCACGGGCCAAGATCCCAATCCACCGCCTGCCAACCGCCGCTGTCTCCAGTCAGGCCGTGGCCCAGATTGTTCCCCGCGGGGTTGGTGTCCGTGGTGAAGTCGCTCTGCAGCAAGGACCATTCCGCCCCGTCCCGGCTCACTATCACGTAGGCGTAATCCCAACCTTCCTCGATGACCCACCACAAACGCGATGCGAGTACCACAGAGCTGCCCGGTGTCAAGGGCGTGAGGTCCAGTTCCATGGTCAGCGAGGCATGCCGGTCGCCCCAACGGCCGCTCCACAGGACCGGTTGCGCCGGATCCAAACCCGGTAGTATCGCAACTTGCGGTGCCCCCTGAAACACGATCGTCTCCGGTGTCCCCAAGTCGTCCCCGGCCACCTCCAGGTAACGAGTTGCATGGGGCTGCAGAGCATCCCGCACCGGCCAGTGGGGCCTCAACCGCCGAGCCGTCCGCGCCTGCATCCAGACCGGGTCCTGCGCCTCAACCAGACTTCGGATGCCCAAGGAACCCCCGCTGCCGTACAGATGCGGCCGGCCCAGGAACGCGGCCAGGCTGAAGTCCGCGTAGGTATCGTCGAAGGACAACTGGCACCCCCGGTCGCGCAGAAAGCCGTTCACGCCCACGGCACCCGGGTCGGGGTGGGTCAGCAGTTCCCGCGCCGCGTCAACGCCAAACGTGTCCGTCAGCCAAGCCGCATAGCCAAGTGCCGCGCCGTAGTGCAACTCGCTGTCCGCTTCATCCATGGACCAACTGGTCAATGAAATGCGCGGGTTTCGGCTCCAACGAACCAGCGAGCCGGGATAGTCCTCCCCGAACATCCCCAGCGCCGGCGGCAGTTCGGCCAAGCCCTCGTCGATGAACTCCTGCTCGCCGGGGCTGTTGGACCACTGGACCAAGTGGACATACTCGTGGGCCACAACCTGGGCGGCCCAGTCCGGATCGTCCAGGGTATTCGCGTGAATGAACAGCATTTCCTTCTCGTTGGACTCCGGCACCGCCACTCGACTGATCGACTCCCGGCTGGAGAAGAAACCGGCCACCGGCCCCTCGAGTTCCGCGAACAGAATATGCACCCGCGGGTCCCGATCGAACCCGTCGTCGGGCGGCATACCGAAGATCTCCTGGAGCGGAATCATCAATTCGTTGTCGAATCGGGCCGCCAACCTGCGCACGCGATTGCGTTGCGGTTGACCGGCTTCCAGCCACACGTAGCTCAGGTCGGATGCGTGGACGAGCTCGGCCGTCACGGGACGCACCTCGCCGGTCTCGGCATGGGGCACCTGAAATACGGTCTCGTCGCCTTCCGTCCATGTCGGCAAGGGATCCGCCAGAGCGATCGGCACATCCTCCAGGTCGGGATCCGTGGCGGCCATCAGGGCCGCCAGGTCCATCGGCGGCGGCAAATCGGACAGCATTGCCGCGGTGGCTTGCACCCGCGCCGCCTGTTCCGGTTCCATCAGGTCCGCGACGCGCGGCAGAGCCGCCTGTGCGGTTCCCGCCACACCGCAGGGCGCCGGCACGGCGGACCGCGTTTCGGAAACCGGCAGCCCGTTCCCACAGGCGGCCAGCAGGACTGCCGTACCGGCCAGGCATGCCAGTACGAACCGGCGGCACCGCCGGTTGCCGACTGTGCTACCCATGGGACTTATATACCTGACTACGCAGTCGGCATACCTTGTTCACGGGTCCTTGAGGATCCCAATGGATCGCCTCTCGCCGTGCAGATGCCCCTGTCCCGCGGGCCGAAACGGGCACGGGACGGAAGCCCCGCCCGCGCCAAGATGTTGAT
>JAPPAJ010000373.1 GCA_026705565.1 Caldilineaceae bacterium | reverse complement strand
GAATCGTGATTGTTGGGCATGGAAGTGCCAGTTCCTTGTCCAATGGAGAGTCCGGCTGGTACCGGACTCTCGCATTTATGGACGTCATTATGCCACGGAACCCATCGTCAAGCCAGGAATATAATTCCCTTCCCATTCCCGACTATCCGCTTCCCAACCGGTAGGCGTCCTTCGCCAGTTCGTAGGCGGCCGCGCGCATCATCTGGGCAGCATCCTCTTCATCGATGACTTGCCGCGCCAGCAGCCCGGCAATCCAGTTGGCGTCGACGCGCCGGGCCAGGTCGTGCCGGATTGGGATCGAGGGATAGGCCCGCGTGTCGTCGTTGAAGCCCGCGGTGTTGTAGAGGCCACAGGTCTCAGAAACCAGCTCGCGGAAGCGCATCATGCCGTTCCAGCTGTCGAAGAACCACCACGGCGGACCCAAACGCATGGCTGGGTAATGGCCCGCCAGCGGTGCCAGTTCCCGCGACAGGGTTGACTCGTCCAGCATGAAGACAATCAGGCGGAAGCCCGGCTCGCTGCCGAAGCGGTTAAGTAGCGGCTGCAAGTTGCGCGTGAACTCGGTCGCAATCGGAATGTCGGCACCCATGTCCGGCCCATGACGCTCGAAAATCACCTGATTGTGGTTGCGCAGCGACCCGGGATGGAGCTGCATAACAAGACCGTCCTCGGTGCTCATGCGCGCCATTTCCATCAGCATGTGGGCCGTGAAGGCCGGCGAGTCGTCCACGGACCCTCCCTGCCTCAGGGCCCGGTCGAAGATCTGCGCTGCCCCTTGCCGGGACAGGGACTCAACTCGTGGTACCAGCGCAGCGTGATCCGTGGCGGTGGCGCCCAGTTCCTTGAAGAGTGTCCGCTGCTGTTCCAGTGCCTCAATGAAGCTGTCGTAGTCGGTAATGTCGATCCCCGACGCAGCGGAGAGAGCGTCGATGTGGTCCCGCCAGCCGGACGTGTCCAAGTTGACCACCTGGTCCGGCCGGAAGGTGGGAATCACGCGGCCCTGCCAGTCCGAATCCCTCAGAGCCTTGTGGTGCTCCAGGGTGGACTGGGCCGGATCGGTCGTGGCCAGAACTTCGATGTTGAACCGCTTGAACAGCGCCCGCGGCGAGAACTCGGGCTGCGCCAGGGCGGCCTCCAGCTGATCGTAGATCGTTTGGGCCGAGGCGGAACTCAGTTTCTCCGGTACACCGAAAATCTGCACCAGTTCCTGGTTGAGCCACATGCCGGTCGGTGTGCCCTGAAACAGGTGGTAGTGGTCCGCGAACACCTGCCAGATGCGACGGGGATCCTCTTCGACCGGCCCGCCGTCAATGCGGGGAATACCCATCGCCTCCATCGGCACGCCCTGGGAGTAGAGCATGCGAAAGACATAGTGGTCCGGAATCACCAACAACTCCGCGGGATCGGGGAAACGGGCATCCGGATCGGCAAAAAGGGCCGGGTCCACATGACCGTGAGGACAGATCAAGGGCAGGTCGGCCACGGTCTCGTAGAGGGCCAGGGCCGTGGCGCGCCGGTCGGGATCAAAGTAGCGGTCGGGCTGCAGTTCAGTCAACGGCAGGGTCATTGGTTGGTTCCGTCGGTTGGCCGGCAGGCCGGCACGGGTTGAGATCAGAGAGTTACGAGGTCCGCGGTGCGCACCGCTCGACCCGTGGCAATCGATTGGTTGGCGGCAATCCCCAACAGAATCGACGCAGCCCCGTCAACATGGCTGGCACTGCGGTGGAAGGGGTCATCGGGGGGATCGGGATGGAAGATCTGCTCCAGCATCACGGGATCACCGCCGCCATGTCCGCCTTCACCCTCCACCCAGTCAATTTGCCTTGGGATGCCAAACATCGGATAGTGCCGGATTTCCCTTACGGCGAAGTCGGAACGGGCCTGCTCCATCTGTGCCGTTGTCTCCTCCGCCCCTTGGATGAAGGTGCGGCCGATGGTTTCGCAGACATCCATTTCCACACGGCCCCGGTCCCCGGTGATCGCCACCCGGTAGCCCTCCCAGGGACAGAAGGCCAGCAGTGAGTAGGTAAGCAGGACGCCGTTGCGGTATCGGGCCGTTACGCTCATGACATCCTCCGCCGAGATCCCGTCTCCGAACACGTTCCGGTCGCGGACGTAGCCGGAGTCTTCTTCGGCGTCCATGTAGAGACGCTTCAGGCGTTCGTCCTGATCAAGGCGCAGGGCAAAGGGATCGCCTTCCGCCGCCTCGGAGCCCGTGTACCGGTCGTAGCTGTAGGCTTCGCCCCTGGCCAGCGCGTTCTCGCGGCCATAGAAACCCAGCCGGCCCATGGCGTACACCTCGTCGGGGAACGAGGCAATCCACCAGTTCACCAGGTCAAAATGGTGAGTCGCCTTGTGCACCAGCAGGCCGCCCGACTTGTCCTTCTCCCGATGCCAGCGGCGGAAGTAGTCCGCACCGTGGCTTGTGTCCAGCACCCAGCTGAAGTCCACGTGCAGGGGTTTGCCCACCGCGCCGTCCATGACCAGTTCGCGAATCCGCGTAGCCATGGGCGCATAGCGGTAGTTGAAGGTGACCCGCAGCTTGCGGCCGGTCCGGTTGATCGCGTCGACAATCGCCTGTGCCTTCTCCGCATCGGTGGTCATGGGTTTCTCGGAGATGGCGTCGCAGCCCAGTTCCATGGCGCGGATGATGTACTGGTGGTGCGTGCTGTCCATGGTGGTCACGACAACCGTGTCGGGCTTGGTCTCGGCCACCATGGCATCGAAACGGTCGTCCGTGTAGACCGGGACGGGCGCGCCGTCCCATCGGTCGGCAATCGCGTCGTTGTAAACCTGCATGCGCGTGGGGCTCAGGTCACAGATTCCGACCAACTCGGCGTGGTCACGAAAGGCTCCGTGGATGGCATCCACGTACATCATGCCCCGGCCGCCGGTGCCAACCAGGGCGTAGCGCGTGCGTCGATCGCTCATAAAGGTTTCCTGTATGAATGGGGATTGTCCAGCCGCGCAGGGCTTGGTATGGCTGGACAAACGTGGAAGTCAGACGGTCGTGTGCGTTGCCGACAGAATCCACAGTTCCGGCTCGTCCGGGAGAGCCGCGGGTGTCAGATCGATGCTTGGCCGAGGGAAGCGCCGCACGCGTTCCGGCGCGTAGCCGGCCGCGAACTCCTCCACCTCAAGCATGGACGGGAATAGGCAGCCGGGCAGGGCGTAGTGCATGGGGATGGTGATCTTGGGTCGGATCTCGGCCAAGGCCGCGTGCAGGTCCGCGAGCTCGATCGTGGGCGGTCCGCCAGTCGGCACCATGGCCACGTCACAGCCCCGGATCAGGTCCACCTGCCAAGCCTCGAGGGCATTGCCCACATCGCCGAAGTGCACGATGTCCAGGCCATCGGCCTCGAACCGGTACATCGCGTTGTCCTTGGGCTCCACCTTGTGCAACAGACTCTCTTCGGCCGGGATGGGCCGGAACCGAATGCCGCGCCACTCGTTGCCCACGCCTGGTACATGTGTCATGGTCATGACATCGGAGCCGGGGAACATGGCGGCGTTGGCATGCGCCGAGTCATCGTCGGAGCTCCGTACCACCAGGCCCGCGCCCTCGGTGATAGTGTGGAAGCCGGCCTTGATGGGGGTGTATGGATCGGTGACGATGCTGAGGCCGTCGACTTCCAGGCGGAAGCAAGCATGCGCATACCACTGGATTTTCATGATGATCTCGAACTTGCTGGTGAACTTGGAGCTGCGTGCTGAGGGACAAGAACCTCTGCAGGCCTATCCGTTGATTATAGGTTTGCCGAGTGTCCAAGACCACACTGCCAAAGTTGGAAGGTGGGCCAGTTCCGAAGAGCCGAAGACGTTGGGGATGAATGACTTACGCCGGTGGATGACCAGTCGGCTAGCCTGGACGCATCCGGACGCAGTTGGTTGGACCCTCGGCATGCCCTTGGAAGCTTGCAAGCCTGCCTAAGGCCACAGCCAGTTCAAGTCCACCGAAGCTTTGGGGACGATGTAAACCCGCCGGTGGAGACCAACATGAATCTTGAAGCGGTTGCGGATGCACTTTACTTGATCGCAACTGTTTAACGTATTTTAGGATGAATTATGCTATAATATGTGTCACATCAAGCTTTTGTATTCGATCTGAACAGCTGATTACGTGACAGAGAACGTCAAGATTTATCACATTGTTCATTGCGATCGGCTTAGGTCAATCGTGGCTGATGGGTTTCTGTGGAGTGGAGCGAAGGTCGCTGTTGCAGGTTCGCTAGGCACTGACATCGGGATGTCCAATATCAAACAGCGACGCATGGAACTCCCCTTGAGAAGCCGTCCGGGATTACAGGTCGGAGACTGTGTCCCTTTCTACTTCTGTCCTCGGTCCGTGATGCTCTACGTACTCCAAAAAGGGAACCATCCGGATCTGAACTACCGCGGTGGCCAAGATCCGATCGTGCATCTGGAAGCAGACCTGCACCGCACGGTTGATTGGGCCGAGCAGTACGGGTTGCGCTGGGCATTCACTACGACCAATGCTGGAGCCCGCTACGTTGATGACTACGCCGACCTCGGCCAACTGCATCACGTTGACTGGACAGCGGTGAATGCCCGTTACTGGTCCGAGTGCATGGACGAGAAGCAAGCGGAGTTCCTGGTTGAGTCACAATTCCCTTGGTCACTGGTTGAACGCGTTGGGTTTCGGACGCAGACAACTGGTGACGCGGCGTGGAATGCCGTAAAGGATGCAGAACACCATCCCGTAGGTTTACTGACACAGGACTGGTACTACTAGGTAGGACACAGAAGGAGGCATGTCACATGTTGCGGTTCAAAACTGGCGACATCCTCTCCGAAGATGTCGAGGCTGTTGTCAACAGCGTGAACTGTGTCGGTGTTATGGGTCGCGGCCTTGCCCTGCAGTTCAAGAACGCATACCCGGCAAACTTCAAAGCCTATGCAGCTGCCTGCAGGCAACATCAGGTTGAACCGGGCCGCATGTTCATCCATGAAACCAATCAGCTAACCGGACCGCGCTGGATCATCAACTTCCCCACCAAACGCCACTGGAAAAGCAAGAGCAGGCCGGAGGACATCCAGGCAGGCTTGGAGAACTTGGTATTTCAAATAGACCAGCTAGGCATTCGTTCCATCGCAGTTCCTCCGCTTGGAAGTGGGCTCGGTGGCTTGGACTGGAGCGAGGTCCGGCGTCGAATTGAGAGCGAGTTGGGTAGGCTGGAACATGTAGAAATCGTGGTATTCGAACCCGGTGGCGGTCCAACTGATGATCGCCCCAATCCGTCAGTTGCTCCACCTCACATGACTCTTCCCAGAGCCATCGTGATTGAACTGATGAGCCGCTTCATTGAGTCTTTGCTGGATCCGTTTGTCACCTTGCTTGGTGTGCACAAGCTCATGTATTTCATCCAAGAGAGCGGTGAATGCATGAACCTTCGATTTACGAGACACTTGTATGGACCCTATGCGGAGAACCTTAGGCACCTTCTTCTGAGAATCAATGGACACTTTGTGACGGGTTACTCAAATAAGGGTGATGCTCCTCATGATCCACTCTGGGTTGTTCCCGGTGTTCGGGGGGACGCTAAGCAGCTTCTTGACGGTGAATCCCAAACACGCGAGAGGATTGACAGGGTGATGGACTTGGTAGAGGGATTTGAGACCGCCAATGGATTGGAGCTTCTGTCATCCGTCCACTGGGCAATTGAAAAGGAGCCAGACAAACTGGACGATGGCCTGGTGCGGTACATCCATGACTGGCATCCCAGGAAACGTCGATTTTCCGAACGTCAAATCAACCTCGCACACGGTGTCCTCTCGGAGAAGGGCTGGGTTGCTAGGAAGTCACACACTGCGATGTAAAGATGGGCCAAATCGGCAGGATCGGAGCGCGGCCCTGTCACGGCTGGACGATCCGCGTGGGATGCAGACAGGCGGCATAGCCTGACGGACATCCTGATGTTGTCGGCGTTGGTCGTCTGCGGTATCGACAGCCGTGTACGGATCTCACGACCGCCACCACGGGCTGGGACCGCTGTACCCGGATCGGTGCCTGGACGAAGTCCAACCAGGAGAAGCTCCACGTGCTGTATGCTCGCTGCAGTGCCGCTAAGGATCGATCCCGCTAGGCAAAGCGGCTGGTGTGCCGACCGATAAGAGCATTCTCAAGCAGTGGAAGGACACTGGCCAATCCGGTCCGGCACGCAAAAGGGGCTAGGGGCTGGTTTAAAATGGCGGCCCAACGACAAGAGGGTGGCAAGGAAGCAGGTATATGACACCCGCACACTCAGAACTTCTGGATTCGCCTGCAGTGGCAGATTCCACAGCCCTTCCGCGGGAAAACACAGTTCCGAACCCCCACGCGCAGACCGCACTGCCCAAAACACCCAGAACGCCCCCCACGCCCTGGGACTGGCGTAATCCCGCCTTTCCGGGCGAAACGGATTCGGCCACCGCCAACAATGCACGCCGCGCCCGGGCCGTATGGCGTGTCCTGCACCCCGACGAATGGGAGGCCGAACTCAGAAGCCTATCCCACTACGACCCTGAGTACCCCTATGACGAGGACCACGAGTACTTTCCATACTGGACCACGGATCCCGATTACGGCAAGCCCAACGTCCGCAACCTTATCTACAACATGGAAGGTTTTGTGAGCCCGGACCTTGAAATCCACAACTCGCTTATTGATCAGATTCGGGAAACTCTGTATACGCCCGCAGGGAAAGACGGCCACCATCGCGTGAAGGGAACCCCCGACTACCACTTCCCGGAAGAGCTCGGTCGCGAATGGATGGCGATCACGGGCGCAAGAAAGGCCAAGCCCCTTGTTAAGCCCGATCTGGTGGTATTCCCGGAAGGCCGGGACAATCGCAGCCTGAAGGAATCGCGGGTAATTCGTACCGATCCGGAGCACCCGGTGCCGGAAATGGTCATCGAGGTTGTGTCGCCCACCTCCGTGATCAGGGACTATGAGGAGAAAGCATTCCTTTATGAACGCCTCGGCATTTGGGAGTACTTGATTGTTGATCCCGGAGAGCCGCCCACCGAGAACCACTCGGGATACGATTTCCAAATCGTCCTGCATCGTATGCAGGACGACGGCACCTACGCTCGCGTGCCGGGAGTGGGGCCGGAGGCCAACCGGACGGTACGCAGCGAAGTGCTTGGGGTTCTGCTGCGACTGACCCAGGCCGATCCAAAGGGGAAGCTTGTCTTTCAGTGGTACGACGCGGACTTGGACATCTGGCGCGATCACATTGGCGACGGTCTTCGGGAAAGCGCAGCCCGGGGCGAAGCCAGAGGCGAGGCCAGGGGCGAGGTCAGAGGCGAGGCCAGAGGGCGTTTGGGGGTTGTCCTAGATCTGCTGGAGCCTGTCTTGCCTAACAAGGCGGCTTATGATGAACTGCAGGAGGTTTGGGCCTCCTCCGGACCACCGGAGAATGTTGCCGAGATACTTCCCGCGGTCTTGGCCAATCCCCGACAATGGCGAGAGCTGCTTGGGCTTGCAGGCAAAGACGGGGATGAAGCCAACGGCGAATTGCCCGGATAGCAGATAGTAGGTAGAGTGGCGGCGTCCCGAGTACCGCTGTCCCCAAGTCTGCCGAAAGGGCCAAGATTCGAACTCGTGGGAACCCCATGTCTCGGTCCGTCAGCAAGTCGGACTGGTCGGCGTGTGCGAATTCCAATCGCGGGCCGGGCGGCAGATCGTGGCCAAAGGACGCGGTGTCAATTCGCGCGGGCATCGGCGCGGTGCCCGTTCCACTGAGCTGCCAAGCCTGAAACAGACCCGGCACCAGACCGCTATAGAATCCCCTCCGCATGGCTGGCACAATTCACCTCAAGGTTTCTGGCAGATCATGGCTGCAACACAAGACACCATCCTCGAGGCCTTTCCCGACCTGAATCGGGTCAAGCGCTTCTTCCCCCTGGGAGTCGACAATCCGACCACCCTGACCATCGCACAGGTGGAACGCTTCAACCGGGAAGGCTTCCTGTCGCCCCTCGATGTCTTCTCGGATGAGGAGATCCAGGTGCACCGGGAGTTCTTCGACCGCTGCCTGGCCGAAGCCGCCGCCCGCGGCTGGAACAGCTACTCCATCAACGGCTGGCATGCGCGGCTGCGCACCCTGTGGGACCTGGTCTGCGAGCCCCGCATCCTCGACTATGTGCAGGATCTGCTGGGAGAGGACCTCATCTGCTGGGGCACCCACTACTTCTGCAAGATGCCGGGTGACGGCAAGGCCGTGGCCTGGCACCAGGACGCCTCCTACTGGCCGATTACCCCCAGCAAGACCGTGACCGTCTGGCTGGCAATCGACGACGCCACCGTCGAGAACGGTGCCATGCAGGTCATTCCGACCACCCACCTGCAGGGACAGATCGCATACAGCGAAAGCGATGCTTCGGAAAACAATGTCCTGAACCAGACGGTCCACGGCGTGGAGCGGTTCGGGGTGGAGCCGGTCCCGCTGGTCATGCGCGCCGGACAGATGTCCCTCCATACGGACTGGCTGCTGCACGGGTCGGAACCCAACAACTCCCCGCACCGCCGCTGCGGCCTTACAATGCGCTTCGTTTCACCGGACGTCGAGGCCAAGCAAGGGTGGAACCGGCAGGGCATCCTGTGCCGGGGCGAGGACCGCTATGGACACTGGCCGCACGTGCCGCGGCCGGAAAGCGACCACATTCCGGATCGTCGCAGCACCTGAGGTGGTGCGGTCGGCCGCAGTCCGGTCCGCGGGAGTAGGGATATGCGCATTGAAGCCAGCGACGTGGCCGACTACATCGACCAGTGCCCGGCCAAGCGACGGGAGGCCCTGCGAACGTTGCGGGACCTGGTCCTCTCCATCGACGAGGATATGGTCGAGAACCTGGAGTACGGCATGCCGACCTACTGGACCGGCGGACAGGTCCTGTGCGCCTTCGCCTCCCAGAAGCGCCACATGAGCCTATATCTTGATGTCGACCTGCTGGCCAGCCACCGCGCGGCCTTCGGCAAGCTCAACTGCGGCAAAAGCTGCGTACGCTTCACCAACCTCGACAAGGTGCCCTTGGACACCGTTGCGGCCATCCTGACGGACACACGCAACCGACAGGCACAGGCCGCGGCCGCGGCCTGACCGGCCCGTTCCTGTTCAAACCGGCACCGTACCAACGACTTTTCCAACTCCGACCACAAGCAAGGACAACATCATGGTTACCCAGGAACAGATCGATTTCTTCAGGAACAAGGGCTACCTTCGGTACGGACAGGTCCTCTCACAGGACGAGCTCGAGCTGTACCGCGAGCGACTCGACCAGGTCATCGACGAGGAGAACCGGGGCGGCCGCGACGACGAGCTCGAATTCAAGTACGGCCACCGACGGCCGGGCGAGGCCGAGGATTTCGACCGGCCGATCACCCAGTACATCAATATGTGGAAGCGGGACGACGCCTACCTGAACCTGCTGCACCATCCCGTGATCACCGGAGTCGCCAAGGCCCTGCTGGGCACCGACCGCCTGCGCCTGTGGCACGACCAGATCATTTCCAAGCCACCGCACGACAACGGCCACTTCCATTTCCACCAGGACTTCTACCTGTGGCCGCTCATGGATCCCAACATCCTGACCTGCTGGCTGGCCCTGGACGATGTGGATCCCTCCAACGGCAGCATGCACGTGGTGCCTTCCAGCCATCGCGATCCTCGGTTCGGCCTGGAGTCCTACGCCGCCGAAATGGAGGCGATCGCGGCAGCCGAAGCCCAAGGCGAAACCACGGAGCCCTCCGACCGGGTCAAGATGCGGGACGAGCCGGCCTCCATCGGCCTTTCGGTCGATTTGCCGGCCGGCGGCTGCATGTTCCACCACTGCCTCAACTTCCACGCCACTCCGCCCAACGTAACCGAGCGCCAGCGCCGGGCCCACATCATGATCTTCATGGCGGATGGCGTCCGGGTGAACCTAAACCAGTCCGGCCAGCACCCGCTGATTCCGGGCTTCGAGGTCGGCCACGGCGTCCCCCTGACCGGCCAGGGATTCCCCGTCTGCGACGCGGAGTTCTACAAGGCTTCCTAAACCCACACCCCGCGCCGCTCTCGACCTTCAGTCGGCGATCCGGACCAATCGCCTGGCGGCCGTTGCACCAGACCTGTTCTTGGCCAACCCAACAGGGAAAGATTTTCCGCATGTCCCAGCCCAACGTGATCGTGTTCTTCACCGACCAGCAACGCTGGGATACCTCGGGACTGCACGGCAACCCCTTGGATCTGACCCCCAACTTCGACGCCATGGCCGTGGGCGGTACCCATCTGGCACAGACCTCCACGTGCCAGCCGGTCTGCGGACCGGCCCGGTCCTGCCTCCAAACGGGCCTTTATGCCACCGAAACCGGATGCTGGCGCAACGGCATCCCCCTGCGGGAGGACGCGCGCACCCTGGCCCACTGCTTCCGGGAAGGCGGCTACGACACCGGCTACATCGGCAAGTGGCACCTGGATGCGGGCTCCCGGGGACCGGTGCCCGCGGACCGGCGCTTCGGGTACGACTACTGGCTGGCCTCCAATACCCTGGAGTTCACCTCGGACGCCTACGACTGTGTCATGTACGACGGCGACGACCAGCCGGTGAAGATGCCGGGTTACCGCGTCGATGCCCAGACCGACGCCGTCATCCGCTACATCAACGAACACCAGGAAAATCCATTCTTCCTGTTTGTTTCCTACATCGAGCCGCACCACCAGAACCACCTGGACGACTACCCGCCGCCCCACGGGTACCGCGAACGGTATGCCGGCCGCTGGACTCCGCCGGATCTGCTGGCACTGGGAGGCTCCAGCCAGCAGCACCTGGGTGGCTACTACGGCATGGTGAAGCGCCTGGACGAGGCCCTGGGTCGGCTGCGCGACGCCCTCTTCAGCCTCGACATGCTGAACAACACCGTCATCCTCTACACGTCGGACCACGGCTGCCACTTCAAAACCCGCAACGGGGAATACAAGCGTTCCTGTCACGAATCCTCGGTGCGCATCCCCACCATGCTGACCGGTCCGGGCTTCAGCAACGGCGGCCGGGTGGACGAGCTGGTCAGCCTCGTCGATCTGCCGCCGACTCTGCTCACCGCCGCCGGCCTGCCGGTTCCCACCGCCATGCAGGGCCGGAGCATTCAGCCCCTGCTGACCGGCCGGCGGGAGGGATGGCCCGAGGAGGTCTTTATCCAGATCAGCGAGGCTCAGGTGGCCCGGGCCATCCGCACCAAGCGCTGGAAGTACTGTGTCGAAGCACCGGAGCTCAAGGGGGGAGAGGTATCGGGCTCCGACCGCTACGTGGAGTCCGAACTCTACGACCTCGAGTACGACCCGTACGAGCTGACCAACCTGATTGGACAGGAGTCGCACCGCGCGGCGTGCGACGTGCTCAAGGAGCGCCTCCTGCGGCGCATGCAGGAGGCCGGTGAGGAACCACCAACTATCGAGAACGCCCCTGCCATTCAGCGCTTCCAGCGCCGCGTGACCCAGGCCGAAGCGGAGTCCTGATCCTCGCGTCCGCGACACTGCGCGGGTCACCCCGGGATTCCCAATACTTCACCCCCGCATGCGCATTCTGGCCATCGAAACCAGTTGCGACGAGACGGCCGCGGCCGTGGTCGAGAACGGCCAGCGCGTGCTGTCCAGCGAGGTGGCGTCCCAAGTGGAACTGCACGCCCGGTTCGGGGGCATATTTCCGGAACTGGCAAGCCGGCAGCATGTGTTGGCCATCGAGCCGGTCGTGGCACGGGCACTGGCCGACGCCGACATCGAGGAACCGGCAGAGTTGGATGCCGTGGCCGTGACCTGTGGCCCCGGGCTGGTGGGCAGTCTGATGGTCGGCGTTAACGCGGCCAAGGGTTTCTGCCTGGGTTCGAATCTGCCCCTGATCGGAGTCAACCACTTGGTTGGGCACCTCTACAGCCTGTGGCTGGAGACGGACCGGGCCCTGGGCTGCGACTGGCGTGATTTGGCCTTTCCCCACCTCTCCCTAATCGTCTCGGGCGGCCACACGGAGTTGATCCTGATGCACGGCCACGGCTCTTGGGAACGTCTGGGGGGAACCTTGGACGACGCCGCGGGCGAGGCCTTCGACAAGGTGGCACGCATCCTGGGTCTGGGGATGCCGGGCGGTCCCGCCATCCAGCAGGCGGCCAGCCAAGGGAATCCGGCCGCGCACGATCTGCCCTATCCCCTGCGCCGCGATCCGAAGCACGCGCTGGACTTCAGCTTCTCCGGTCTCAAGACCGACATGTTGCACCGGTGCCGTCGGGCCGGCCTTGATCCCGATGGGGAAAACAACGGGGTGCCGCCGGAGGTGGTCAACGACCTGGCCGCGGCCTTCCAGGCCCGCGTGGCGGAACTGCTGCTGGACCGACTGGAGACCGCAGCCATCCTTCACTCGGCGCGCAGCATCGGCATCTGTGGCGGGGTCAGTGCCAATGCCCTGCTCCGAGAACAAGCACTCTCAAGATTCGCCGGATTGGGGTTGCCCCTGCGCATCCCGCCCTTGGCCTGGTGTACCGACAATGCGGCCATGATTGGGGCGGCGGCGTGGTTCGGCCGGCCGGTCCGGTTCGAACCGGACCACGGACTGGACCTGGATGTGGCGGCTCGTTTGCCGGTGGCCTGACATCTTGCTGCTATGGCCCTGCGATATAGGACCCCGAACTGTACAGACCGGCTCCACGGGATGGCTCTGACATCGGTCCGGCCCTTCGATCCAAGAACGCGCATTGAGTCGTCCAGTGCCCGCGGCAGGCGCATCCGGACGGCCTGCCGCGGATGTTCCCCGTCACCGCCACCCGGCTTGGTCGCGGCTCAGCCGGGTGGGCATGGGCATGGAACCAAGCACCAATAGCGAGGAGAGAAATGCCGGAGATACAACCTCTGAAGCGTGTGCGCTTGCGGGAGGTCTGGCCTAACGAGGCGCTCGACTTTACCCCGTGGCTAGCCGACAATATTGATCTACTGGGAGCCAAGCTGGGCCTGAGCCTGGAACAGGTGCAGAAGGAGGTCACGTTGCAGGATGCCGGCCGGGTTGACATCTATGCCCGGCAGGCCGAAACCGGTGCCAAGGTGGTGATCGAGAACCAACTCGAGGAGTCGGATGACTCGCACTGTCTCCGGTTGCTGGGGTATGCCGCCAACGCGGAAGCCAACATACTGGTGTGGGTGGCTCGTGCTTTCAGTTCTTACCACAAGAGTATTCTGGAGTGGCTCAACGATGCCGACACCATCCATGTGTACGCCGTCACGGTGCGAGCCTACCGCGTTGGAGAAGTTCTGGCCGCCGATTTCCACACGGTAGTTGAGCCGCCCCAATCGCAACCGGGACCATCCCGCTCCGCCAACAAGCACTCGAACACGCTTTTCGCGGAGTTCTACCGACCGCTGGTGGCGCGGCTGCGCCAGAGAGGGGTGCAGCCGATGGGGAGGGGAGGATGGCAGGGCCGGTGGCGGTCGTTCCAATCCGAACATCCGGATGTCGTCTATGCAACGGGGTTGGACGGCGAAAAGGCCAAGGTATTCCTGTCTCTGAAGGGGACCGACCACCAACAAAGGTACTGTGCCCTGCTCCGGCACAGGGACGAGATCGACGGAAAGGTAAACGGTGCCGTCTGGGGGCAAGAGGGCGGAGAATCTTGGGATTCCTGTGTCATGCTGGAAAGCGACGAGACAGTCAGTTTGACATCACCCGAGGAAATACTGGAGACCGCACGCCAGTGGATGGCCGACAACCTGATTCTGCTGAGGGACACACTGCAGCCACACTTGGACCAGTTGATGCGAGTCGAAGATGCCGCGTCCGACGCGGTGGAGGGCACCGACTGAAGCGTTGCGTGGCTGGCCTCACGAACCTTAGCCAGCAGCTAATGAGAGTGGAACTCATGCCCGTCCGTCACAACAACCCCGCTTTCCGGACATGGATCGAGAGTGCCGTTACTCTGGAATTGCCTGTGGACATAACGTTGGAGGAAACGCGATGTTGTACGACACCATCGCCGAGGGCATCAGAGCAAATCTGGAAGATGCCAAGGCGGAAAGTAGAGCAAAAGGCAAAGCCGAGGGCAAGGCTGAGGGCAAGGCCGAGCTGTTGGCCGATGTCATTGCTCACATGTTTCCCGAACAGACAGACGCGTTTCAGCGGTTTCTGAACTCGCGCAGCCAGGAAGTCTGGCCCGACGTGTCGACCCTATTGTCCTGGGTTGGAACAGGCGACGAACTCATGGATTGGCTCGCGAACGGACGATTAGAATCGTCCTGACCTCTTGAGGCCGTTTCCGCTTGACGGACAATGTCGGACCGCGGGCTTTCAACGGTCGTCCGCCGCCACGGAATCCGGACTGGCGGCAGAGCGGGGCCTTGGCTTCAGCCGAACAACTCCCTGAGCGTCCCCACGGATTCCCGGAATCCGTCCACAAACGTTCCGCCCACAGGACGATAGACGCTCTCCAGGGAAATGGAACCGGCATAGCCACTGGCACGCAGGAACTCCACCAAACCCGGCAGTGAGGGGCCCATGTCTCCCTCGCCCAAGGCCCGGCAACTCACCGAGCCCAGCGTGGGACACACGACCGCATCCTTAATGTGGATGTGACCCAGGCCACCATCGGCCAACGCCTCGCAGCCGTCCGGCCAAGCCGGTTCACCGGCATAGAGACAGTTGCAGGGATCCCACAGGATTTGAAGCGCTTCCGGTCGTCCCATCTCATCCAGCAGCCGACGGGCCAGGGCGGCGGAGTTGATCATGCCGCTGTTGCCGGTCTCCAGGACCAGTTGCTGTCCGCGATCGGAAGCCAGCTGCACGGCCGGTTCCAGCAGCTGCAGCGTCTTGGTCCAGGCACCCCGCGTTACCACCCATTCCTCGGCTCCCCGATCCCCAAAGAGAATCATCTCCTTGCGGAAGCACATGATGCGGACCAGGGGCACATTCCAGGCCCGGGCCAGGTCGAGACAGCGGGTCAGTTCGGCCATCTGTTGGCTGTGCGCCGCGTCGCCCGGTTCCGTGTCCAGCACCGGCATCCCGCTGAACAGGTGGCGCGACAGGCAGGAGATCGGGAGACCCCGGACACGAGCCGCATGCGCCGTGTCGGCATCGACGGGAAAGTCCGCGTCGCCAACCTCATGGGATCCAACGTACTGAAGCTCCGCCGCATTGAGACCGTGCTCCGCGGCCACGGCCAGGGCCTGGTCCAAGGCGCGGCTGATGCCGTCGGTAATAACCCCCAGGGAAATTGCCATCTCACTCCTCCTCCACACCGGCCAAGCGTTCCAGCACCTTGACCGCGGCCCAGTTGTCCTCGCCGGGGAACGAGTGCAGGGTTGCCTGCATCAGTTGCAGGGCCGCACCCGTGGCGAACATCGTGACACCGCTCTCCAAGGCCAGGTCCATCGTGATCGTCAAGTCCTTGTGCATGGTGGCCGCGTTGCTGCCCGTTCCGACAAAACGGCGGCTCTGGACAAGTTCAACCGTGTTCCTGAGCAGGGGGCTGCCCACGTGACTCGCCTCCAGCACCTTCCGCACGACCCGGCTGTCCACCCCGGCCCGGTCGCCCAGCACCAGGGCTTCGAAGATGCCCGCGAAGGTGGTGCCGATCACGGCCTGCAGAACCGCCTTGACGGTCTGGCCCTGGCCAGGCCGGTCCCCCACGTTCATCACATTGCCGCCCACGGCCGCGAACACGTCCCGGTGCTCATCCAGCAGGCCAGGCGGACCAGCCACCATCATGGCGAGCGTGCCGGCGGCGGCCCCCGACTGGCCGCCGCTGACCGGACTGTCCAGCAGGTGCAGGCCCGCGTCCTCGCACAGGGCCGCGGCCTCCTCCACTTCGCGGGGCTTGATCGTGGCGCTCACCACCACGGTCGAACCGGGTGCCATGGATCCCAACAGCCCGTCCGGTCCGTTCAGGATGTCGAAGACCTGGCTTCCGTTGAGCACCATTAGGAACACGATGTCGACGCTGCGCCCCAACTCCGCCATGGAACCGGCGGCCCTGCCTCCCGCCTCGGCGAACAGGCGCCGCCGTTCCTCCCGCAGGTCGAACCCGTACGCGTCAAAACCGGCATCCACCAGGTTGCGGGCCATGCCCAACCCCATATCTCCCAAGCCAATGACTCCGGTGCGCGTCATGCTGCATGCGCTCCTTGGCAGGCAGTGCTGCCAACGGACGGATTGAAGAACGGGTTTGGATGTAGGCTGAACGCGGCCTCAGGCCGACGGCGCAGGTGTGTCCAGCATGGAATCGGAGGCCGGCAGGTCGCCGACAGCCGTCTCCTGGGGCCTCTTGGACGGTTGGGGTTCCTTGGAATCGCCCGCGGCAGGATCCGATTCCAATCCATCGGTCTCGGGCCCGTCCTTGTGGACCTGAATGGAGATCTCGGTGCGGCGGAAGGGGTGATTGGATTCCGTTTCCGGGAAGGACACCGGATAGTCCATCAGCTTGGCGAAGATGTACGTCCCCAGCACCCGTGCGCTGCCCATGAGGGGTGCCGCCAGAAAAGCGCCCACCACACCGTTCGACAGGTACCCGACCGTGACCCCGATGATGACCAGGGTGGGGTGAATCTGCACAAAGCGGCCAATCAGGCGGGGCACCACGATCGTGTTCTCGATCTGCTGCAGGACGAAGTAGGAAGCGGCCAGAATCAGGCTGAACACAACAAAGTTCATCTCCGGGAAGGTGCTGCTGCCGGTCGTCAGGGCCACAAGCAGTGTCGGCACCAGGGAGATGATCGGCCCCAGGTTGGGAATGACCTCGAGCAGGCCGGCGATCAGCGCCAGCACTAGGGCACCCTGCACGCCCAACAGGCGCAGCAGCACATACACCGCCACACCGATCGTGAACGACAGGATGATCTGGCCGAAGAAGAAGGCGCGCCACACATTGCCCACGCAACGGATCAGGTCCTGCCACTCGGACTTGTACTTCCGCGGGAAATTGCCCTCGAGGAAGGCGCGGATATGCGGCGCATCCTTGGTCAGATAGAAGCTGACCACGAAGACGAACAGTGCCGACAGCAGGACCTCGACGCCCGTGTTGATGATTCCCAGACCGAAGTTGAGTGTGCCCCGGAACACGCCGGAGGTCGCGGTGTAGGCGTCGTTGATCCGGTTCAGCACACCCTGCAGGGTTGGCAGGCCGTCCACGGTCGTCTCACCCAGCCACGGTTCCAGTACCTGCTTGAGAGGTGCCGTCTCGAGTGGCATGTCGAGCAGGTGCACCGTGTCCGGGATTTGGCTGACCTGCACCAATAGGCCGGAGACAAAGCCGCCGCCGATGCGCAGCACCGTCTGGTACTGCGTGTCCAGGACCGGCAGCATGGCGTAGAGACCGAGCACCAGCGCGGTCAGGAGCAGCAGGTAGAGCAGGAAGGTCATCAGCCCGCGCGGCAGGCGCGGGCGCGAGATGATGTTGGCTACCGGGGCGAGCAGGTAGGACAGGATGCCGGCCAGGATGACCAGCGGCAGCACCGGCCGGGCCAGCCAGAGCAGAAAGATCGCAAGGATCAGAATCAAAATCAGGATTCCGCGCTTCAGGGGTGTATCCCAGTGCGCGGGCAGGACCGGAGGGGAAGCGGACGCCTCCGGCCCCCTGTCATCGATCATGGCAGCGGAATGGTTCAGGACACCGGCGGCGTCCCCGGGTCCTTGGGGGGTGGATGTTCAGTATGGCACAGGCCGACGGGCATGCCAACTCAACCGAAATCGGCGGTCCCCGTTCCGGATGGACGGGTGACCCGCTTGCTGTTGGCCTTGGCGGACCGGGTTACGTTCTGGCCCAGTTCCTGGTTGGCCCACGACTTGACCAGGTTGTAGAAGACGCGACGGTCGGCCGTGCTGAGGGTGGCTTGACGATCGGCGCGGCTCAGGGCGCGCGGATAGCTCATGTTGCCCAGGACCACCTGCGCCCGCACCACGTCCATGACCTCTTCCAGCAGGCCCTCCCGCTCCCGAATCCAAAGCGGGATTTCAATCCGGGCCGGCAGAGTTCGCCGGTGCAGTCGCAGGTAGACAATTCCCACCCTGCCGTACAGGAAGTCCGGTCCCCGCTCGAAGCTGACCCCGTCGTGGCGCGCGCACTGCATGAGGGGGGTCCGATCGCCCCAGCCGGGCAGCAGTTCGGCCACCAGGGCGGCGTCCGTGATCCCGTACAGGTCCGAATCGTCCAGTGTCGCCTGGCCGTGCACGGAACCGTACATGTGGACCAGATCGCGGCTGTCGCTGGCGTCGATGTACCCCACCACCGGAATTTGCGCGGCCTCGGCCCGGGTCAGGAGGGTATCCAGGGCTCCCAGGTAGCGATCCCGGATCTCGTCCGTCTGATAGGCCAGAAACGATGCAATGTAGGAGTTGTCGTAGAAGCAGACCGGCGTGTGCGCCATGGCCACGGCCTTGTCGAGGAGCGTCTCGCACTCCTTGACGGAACGCGCCAGGTTGATTTGCGAAACGAACTCGGTGTTGTGCTCGGCGCTGCCGTACTTGTCCGACAGCTGCAGGCTGATGTCCTGGTACTCCTCCGCATGGCCGGCCAGGGGATCGTTCAGGTGCCAGCCAATCTGTATCGCACCCAGGGTCAGGGACATGCCTCGCTCGGGCACCAGGTGGCTGCCGTCCACCGCCAGCACGGCCCGCCGCCGCAGGATGCCGTCCGCCCAGCCAAACAGGCCGGCAATGGACTGAAAGTCGTCCGTGTCGACGGGTCCGGCGATGCGAAAGCCATCGGCACAGTCCATGTCGCACGTGGGACGCGCGCCCGGCCATGCAATCCCGCTCGCCTCCAGTTGCGCCTCCAATTCCGGCCGCTGAACGGTCCGGAACCAGTCGCGGACCGGTGCCAGATTCTGTTGCAATCCTTGATCCCGGTCGATGCGGGCCTGGAGCCTGGGTTTGAGCCCGGTCAGTTCGGCATAGAGTTGGTTTCGGTCGAGCACGGCTTGCCCCGTCCACGGGAACTGGAATTGCCTCGGGATGCCGCCATTGTCCACCAGGCGGCCAAAAATCCCAGGTTCACCGTACAATTTGACCGGCCCGCTGTTCCCATCTCCCCGTTGCCCGGCTTCCGATCGTGTCCTGCCCCAACCCTCGACCGGCACCGTCCCGCGCCGCGGCCGCACGGCGCGGGGAATCCGGCCGGTGGCGGATGGCGGCCCTCCTGCTCGCGTGGCTGGTTCTGGCCGCCTGCACGACGGCCCCTCCCGGTCTCGCGGATGTGTATGCACCGGTCGTGCGTCCGGAATATGCACCGCTTCTAACGGAGTTGACGGGTGCTCCCCGCATCGACATGGAAGTCTGGTACCAGCCGACGCGCAACCACCTGGAGGGCCGCATGCAGGTCTCCGGCGTCAATCTTTCCGGGGACACCTGGACACAATTGGTCTTTCGCCTCTACCCCAACCTGACCCACGTGGGCGGCCGCCTGGTGCTCGAACGGGGCACGGTGCGCAACGCACTCGTGCCATTCAAGCTGGCGGCGGACGACACGGCGGCTGTCTTCCTGCTGCCGACCGAGGAATGGATCCGTCCCGGACGGCCCTTTGAAATTGAGCTGGTCTGGAGCCTGGACCTGCCCGTCTTCCCGGAGGTCTCGTCCGTCTACGTGCCGTTCGGCCAGATGCTGGGCTTCCACGCCGCGCCGTGGTTCTACCCCGTGCTCGCCCACTACGTGCCAACCAGTCCAGCAGCCCCCGGCCACTGGTGGCTGGAGACGGCTCCCACCTTCTCCGACATCCTCTACAGCCCCGCCTCCTTTTTTCGCGTGCAACTGTGGATGCCGGAGGGATTTCCGCCCGTAACCCCCGGCGTGGAGCAGGAACGCATCGGGTTCATCCACAACTGCCCCCATCAGGCACCCTGGTCCGAGTGCACGGAGGAGGACGTGGCCGCCTGTCCCGACCGCCTGGCGGCATGGGAATGCCAACCCGCACCGCTGATCCGCTACAGCCTGCTGGCCGGCCCCGTGCCCGAGTTCTCCCTGATCACGCACGCCGGCTACGAATCGACATCCTTCGACGCCGGCGGGGTGCTGGTGACCAGTTGGTGGGTGCCGGCCTACGGCGACACCGGTCTGGAGGCCCGGGACTTCACCGTGGCCGCCCTGCGCGCGTTCGAGGAGGAATTCGGTCCCTATCCCTGGCCGACCCTGACCGTGGCGATGGCACCTTTGGCCAACTTCTCGATGGAACTGCCCCAGGTAAGCCTGATCGGTGTGCAGCTGTACCGCGCCTTTGCCAGCGACCTGGAGCTGGAAATCGCGTTTTCCGTGGCTCATCAGTGGTGGTCCCAGCTCGTTCAGAACGACCCGGTCAATGCTCCATGGCTGGACGAGGCCCTGTCCACCCTGGCCGTCCTGCTCTACCAGGAACGCCTGCACGGCGAGGACGCGGCTGACGTGCATCGCATCCAGAAGCTGGAGATTCCGGTGCAGCGCCTTCAAAGCCAGGACCGGGACGGACCCGTCGACCTACGCGTCCACGACTATGTCACCGGCACCGACTACCGCGTCCTGGTGCGGGCCAAGGGCGCCCTGTTCCTGGACCGTTTCCGGGAACGGTCCGGTGCCCGTGCCTTCCGCCGAATGTTGACCGAATTCGTGGAGTCCAACCGCTTTGGTCTGATAGACTCGGATGCCCTGCTGGACCGGCTCTGGGAGACCAATGCCACGGCCATGATCCTCTACCAGGACGCATACTTCGACCCGGTCCGACATCGCTGATCCTCCTCGCAGCGACCCGGCGCGGGTTCCGTCCAAAGGATGACTTCATGAAAACCGCCCGACATGAGATTACATCCAACCTGTACGGCGAACTGGTGGTGTACGGCGGCACTGCCAACCAGCCGCTGACCGAGTCCGTCTGCCATTGGCTTGGCATTTGCCAGGCCGAGTCGACGGTAACGACGTTTCCCAACTCCAACACGTTCGTGCAGTTGGCGCACAGTGCCCGGAGCAAGGACGTCTTCCTGATTCAGCCCACGTCGGCTCCCGCCAACGACAACTTGATGGAACTCCTGATCTTCATCGAGACCCTGCGCCGCGACAGTGCCGGCCGCATCACGGCCGTAATTCCCTACTACGGCTATGGCCGCTCCGACAAGAAGGACGTGCCGCGCTCCCCGATCACGGCGCGGCTGGTGGCGGATCTGATCGTCACGGCCGGCGCTGACCGCGCCCTCGTCGTGGACTGCCACGCAGGCCAAATCCAAGGTTTTTTCAACATTCCGGTCGACGAGGTGTCGGCGATAGACATCATTGCCGATCACTTCCGCTCACTGGATCTCGACCTGAACCAGACCACGGTGGTCTCGCCCGACGTCGGCTCGGTCAAGCGCGCCCGCAACCTGGCGGAGAAGCTGCACGTACCCATGGCGATCATTGAGAAACGGCGCAGCCACCAGACCGGTCTGGCCATGTTCTCCATCATCGGAGAGGTCAAGAACCGCGACCTGATCCTGTTCGACGACGAAATCGACACCGGTTCCACCATCTGCAAGGCGGCGGAGTACCTCAAGGAACACGGCGGCCGGCGGTTGTTTGCCGCGGCCACGCATCCGGTGCTGAGCGGCGGGGCCGTCGAATTGTTGGTCAACAGCGAATTCGCCGAGGTTATCGTGACCGACTCCATCCCCGTCCCGCAGGGGCACCGGACCGATTCCTTCCACATTTTGCCCATGGGCCGCACGCTGGCCGGAGTCATCGACCGCATCCACCGCGGCGAAAGCGTGGGCGAGTACCTCAACTACTGATATCGGGCCGCTTCATGCTGCGCAGGTTCTACAACAAGGTGTTCGGTTCGCCCGACGAGCGGGTGATCCAGAAGCACGGCCGGCTGGTGGAGGAGATCAACGGCCTTGAACCGGAGGTCTCGCGCCAGCCGGACGCGGACCTGCGCGGACGCACGGACGCGTTTCGGGTGCTGGTGAAGGAACGCACCGAGGCGGCGCGGGAGGGGCTGGCGGAAGCCGACCGCCGCCTGGCCGACGCCGGCCTGGGCCGGGGCGGGGCGGTCCAGCAGCGCCAGCGACAGGCCCGGCAACAGCTTTACGACGCGGAGCACGCGGTGCTCGACGAATTGCTGCCCGAGGCCTTCGCCATGGTCCGGGAAGCCTGTCGGCGCACCCTGGGCAAGCGTCACTACGACGTCCAGCTGCTGGGCGGGATCGTCCTGCACCAGGGCTCCATCGCCGAGATGAAAACCGGCGAGGGCAAGACCTTCGTGGCGGCCCTGCCGCTTTATCTGCATGCCCTGACCGGACGGGGCGCTCATCTCGTCACCCCCAACGACTACCTGTCCAAGGTCGGCCTGCAGCTGATGGGACCGATCTACCACCTCCTCGGCGCGTCCGCCGCCGTGATCCAGAACCAGGGCGGTGGCGGGGAAGCCGGCAGCTTCATCTTCGATCCGGACTTCCGCACGTCCGACGACCGGTACCTGAGCCTCCGGCCCTGTTCCCGCCGCGAGGCCTACGCCGCGGACATCACCTACGGCACCAACAACGAGTTCGGCTTCGACTACCTGCGCGACAACATGGCCCGCGGCTCGGACGGCAAGGTGCAGCGGGAACTTCACTACGCCATCGTCGACGAGGTCGACAACATCCTGATCGACGAGGCCCGCACCCCGTTGATCATCTCCGGCGTGGCCCGCGACAGCTCCAGCCACTACCAGCGGTTCGCCTCGCTGGTCAGGCAGTTGCAGGCGGAACGCGACTATACCGTCGCCGAGAAGGAACGCACGGTCACCCTGACCGAGACCGGCATCGAGCGCATGGAGACGGCGCTCGGCATCGACAACCTCTACGGCAGCGAGCATGCGGAGATGCTGCCGTACCTGGACAACGCCCTGCGGGCCAGCGTCCTCTACCGGAAGGATGTTGAATACCTGGTCAGGGACCGCGAGGTCGTGATTGTGGACGAGTTCACCGGCCGCATGATGGAGGGCCGGCGGTTCAGCGAGGGCCTGCACCAAGCCATCGAGGCCAAGGAAGGGGTGACGGTCCAGCGGGAATCGATGACGCTGGCCAGCATCACGTTCCAGAACCTGTTCCGCATGTACCCGCGCCTGGCCGGCATGACCGGCACGGCCAAGACGGAGGAAGAGGAGCTGCGGGGCATCTACGACCTCGACGTGGTTGCCATCCCCACGCACAAGCCGGTCATTCGCGACGACCGGCCGGACGTGGTCTACAAGACCAAGGACCTCAAGTTCAGGCAGGTTGTGGCGGAGATCAAGGCCGAGCACGAGGCCGGCCGGCCGGTGCTGGTCGGCACGGTGGCGGTGGAAACCAGCGAGCAGTTGAGCCGGCAGCTGAGACGGGCGCGGGTGCCGCACGAAGTCCTCAACGCCAAGAACCACGAGCGGGAGGCAACCATCATCGCCCAGGCCGGCCGCCGGGGTGCCGTGACCATTGCCACCAACATGGCGGGACGCGGTGTGGACATCCTGCTGGGCGGCAATCCGGAAGGTCTGGCCCGCGATCAGCTGCGCAGGCAGAAGGTGGATCTGTTGTCCATTCCGCAGGGCGAATGGACCCGGGCGCTGGATCTGCTTGACCGGGGCGAGGATCCCCACACCGCATCCGACGGCGAATGGGTGGACACGGTGGCGGAGGTCCATCGCCAGGTCGAACAGGAACAGCAGGAGGTTTTGTCCCTGGGCGGCCTGCACGTGGTCGGCACCGAGCGCCACGAGTCCCGCCGCATCGACAACCAGTTGCGCGGCCGCTCCGGACGCCTCGGCGATCCCGGCAGCAGTCGTTTCTACCTCAGCCTCGAGGACGACCTGCTGCTGCGCTTTGGCGGGGAACGGGTGTCCCGGATCATGGATCGCTTCAAGATGGAGGACGCCCCCATCGAAGCCGGGATGATTGACCGGGTCATCGAAAACGCCCAGGTCAAGGTCGAGGGCTTCTATTTCGACAGCCGCAAGAACGTGCTGCAGTACGACGAGGTGGTGAACGAGCAGCGCACCGCCATCTATGAACAGCGGCAGCTCATTCTGGGGGCCGCAGACAGGGTTCCGATCGCGCGAGCCATGATCGCGGATTTGGTGTCCGACCAGATCGCGGACGCCTTCGAGTTGGGTGAGGAGGAGGATGCGGACGAGGCCCTGCGGCCCCTTCGCGCCTTCTTCCCACCGGACAGCACGCGCCTGCCGGTGCCGCTGCTGGAAGTTCTGGAGGAGGAGCGGGAGGCCCTGCGCACCGAGTCGGAGATGGAGACAATCCTCCTGGGTGGCATTGACGATGCCTTGGCGGCCAAGCGGGAACAGTGCAACAACGACGATCTGTTCGGGCAGGTGCTGGGCGACGTGATGCTGGGCACCATCGATTCGCTCTGGACCCGCCACTTGACCGATCTCGACCATCTGCGCGAGGGCATCGGTCTCCGGGCGGTCGGCCAAATCCAGCCCATCGTCGCCTACAAGCAGGAGGCATTCAACATGTATTCCCTCCTGCAGACGGACATTCTGGAGCAGACGGCCCGCACGCTGCTGGCCCTGCAGCTGCAGGTTGCACAAACGATGGTCCGGAGACAACCCGCCTTCGACCGCGTCCACCTGAACCGACAGAACGGAGCTCAGGCGACCCCCCCGGTCCAGCGACGCCGTTCGGCCCAGCCGGGAAGGAACGATCCCTGTCCCTGCGGCAGTGGCCGCAAGTTCAAGCACTGCCACATGCGCAAACGACCGGTTCCCGCTAGTTGAAGCGGGATGCTCGAGCCGAATTGGGAAATCGCCTCGGCCCCATGCCGACCATTTCGCATAGGAAGCCACTGCCAACGACTGGTTCCCGCCAATTGGAGAATGGGGAAAGAATGGGGAAAACTCGGCGATTAATGGGGAAAACGTGGGGATAACTTGGGCTGGAATGGGGAAAACTCTCCTCGGCCCCATGCCATCGATTTCGCATAGGAAGCGAGTTATCCCCATTAACCCCTGAGTTATCCCCATTCTTTCCCCACGTTTTCCCCACGATTCGGCCAGTTTTCCCCATTGATGGCCAAGTCCCGAATCCACCAAGGACCGCCTCCCTACGAGGAGAAAAGGCTTCCGAGCCCCTCCGACGGCACCAAGTTATCCCCATTAACCGGCTACCCTACGAATACAACGATCCAACTCACCCTCTATATACTTCCCTTTCGATTTGTCTTGTCCAGAAACCGTGGAATGGGGAAAACTCGGCCAGTCCCAGCCCGGGATCGGCACCCGCGGTCCAAACACCACGTGCCCTGCCATGCCCCTGTATGAGTTCACCTGCACGCACTGCTCCGAACACTTCGAGCAGATTCTGTCGTTCTCGATGACCGAAGCACCGGCCTGTCCCCACTGTCGGTCCACGGCGACGCGGCGTCTCATGAGCATGCCCGCCATTCACTTCAAGGGCAGTGGGTTCTACAAGACGGACAACGCCAACGGCAAGGACAAGGAAAAGGCTGAAGAGAAGGCCGACACCGATGTGAAGGCCGACGCGAAGGATGCCGATACCCAGGGCGGGAAGGACAGCACCAAGGAGGATGCGGCCGGCAGCGGATCGCGAGAGACCGCAACTCCGCCCGAGGTAGCAAAGACGGCCGACAAGTCACGAAAGGGCAAGGCCAAAGCTGCGGCCGGCTGATCCCGGTCCGGCCGGACAGAACAACCCGCCGACAGGAAAAATGCCATCGGCAGATGACGGTCGGGACACGATGGAGCGTCCTGCAGTCGGTGCCCGCTCACTGCTGGGGGCGGCATCGCTGGTCATGCTCTTCTTTGTGCTGAGCCGGGTGACCGGCGTGGCGCGCGACATCGCCATCGCCGGCGTCTTCAACCTCTCGCCGGCGCTGGACGCCTATCAGGCTGCGTTCCGCGTCCCGGACCTGATCTTTGAAGTGGTGGCGGGCGGCGCGCTCGGCAGTGCCTTCATACCCACGTTCAGTCGTCTCTCGCATCGCCGCGGCGCGGCAGTGGCTTGGCGTCTCTTCAGCCAGACGGTGAACGCGGTCACGCTGGTGCTGGGTGTGCTGGCGGTGGCCGGTATTGCCATGGCGCCATGGCTGATGCGGCATGTCCTGGCACCCGGGTTCGAACCGGCACAGCAGGACCTGGCTGCCGAACTCATGCGCTGGCTGTTGCTGGGCACCGTGGTCTATGGAGTCAGTGGCCTGTGCATGGGTGCCCTGAACACCAGGAGGCACTTCCTGCTGCCGGCGGCGGCACCGGCTCTGCGCAATGTCGCCATTTGGGGCGCGGCCCTGTGGCTGGCCGAACCGTTTGGCATCCGCGGCCTGGTTGTGGGGGCCGTGGCGGGATCCCTGCTGCACCTGTTGATTCAGCTGCCGGCCCTGCGGAAGCACGGTCTCCGCTACAGCTGGATCCTGGACTGGCGCGATGCGGACCTGTTCCACATCCTGAAGCTCATGGGCCCGCGCATGGTCGGCCTCCTGTTCATCCACCTGAACCTCATTGTGAACACGAATCTCGTGAGCCGTCTTGCCCCGGGCAGCGTAAGCGCGTTCGACTACGGGTTCCGCCTGATGCTGATTCCGGTCTCGGTCTTTGCCCAGTCCCTGTCCATCGTCGCGTTCCCCTCCTTTGCGGCCCAGGCCGACCGCGGTCGGTTCGATGACATGGCCGCATCCTTCCGCACGATGCTGCGGCTCGTGGTGTGGCTGGCCGTACCCGCCACCGTTGGCCTGTACCTGTTGCGCGTACCGTTGATTGAACTGCTCTTCGAGCGAGGCAGCTTCGATGCCGACAGCACCCAACGGGTGGCAAGGGCCCTGCAGTACTTCCTGCCCGGCCTGACGGCCTATGCCGCGGTCGAGATTACGGTGCGGGCCTTCTATGCCCTGCACGATACCCGCAGGCCCATGCTGGCCGGTGTGACCATTGTCCTGATCAACATCGGCCTGAGCCTGTGGTGGGTCGGGCCACTGGGCTACGCCGGGCCGGCCCTGGCCGCCAGCGTGGCGACCACCGTCGAAATTCTGCTGCTGCTGTGGTGGTTGCGCGCACACCTGCCGCGGCTGGTCCCTGTCCAGTTGGCCTGGGACAGCGTGCGCACGGCCGTTGCGTCCGCGGCCATGGGTGGTGCCGTGTGGCTGGTGCTGGCCGGGATCGGCTCCGGTACAAGCCCCTGGGCTGAAGCTGCCTGGATCCAATTGCTGCTGGGAATCGCCGCGGGAGGAACCGCCTATTTCCTCTTTAGCTCGGTTCTGGGCAACGTGCGCTGGCTGGCGGGAGTGCGACGGGCCTCGGTCTGAAGGCACCGACCTATTTCAACAAATCCCTAACATATCCAGACCATCAATCCTCTACAATCCAATCTGATCCCGCCTTGGAGCACAGGGGCGGATTCACATCGTATGATCCGAGGTCGGACCTATAGGAACGCGTGATGGGCATCTATATTTTGCTGATTCTTCCCTCCCTAGTGCTGGGCCTTTGGGCGCAGGCCAGGGTCAAGCGCAACATGGGGAAATACTCCAAGGTTGCCAATATCCGTGGTCTGACCGGTGCCCAGACAGCCCGCCAGATCTTGGACAGCCAAGGCCTGTACGACGTTCCGGTCGAGGAATCCACCGGCTGGCTGTCGGACCACTACCATCCGGGCCTGCGCGCCCTGCGCCTGAGCCGCGATGTGTTTCACGGCCGCAGCGTGGCCGCGGCCGGGATCGCCGCCCATGAGGCGGGCCACGCCGTACAGCATCAGCAGGGCTACGCACCGCTGCGGTTGCGATCGGCCGCCGTGCCGACTGCCAACCTCGGCGGCTGGCTGGGACCCGGCATCTGTTTCCTGGGCGCGATTATGCAAACGCCCGAACTGCTGGGCGTCGGTGTCGTGCTGTTCGCTTTGACCACAGTCTTTACCCTGATTACGCTGCCCGTCGAGTTCAACGCCAGCACGCGGGCGCGGCAGTTGCTCGTTGGCCACGGCATCCTCTACGCGGAGGAGATGGAGGGTGTCAACAAGGTGCTCAATGCCGCTGCCCTCACCTATGTGGCCGCCGCCGTATCCTCGGTCATGACCCTAGCCTACTATGCCTTCCTGCTGCTTGGGCTGAGCCGAGACTGACTTGTCCTTTCAACCGGTCGGACGGGGGATCCCGTTCGGCGCCAATATCCATCCATGACACAGTACTCCCGTCCCGAACCGCCCGGTCCGCGCCGGCGCGGACCAAGCTTGGCGTCCTTCCTGCTGATCATTGTCCTTGTCCTGGCGGGCCTGGTGGCCTGGGACAACCTATTGGGTCGGGGGACGGCACTGGCGAACCGCTTCGCACCCAATTTGCTGCCGGGCATCGGTACTGAACGAGTCCAGGTTGAGGTGCCGGTTGCGGAACCCAGGACGCTCAGCGTCACCGTGGATCCCGAATCCCTGGAAGCGGTCGAGGTGGACTATGAAACCGCGGTGTTGATGGATATCTACGCCCGCGGCAATCCCTCGGTGGTGCAGGTCAACACGTTCGAGTTCATCAAGGCCAACAGGTTCGGCAACGAAAGCGATCCAGCACCGATGCTGGGCAACCTGGGCCAGGGATCCGGCTTCATCTGGGACGAAAAGGGCCACATCGTCACCAATGCCCATGTCGTGCAGTCCGCGGACATCATGCACATTACCTTCCAGGATGGGACCATGTCAGTCGGGAAGGTGCTGGCTACGGATCCTGACAGCGATCTGGCAGTTGTCAAAATTGATCCTGAGGGCTACGAACTGCAGCCTGTCACGATGGGCCGCAGCGAGGAACTGCAGGTCGGTATGCGCGTGGCCGTGATTGGTACCCCGTTCTCGCAGGAGCAGACCCTGACCTCCGGCATTGTGAGCGCCCTGGACCGCACCATGAATACGATGACGCGGTACCGGATTCCGGACAGCATCCAGTTCGATGCCGCCACCAACCCAGGTAACTCCGGTGGGCCCCTCTTCAACAACCGGGGCGAGGTGGTGGGCGTGGTCTCCCAGATCATCTCCGAGCAGCGGTCCTTCAGCGGCATTGGCCTAGCGGTTCCGTCCACAATCGTGAACCGGGTGATCCCGGCTTTGATCGAGTCGGGTCGGTACGAGCACGCCTACTTGGGCGTCCACGGCGCAAGCTACAGCCCCATCTGCTCTGAGGCGTTGGACCTGCCCAAGAGCGTGCGGGGCGCGTATGTCACGCGGGTTGTGCCCGGCGGCCCGGCGGCCCGGGGCGGACTGTCCGGCGCCAGTGCCCGAGCCCAATTCGATTCGGAAGAATTGGAGTTCATTTGCCCTGCCGGTGCCGGGGGCGACCTGATCACCCACGTCGAGGACTTCAAGCTCAGTTCGTTCAACGACCTGATGCTCTACCTGGAACGGTACTCGTCGCCGGGGGACGAGGTGAATTTGACCGTGCTGCGCAACGGCAGCAACGTGCGAGTCACGATCAAGCTCGGCAAGCGTCCCAGCACGTCCCTCAGTTGACGCGCGCAGGGCAAGGTGTGCCTCACCGCTGGTGTGACATCCGTCCCGTAGCCACATCGCCGAGGTTCAACATCGGAATCCGGAGCGGGGAGTGCCCGCCGGACGACGGGCTTTATTAATGCCGTGGGCATGGACTGCGGGGCCGCATGCAGTCCATGCGGCCGAACTCGAGTTGTGGTTCAACAGGCGATGCTGGCCGACTCGCCTACTGCGCCATGCCTTGAGCAACGTGCCGGTCTCAGCCGTGTTCCGTCAGGTCCGATCCTCCCGGGTTCTCGGGCCGCCCCATCCGACACAACCATCAAGGTGGTTGGGCATGCTGCGGTTTTCCGGTTCAGTGCCCGGCGCGGTCTCGGTGAGCAGCGGGCGCAGGGTTACGTCTCGGTAATTTCGTCGTCCGGAACCGGGAACGGTGGTATGGGTATGCCCCGCTTGTGGATGCCCTGGATGCGGTTGTTGATGTCCGCTGGCAGTTCCATCTGCCTGCACGCTGCGCCGCACTCCAAACCATCCAGGTTCAACTCCGCACCCAACTCTGCACGCACTGCGGCGGAACGGAAGATCGTTGCCCAAAAGACCAAGTGCGTGAACTTGGCGGGAATTTTGATGTAGGTGGCCATTTCGGATGCCATGAGCCTCTTGTCGTCCGGTCCCGGATCTTTGACCAGAAAAGGAATACCGTCCTCTTCCGCGAAGACCATGTTGTTCTTAAGGCAGTCGTTCACCACGGTCCGCACCACGGTCCGACGGGCTTGTGCAGGCAACTCGTTGTAACTGGTGATCATGGCCATGGCCAAGCCCACGGACACCCCGTAACATTCGCATTCGCACGTGGCTTCCGACAGGAAACTCAGGACTCCGTCCTCCACTCCTTGCCACTGTCCCAGCCAGAGTGTTGAGCCCCACTGCGCCTTCGGGTTCTTCTTCGCCATGAATGCTGCCCTCCTGCATAGTGGCCTACAGCCTATCGGACAAGGTGCCTATCCCGGAAGCAGCAGGGAGGGGCTGCCGTGTTTACGTTGAACAGTACTCTGTCTACGCTCGACACGTTACTCTGGCAGCCGTCTGTTGTGCTGGGCTGTGGCTGTCCCGGCATGCCCCTCGCCTGACGCGCGTCAGGCGAGGGTGTAGGTTTCCTCTTCCTCGCCGCTGGTGTGACGTCCGTCCCGATGGCGGATGCGCCAGCGACGCCTGACATGCAGCCTCCTGCCGGATACCGGGGGTTCCCCGGTACGGCGGACGGCAGGAAGTCCGTTATTGCTCCCTGCCAGCAGTTGGCGTACCAGCGGATTGCGCAATAGGCTGCCACCCAGCTTCAGGACCACCAGACTCACCGCCAGCAGGGCGGGTGCCGCGGCCACGGCCTTCTGTGCCAGCGACGATGCCGGTGTTGGTATCAGTTCTGCTTGTGTGTCCGACCCGCAGGTGGGACAGAACTGGTCCTCGATTTGGACGGCACCGCTGCACTCGGCACAGATGCGTTCGGTTCGTGCCATGGGGAAGGTCCTATACGGGATCCGAGTTGGTCAGCGTAGCACAGGGCTGCGGCCGGTGTGCCCGTTCCATGTGTCAGGGCACGGAAAGGAGGAGGCTCCCCGCCATGTTGCGCCCGGCACCGCGGCGGAAGTCGGCCGCGGCCATGGCCTTGCGACCTGCCAGTTGCACCGTGGTCAACCGCAACAGCCCGTCGCCTGTCTGGACCGTGAGCCCGTTGTCCGTCTCCAGCACCCGTCCCGGTTCCCGCGTCGGTTTCCCTCCTCTTTCGGGCAGGGCATCCAGCACCCGAAGTTGTTGGCCCTGCCACCAGCAATGCGCGGCCGGCCAGGGATTGCAGGCCCTGACTTGCAGGGCGATGTCCGTGGCCGGCCGCGTCCAGTTGATGCGCCCATCCGCCTTGCGGATGAGGCCACTGTGGGATGGTGTGCCCGGCAGGGCGTCCTGAGGGATGGGCCGACATTCCCCCGCGAGCCAGGCCGGCAGCACGGCCAGCAGGCGTTCGGCACCCAGCTCCGCCAGCTGCGGTCCCAGGGTTCCGGTCGTGTCGCGGGGCAGCACGGCGGTCTCGGCCCGGTCCACCACCGGGCCGGTGTCCAGGCCCCGGTCCATCTGCATGATGCTGACCCCGGTTACGGTCAGCCCCTGGCGCACGGCACCGAAGACCGGGGAGGCCCCCCGCAGGGCCGGCAACAGGCTGGCGTGGATGTTGAGGCAGCCGGTCCGGGGCAGGTTCAGGATGGACGGCGGGAGAATCTGGCCATAGGCCATCACCACGACGGCATCCGGCTCCCAGGCTGCCAGCTGGGCGGCGAACTCCGGATTGCGCCTAATCCGATCGGGTTGCAACACCGGCAGGCCGTGGGACCCGGCCAACAGCTTGACCGGACTTTCCGCCGGCCTGCGCTTCCGGCCCCTTGGTCGATCGGGCTGTGTGACTGCACCCCGCAGATGCCACGGGGGATTCGTGTTCCGTTGATGCTCCAGCATGCGCGCCAGCACGATGGCGGCCAGATCCGGTGTTCCCATGAACACGACGCGTTGGAGGTTGGACATGGACGTCGTTCCTTGGTTGGAGTCGGTGCATCGATAAGCCTTCTATTTTGTAAGGTACTGTGTTGCACAGCACCATGTTTGACATGGACAAGATCCATCCCATCCCGCAGTTTGGCGCCCGAGTGGGGCGTTCGGCGCACCCGTTGTGATCCATGACGCGCAACGGTACGTTCCCGGCATGCTGGACTGCGACCGGGCGGCGGTACCACACCGAGGCGGATGCACTGCGGTTCCCGGGCGAGGGCGACGTTGCCCCGCAGGGATTGACCGTGGTTTACTGCCGGGTGTCCAGTCGGGGGCAGCAGGACG
>JAPPAJ010000404.1 GCA_026705565.1 Caldilineaceae bacterium | reverse complement strand
GACCCATCCAGATCGTGTCTCACTCTGTGACACAAGTCTGGTCACTTGGGCTGGCAGGAACCCCAACGAATAGGACACACATGAACATCCTGATCGCAGGCGGTACCGGACTGATTGGAACCGCTTTGGTCGCGCTCTTGGAAGATCGCGGTGACAGCGTCAGGATCCTGACTCGCAGTCAAAATCCCACCTCAAACGGCGCGGTCGGATACGTCCATTGGCAAGGCAGTGCCGGACCGGAACTGGACTCGCACATCACATGGTCCGATGCGGTGGTGAACTTGGCCGGTGCCAACATCGGTGCCAAACGCTGGAGCAGCCGGCGCAAAAAGGAAATTCTGGACAGCCGCGTGAAATCGACCAGCGCCCTGGCGGAGGCGGTGGCGCGATCCGATGCTTCGCCCCATGTGTTTGTGCAGGCTTCGGCCGTTGGTTATTACGGTTATCATCCTCCCGAAACAGTTCTTACCGAAGACTCCCCGGTCGGCTCCGACTTTCTGGCCGAGGTTTGCCATGCCTGGGAAACTGCGGCCAGCCCGGTGGCATCCAAAGGGGTACGGCTGGCGATAGCAAGGTTCGGTGTGGTGCTTTCCCCCGACGGCGGCGCCTTGCAGCGGATGCTCCCGGCCGCACGCATGGGTGCCGGTGGGCGGCTGGGTTCGGGCTGCCAGCCCTTTCCCTGGATCCACCTCCGGGATGCAGCCGCAGCGGTAAAGTTCCTCATCGACAAACAGGATGTCCAGGGTCCCTTCAACGTCGCCAGTCCGGAACCCTGTTCCAACGGTGAGTTCGCCCGGGCCTTGGCCCGCAGTGTGCGCCGACCGATTTTGTTGTTCCTGCCGACCTTCCAGGTCAGGTTGATGTTCGGTGAAATGGCCGACATGCTCCTGGAAGGCCAAAACCCCTCGGCCCAAAGACTCCGGGACGCGGGATTCAGTTTTGAGTTCGAGAGCCTTGATGTCGCGTTGCACGACTTGGTGTAGACCGGCCTGCGGAGCCAGCGCCGGCCTGTGTCCCGCCTGCCGGTCGATGTTGGACCGGTATGTATTGGGGTTCCGGTCGAACCATGGCACCCGCAATTGAAGTCAGGGAATTGACCAAGAGCTTCAAGGTGCCGGTGCGTCAGTCCGGACTTGGGGCGGCCGTTAGGAGTCTCTTTGATCGGAAGTTCACGCTTGTGGACGCCGTCAAGGATGTGAGTTTCACCATCAATCCGGGCGAGATCGTGGGATTTCTGGGTCCCAACGGCGCGGGCAAAACCACGACTCTCAAGATGCTCTCCGGCTTGCTTCATCCCACCTCGGGCACGGCCACGGTGAACGGTCATGTTCCGTGGCAGCGGGACAACGCCTACCTGCGCACGATCAACATGGTGATGGGCAACCGTCATCAGTTGAGCTGGGATCTGCCGGCCGGAGATACCTACAGGCTCCATCAAGCCATCTACCAGATCCCGGATGCCGAGTTCAAACGGACTTTGGAAGAACTGACGGACCTGCTGGACCTGCGGGACTTGCTGACCAAGCCGGTGCGCACTCTTTCCCTCGGAGAGCGCATGAAATGCGAGCTGGGTGGTGCCCTACTGCACCGCCCCGAGGTCATGTTTTTGGACGAGCCGACCCTGGGTTTGGACGTGACCATGCAACACCGCATTCGGGATTTCGTCCAGTCCTACAACCTTCGTCACGATTCGACCATTCTGCTCACGAGCCACTACATGGCGGACATCGCCGCCCTGTGCGAACGCGTAGTGGTTATTCATCGCGGGCAACTTCTGTTCGACGGGCCGTTGGCTCAGCTGGTGGGCCAATTCGCCCCGGTCAAACGGCTGACCGTCGAACTGGACACGGCCGACGCCGACTTGGGCAGCCTCGGTACCGTTGTGGCCCACGACGGGTTTACCTACCAACTGGAAGTTACCAAGGACGAAACCACCGAGGTGACCAGCCATCTCCTGGCCAACTACAACCTCAGTGACATCGCGGTGGAGGACCCTCCCATCGAACGGGTTATCGAGCAGGTGTTCGCCACCGAATAGTCCCCATGCGTCTTTTTCGCGTCTATCTGCTGTCTGCCCTTTTGCATTTGAAGGAACACCTAATCTCCCGGGCCTCGGTGCTGATCTGGCTGTTCATGCTCTTTTGCGGCACGTGGATTCTCCCGTGCTCCGCCGGCTCCGGATCAGCCGCA
>JAPPAJ010000009.1 GCA_026705565.1 Caldilineaceae bacterium | reverse complement strand
GGGCCTGCGGGTTCCGTGCCAACGCCGACCACAATGCGGCGGTCAACATTTTGGTGCGTGCGGGACTTCCGTGCGTACCCGTTTCGGCCCGCGGGACAGGGGCGGCTGCACGGCGAGGGGCGATCCCGTGGGGGTCCCCGACGACCCGTGAACGAGATGGGCCGGCTGTCCAGTCCGGCCTATAAGTCCCAGACGATGATGCCGAGAGCAATGCCCATGGCCTTTCATGAAACCGACACCGTGGTTCTGGGCCTGGGGGCCATGGGCAGCGCGGCGCTGTATCACTTGGCCCTGCGAGGGGTTCCGGCACTGGGAATCGAACAGTTTCGGTTGGGCCATGACCGGGGTAGCACGCATGGCCCCAGTCGCGTGTTCCGACCCTTCTATACCAACCCGCTCTATGTCCAAATGGCCCGGGCGGCTCAGGCCCAATGGCAGGAATTGGAACGGAGAACCCAAACGCCGCTGCTGCGTCTTTGCGGGCAACTGGTCATTGCACAGCCTGACAATGCAAAGTTTCAGGAAAGCCTGAAGGCCCTTCAGGAATCACGGGAAGATCATGGCGTGCTGACCCGGGACCAAGTGGCCCAGCAGTTCCCCATGATGCAGTTGCCGGCGGGCTCAGTTGCATGCTGGGTCCCTAGGGCAGGCTTCCTGGAACCCACTTATGCCTTGTCCATCCTTGTTGCCGAGGCTCGCAAGGCTGGCGCGGATGCCTGGGAGGAACAAACGGTGACCGGGTTGAATCCGCGGGACGGCCGCTTGGAAATCACCACTCCTAACCACCGGATTCTGTGCCGGCGCCTGATCTGCACCGGGGGCTCCTGGACCGCCTCGCTGCTTCCGGACCTGCAGCTGGATCTCAAGGTTACGCGGCAACAGAAGTTCCACTTCCGCAGTTCCGATGTCGCGGATCTGCACCCGGACCAGGTGCCGGTGTACACCGACTACGACCTGAACTACTACGGCTTTCCGGTGTGGCGCGGCATATTGAATGTGGCCGATGACAACTGGGGGGACTTCACCGCCCCCAACGAGGTGGATCGCAGTCCGGATGCGGAAACGAGAGCAAGACTGCAGGATTGGGTGGAGGCTCTTTTTCCGAATCGCGGATGGCAACACGTCCACACCGAGACCTGTCTCTATACCAATACGCCCGATGACGACTTCATCATCGACAGGCATCCCGAAGTTTCCAATGTCATCATCGGCGGCGGGCTCTCCGGCCATGGCTTCAAGTTCACGCCTCTGCTCGGTGAGTTGCTGGTCCAGTTGGCGCTTGGGGAAACGCCAAGCCTCGACATTCGAGCCCTGGGCCTGCGGCCGGAGCGGAACCTCAGCCTGAAGAGCTAAGGGACAGCAGCCCGTCCTCCCGCGCCCGATGAACACCGGAAGGGCCGGCGCATTCCGTCACCCGCAGCCGCGCACGACAGTCCGCATCATCCAGGAGTAAACCCATGGCCCATCCCATTCCTTCCCGCATCAACCTGCAGGGTCTCCAGGCAGGCATGGAGGCGGCCAACTTGGATGTGTTGGTGGCCACTTCCCTGGAGAACTTTTTCTATGTCACCGATGCCTGGCTCCTCTCGCAGCGGATCATTCCCGAACGACTCTGCTTCGCGCTGCTGGCGCGCGATCGGGAACCCGGAATCATGGCGTGTTACAGCGAGGAAGCCCAGCTGCGGGAGGCATCCTGGATCACGGATCTGGAGATCTACCTGGAGCATCGGGAATCGCCCATGCAGGCGTTGGCCCAATTCATTCGCGGGCGCTACGGTGCCACAGCTCGCATCGGCATCGAGAAGCGTTTCCTAGCCAGCACCTATGTCGAGGAACTGGCCGGCCTCCTGCCTGCGGCGGTCCTGCTGGACGGAGATCCGGTTTTCGATACGGCACGGGCTGTCAAGACGGATGCGGAAGTGGCTCTTCTGACCCAGGCCGGGCTGGACACGGAGCAGGCGATCCTTGACACGTTTTGTCAGACCCGGGTGGGGCATACGGAAAAGGAAATGGCGGACCGCCTGTCCGCGCACGTCCTGCGCCAGGGAGCCGAATCGCTCTGGCTCACGTTGGCGGCGGGAGCCAATACGGCCTTCAATCATCCATCACCGAGCGCCAAGCAACTGCTTGCCGGCGAAATCCTGCGCGTGGACGTGGGCGGGGTATTCGATGGCTATCAGTCGGATGTGGCCCGTACCGCCGTGGTGGGCTCCGCCTCGGCCGAACAGCGTTCGGTGTATCGGCGCCTGCGGGAATGCGAGCGCGAAACCATCGCAGCCTTGCGCCCCGGAACCAAGGCCGGCGAAATATACCTCCGCGCGCAACAGGCTCTGGCAGACCGGGATCTGACCCTAACCAGCCAGGCCATTGGGCACAGCCTGGGCATCGGACTGCACGAGCATCCCATCCTGCACGCCCGCAACGAAGCCGAGCTCCTCCCCGGGATGGTGATCGACATCGAGCCTGCGGTCAAGGATTCGCAGGGCTTCCTGTATCACCTGGAGGACTTGGCGCTGGTCACCGAGGATGAACCCGTGATCCTTACCACACTGATGAACACGGAGGAACTGTTCAGCCTGGATGCCGAATAACACGCCGGGGGACTCGGCAATGGCAACGGTGCCGCCGAAGGGGCCGGCCACAGGGGCCGTTGTGCCGCGGATCGGGTGTCGACTGAACTGTGGTTAACGCCGGTTCCGGATTCGCATCTGTCACATGGGGACTGCTCGCGCTGTCGTGGGAAGGAGTTTACGTTCCGAAGTCATGGGTGCTGGCAGCTGGTTTCCAGGTTTGCTTCCAGGCGTGTGCGCGGGATGTCGTGCCCTCCTATTCGTCGAAATCTTCCGGCATGAGGACAAATTCGGGATAGGCCTCGATACCCAATTCGCCGACATCCTGACCCAGTTGCTCTACTGTCCGGGACACCCTGGCGCCCATGAGCTTGTCCAGCAGCGTCCACAGCAGCCAGGACAGCACAAACACGAATGCGCCAACAGCCAATACACCAATCAATTGCACGCCCAGATTGGCGCCCGCCGCGATGCTTGTGGCCAGCGTGCCCCAGATACCGGCACCCAGATGCGCCGGCACGGCGCCCACGACATCGTCCACCTTGAGGATTTCCAGCAACTTGATGCTGGCCGTACACAGGACGGCGCCGATGATACCGATGATGATGGCCCAATAGGGTTCCGCGACGTCGGGTCCCGCGGTAATGGCTACCAGTCCGGCAATGGCTCCGTTCAATCCGGCAAAGAGATCCATTCGTCCGAGGATGGGCCGCGACACCAGAATGGCCGCGATCACGCCGGCTGCCGCCGCCAGATTGGTATTGACAATCACCTGACTCATGGCCACCGCATCCAGGGCGCTGCCCAGTGCCAACTGGGATCCGCCATTGAAGCCGAGCCATCCAAACCAAAGAATGAAGACCCCCAGGGTCACGACAAGGATGTTGGATGGGGGTAGCGGTTTGACGGAACCATCCCGGCGAAACCTGCCCAACCGGGGCCCTACCACGAGAATGCCCGCCAGTGCCGCCCAGCCACCGGTACTGTGCACCACAGTTGAGCCGGCGAAGTCCTGGAAGCCCAGGGCGCTCAGCCAGCCGCCGCCCCAGGTCCACGCGCCCACGATGGGGTAAATGATGGCGGTCAGCACCAGGACGAAGAGGAAGAAGGCCCACATTTTGACCCTCTCGGCCAGCGCGCCGGACACGATCGACGCGGCCGTGGCCACAAAGACCATCTGGAAGAACCAGTCCGACAGGGTGGAGTAGCCACCCGCGACCACGGCCGCGGTGGATTCCGCCTGGCCGGCCATCAAGCCCAGGTCATCGGCCGTGGGTCCATACAGGAAGCCGATTTTGCCGATGACCGCCTGTACGTCCACATACATGAGGTTGTAGCCAATCAGGTAGTAGGCCAGCCCCGCAATCGAGTAAAGACCGATGTTCTTCAGACAGATCATCGAGGCATTCTTGGTGCGTACCGAACCTGCCTCCAGCATGGTGAAGCCGGCCGACATCCACATGACCAAGGCCCCCCAAATAAGGAAGGCAAATGTGTTGAGCACAAAGACTGTTTCATCGTCCGGAGCCGCATAAACCGATGTGGTTCGGAACAACAACAGGCCCAGGGCCAGCAACAGAATCACCCACAAGGAGCGCCGGCGTTCACGTCCCAATATTTCGACAATGGCTTTCATGGCTGGCCTCCTGCCAATTGCGGCGAAACTCGAATACACATGAATACACATGGACAGGCCTATCCTGCCAAAGTAGTGTCAAGGTAAATAAGCGGCACATCCGACGTTTTTGTAGCTGGAGCGTGGGAGGGATGCCACAGCCGCGTACACCTGATGGCCGGAGTCCGGTCCGGAGTTTCGGGTGCCATCCATCATAGTCCGGCACTCTCCCATGTTGGCCACCGGAAGCCGGTGTCTAAAAGCGGATGGTCTTTAGCCGCTCCAGCTGTTCCGGTAGATAGGGCACGTCCTTGCGATCCCAGGAGGCCCGGCCCTCCATCGCGTGAATGCCCATGAATTGGCGGCGCGCCGGCGTGTTCGCCCAGTTGACAATTCGTTCCGGCGGCGGCTCATGGCTCCATTTCTTGACCCAGAACGGCTGGTAGCCGTAAATGACGATGCGTCGGTCGCGCGGGCTCGTGTTGGCCAGACCCGTGTGCCAGCAGAGTACGTTCCAGACGATCACGCTTCCGGCGGGACCCGTGATTTTCTTCAGTCCCGGCATGTCCTCCAGGGTGTTGTCGGTGTACCGGTCGCGCGGGGGGCCGTCCGGCAGGTGGTGGGAGCCCGGAACCAGCGAGAAGCAGCCCATGTCCTCGGTCTGGTCGTCCAGGAAGTAGAAGGCCTTGGTCTTGAGGGTGTATTGGGGATGGGTCCAGGCCGGCCAGTCCCGGTGCCAGCCGGTGTGGGCCTGGGTACCGGCATGGTGGCAATGGCAGACCATTTCCATGGTCTGGACATCCGGACCCGTGATCTTCCTGAGCAGCGGCGTGATGCGCGGGTTCATGGCCAGATCCAGCCATAGGTCGTGGTGGTTGTGGATGTTGTTCATGGTGTGGGCGTTGGGCCCGTGACCGTATCCGCCCTTGATGACGCCGGACTCCACCATGGCCTGCCAGGCGGGCGCGGTCTCCGCCTGGATTTCCTCATAGGCCGCGCGGATTTGGTCCAGGCCGATGGCCTCCACCGCGTTCTCGATGACGACGTAGCCGTGTTCCCTAAAGTGGTCCAGTTCTGTCTGGTTGAAATCCTGCATGCCGGTTGCCCTGTACGAAGTTGGGACTGAATGGGAGGCTGGGGGAAGCGAATGCCGGGATGACCACCAACTCGCCTCCGCCCGCAAGCCCGAATATAGCACCGGTCAACATTGGCCTGAACGGCCGCTCCGGGGTTGTTCACGGTGCGGGAGGCACGGGTAGGATTCAGGTTCCCAATCCACAGCATGGAGCAAGACGACCAATGAAGATCACCGACCTGCAGATCATCTCCTTTGAAGTGAGGGAGCCGGCCTTCCAGTTCGGACAGATGGCGCCGGATGCACCCACGACCCAGACCCTGATGCGCATCCACACGGATGAAGGCGCCGAAGGCTACTACCTCGGCGGCCAGGGACACGGCGACCGCAACGGTTTGGGTCCGGCCGACATCGACATGATGCTGGGGCGCATCCGCTCGCTGATCGTCGGCCAGGACCCGTTCGACCGGGAACGCATCTGGCACTGGATGTGGGTGGCCAACATCCCCGAGGAAATCCTCAGCGCTTTGGACTGTGCGCTCTGGGACCTGCAGGGACGGCTGTTCGGGGTGCCGGTGCACAAGCTGCTGGGGGGCTGTCGCGACAAGGTGCCGGCCTACGGCAGTACGTTCCCCAACATCGGATCGCCCGAGACCTATGCGTCACATGCCGCGGAGTGCCAGGCCCGCGGCTACCGTCACTACAAGATCCACCCCTACTACTTCTGGAATCCCGCGACGGGCGAACCGGACCCGGGACGGCCTTCCCACATCGATTGGGACATCGCGGCTTGTCGTCTGGTGCGCGAGACGGTTGGGCCGGACATGGTGCTCAGCTTTGATCCCTGGGGAACCTATCGCAGCTACGAGGAGGCGGTCAAGGTGGGCCGGGTGCTGGAGGAGCTGGACTTCTACTGGTACGAGCACCCCATGAACGAGTTCCGGGTCTCCAACTACGAGAAGCTGAGCCGGGAACTGTCCATTCCCATCCTAAGTCCGGAAATCGCCCACGGTTCCATCTATACGCGGGCCGACTGGATCAAACGCGGCGCCTCGGACATGAGCCGGATCGACGTGCTGCGGGGCGGCATCACCGGCGGCCACAAGATGATCGCCATCTGCGAGGGCTTCGGCGTCCGTTGCGAGGTGCACATGAGCGGCCACGGAAACCTGGCCCTGCTGGGGGCCAGCAGCGAGGACACCTGCGGCTGGTACGAACGGGGCTTGCTGGCCCCGGGCCTCGACTACGAGGTGGTGCCGCCCTACCTGAATTCGATCGGGGATCCCATGGACGACGAGGGATACGTCACCGTGCCGACCCGACCCGGTCTGGGCTACGACCTGAACTGGGACTTCATCCATGAGCACGGCACGGTTCACGCCGTGTAGTCTTGGAGCTTGGACCGGGGATGGTTGACAGGATTGCCGATGGTGCAGGACTGCTGCGGAAACGGGTGGAGTCGGGCCGGGCTGCCTCCCCAAAAACGAAGGACAACACCGTTCCGGTGTTGTCCTTGCCTGTCTTGCCGCGAGGCTGCGGTCGGCATGAGTGGCGATGAGTGGAATTGAACCACTGACCTAGGGATTATGAAGCCCTCGCTCTAACCGTCTGAGCTACATCGCCGGGCAAAACGACGCCGACAGGGCAGTGTCGGCGGAAAGACAGTAGCGGGGGCAGGATTCGAACCTGCGACCTTCGGGTTATGAGCCCGACGAGCTACCGCTGCTCCACCCCGCGGCAAAACTGGACGGGGATTGTATCAACGGCCTTGGCCCGATGTCAACAGCGGTCTGCCGCGGGGCCGAATCACGTTCCATGATTTGGGTTCGGGGCTGCAATCGACGATGGCTCCTCCGAGCCGGTGGGCTGCCAGGACAACCTGTCACCCGGTTCAGGACAGATCGATTTCGATGTTGAAGAGGACGAACCACTGTTCCCAGATGGGCAGGTCCAGAACCGATGTTTCCTGGGTCTGGGGGAGCAGGCCGCTTCCGGTGTGGCTGTAGCCGCGCGGCAGGATGACCGCCACCACCTGATCGCCGGACCGCGAAAGCCCCAGCTTGTCCCGCGCCACGGTTTCACGGTAGGCATCGGTCTTTACGTATTCCAACTGCTGGGCCAGCCGCAGGCCCCGCTGTGTGGCCTCGGCGTACTTGCTGGAGGACCGGTCCAGTTCGGCCCTCACCTCGGCCCGTTCCAGCATCAACTGGATATAGGTGGCGCTGAAGGCAATCAGCAACCCGAACAGGATCGCCAGGAAAATCTGGTTGCGGACGGAGTGGCGCTTGCGCGGGACCGGCTCCGGAAGAGTGGCAGACATGCGAACCGCCCGGCCGACGGAAACAAAGCAGGAGAAAACAGCGGCGGCGGGCGACGGCACGAATCGTACCATGCCGTCGGAGAGGGAAAGCCAGGGGATGCAGGTGCCGCAGGAGGGACTTGAACCCCCATGAGCGTAAGCTCACTACATCCTGAATGTAGCGCGTCTGCCAAATTCCGCCACTGCGGCGCAACCTGCGAAGGGGAATGTTAATGGCGATGCCGCAAAACTGTCAACATCCGGGTTTCCGCGGTCGCGGCAGGTACCATAATGTCGACGAACGTTGTCAACAAACTCAGGCGCACCGTCATGTCCCGTACTCTTGTCTATGTCGTCATCGTTCTTGGGGTAGTGATTCTGGCGGGAGGCGCAGCCATATTCGAACCGTGGACGTTCTTCCAAACCGACGTGGTGGACGAGGCGTTTCCGTTCGACGACATGACCGAGGAGCAGAAGGCCGCCTACAACTCCCTGCCGGACGAGATGAAGGACGGTCTCATGGCGATGGCGGAGGACGAGGCCATCGAACCGGCCATGGTCAAGGAAACGACGGAGGCCGTCCTGATGCCGGACGCCGAAGTTGCGGAGGAGCCGATGCCGGAGATGGTGCCGGAGAACATGCTTCTGGGCATGGGCGAGTTCGGCCGCATCGATCCAATTCACGCCGCCGAGGGCACGGCGGCCATCTACCAGCTGTCGGACGGGTCCCGCGTCCTGCGCCTGGAGGACTTCAAGTCCACCAACGGACCCGAACTGCACGTGCTGTTGACAACCGGGACGGAAGCAACCACCTTCGGCGACGTGGGGGACTACGTTGACCTGGGCATTCTCAAGGGCAACGTTGGCAACCAGAACTACGAGATTCCGGACGATGTGGATCTGTCGGCGATCAAGTCGGTGGTGATCTGGTGCCGGCCGTTCAAGGTGGTGTTCAGCGTGGCCAATCTCATGTAGGCAGGCAGCCGGACTCGCCGCATGGCGCGTGCCCGGGTTCCCGTCCCGCCGGATGCTGCCGACCAAGGTCCATTGACCTGGTACCGCCCGCCGCCGGGTACAGGATGTTGGGGACAAGCAGGAAGGCATGTTCCGCGAAAGCACTCCCCTGTGGGTGGCGTGTTCATCTGCCGCCCGGCGTTTTCGTTGAACCCCTGCAGGACAAGGAAGGCGCACCGAAGTGCGCCTTCCCTGCGATTGTTTTGCGATCCGGGATGCTTTCGGGACGGAACCGCCCTTGTGCGTGTGCGACGCGAACGTCCTGGTCCTAGCAGTTCGAGTTCACGACGGAGTTGTGGACAAAGGCAGTCTGGCCTTCCGCGTACTCCACTTCGAACCACACGCCATCCGCCGATGCGGACACCCCGACCCGTTTGAGGGTCGTGCCGGCGGCCAGCATGCCCAGCGCGCCTTCATCCCTGCTTGGACCGCGCCGGTAGCGCGTACCGTCGTCGATCACGGTGACGGTGCAACCCATCATGCCGTCGTCCATCCCTTCTTCAGACACGTCCATGTCTGCGTCCATTTCCTTGTCCATGTCGGCCATCATTCCCTCTTCCGGTGGACGCTCCGGAATGATGATCCCGGTTGGGCCACAGGCTGCCAACACACCGATCAGCACAGTCAGAATGGCTGCCAGAGCCAGACGCGAATGGATGGACATCGGAGTTCTCCTGGGCCTTGTCGGGGCGGATTGGGAAACGGCTGCAAAGCACATGCTTGCCGAGTGCTGCACGGATGTCATTGTAGCGCAGACACGGGTGCCGGGGTTGAGTCTCGCACCTTCCGCCGATGGTCCTGCGTTCCCGGCACCGGTCAGGGCGGGAAGCCGGCCGCATCCTCCCAGATCGTCACGCGCGTGGTCGCGATGAACCAGTTCGCAAAGGTGTCCAGTCGTTCCGCCGGGCTGTTGAGCTGGCCGACCTGGACGTTGCGGACGCGTCCGTGCACGCCGTAGGCATAGATCGGCGAACTGATGGGCAGGGCCGGCAGGTCGGCCAGGAAGACATCCTGAAAGCGATGGAGGAGGTAGCGCCGCGCCTCGGCGTCCAGTTCAATGCGGGAGCGTTCCATCAGGCCGTCCGCGTAGGGGTTTGACCAGCCACCATAGTTCAGTTGGCTGGGAGCCGTCTGCGAACTGTGCCAGAACCGGAAGGGGTCGGGGTCGCCTTCCAGGCCGGAAACCTGCACCAGGGCTGCATCAAAGCTGTGGTTGTCCAACTGCTCCGCCAGCAAACGGACAAAGGGCAGCACGACGAGGTCCACGCCAATCCCCAGGTCGCGCCAGTACGCGGCGATGGTTTCGGCGTAGGCACGCAAGGCCCTGTCGTCGCTTACCGCAAGCGACAGGGTCAATGGAATCCCATCCCGGTCGAGCATCCCGTCCAAATCGCGGTCGCGCCAGCCCGAATCGCCAAACAACTCCAGGGCCCGCACCGGATCGTACGGATATTGCGTTAGGCCTTCCTTGTAGGCCCAGTGGCCGGCCGGGATTGGCGAGTCGGCCGGCGTTCCCCAGGCCAAGTCGGTCGAATTGACCACGGCTTCGCGGTTGACGGCATGCAGGAGCGCCTTTCTGACCTGCAGTTCGGCCAGCGCAGGCACGGTCTCGGAGCGCAGGTTGAACAGCACCATGACCAGACTGGGCTGGGCGGAGGCAAACACCTGCATCTCCTGTCTGTTGGGCAACAGTTCAAGGTTTTCGGTCACTCCGGCTGACAGCCCTTCCAGCTGCCCGTCGAGGAAGGCCTGAAACAGATTCGCCGTGCTTGCGTGGTACCTGAATTCCAGAACCGGAATGTACGGCACGGACTTGTCCTGAAACCGGCTGGGCACCAGGCGCAGGAATTCGTCCTCCGCGCGCTCCAGTTGCATGGGGCCGTTGCCCACCACCGGCAGTTGATCCATGTACTCCATCATGTCGGCCACCGCAACATTGGAGTGGATGTGGAAGGGCAGCAGCCCCACTGTCAACAGGTTCAGGAAGGGGGTGAACGGCTGCTCCAGGCGGAACTGGACCGTAAACGAATCGGTGGCCCTGACGGAGGCCAGACGGGCGGCGTTGGCGAGGGAGGGATCCCCGGGGAAGTCCGGGTCGCGCAGCACCTCGAAGGTGTAGACCGCATCCTGGGCGGTGACCCTGAGGCCGTCGTGCCAGAACACGTCCGGACGCATGCGCAGGGTATGGACCAGGCCGTCCTCCGACACCTCGTGCGCCACGGCCAGATCCGGCACCACGGCACCCCGGGAGTCGAACTTCATCAGGCCCCGGAACAGCTGTCGGCACACCGTCCGGTCAATTGCGTTGAGGCTGCACAGGACGGGATTCAGGTGCAGGGGCGTCCCTACGACGCCTTCCCGGTACACACCGCCGTAGTTGGGCAGGATGGTCGTGGACGCCTCCGCCGCCTGCCGGCCAAACGTGGCGGTCAACACAAGGAAGCCGCCCAGGATCACGGCGGTGATCCACCCCCGCACCGCAGGCTCGGCGAGCGGTTCTTGCATGGATCGGGTCGGGACCGGCCGCACCGGTCCGGAAATCTAAAGGCGGTTCTGCAGAATGACCGTAAGAAGGCTCAACAGCATGAAGCTGGTGGCCAGGGCAATGGTCACGTTGAAGACCACCTTTTCCAGGCCCCGGCGTGTGCGGTAGATGGAGGAATCCCCGCCGAACATGCTGCCCAGCCCGGCATCCTGGGCCTGAACCAGGATGATGGCGACCAGGGCGACGGCCAGCACGACAATCGCCACCAGCATGAAGTCAAGCAGTACCACGATGGAACCTCAGGACAATACTCGGATGCGGACCGGGCCGTGCGTCAGGCGGAGGAGGAACTGGCTTTCTCTTCGCGGGCGACTTCGCCGTCCGCGTCGTCTTCGAAGTTGTCCTCGTCGTCCTCCAACAGGTTCGCTTCCTTCTTGTCGTCGGAGCCCCCCATGTTGCGCCGGAACTCCTTGATGGTCTTGCCGACCGCGCCGCCCACTTCGGGCAGCCGACCAACACCAAAGATCATGATCACAATCACCAGGATGATTCCCAGTTCCAAGGGGCCTAGATTGGGCATGTTGGCCTCGCCGCCGGTCGAACGGATGCACTCTGAGTCAGCGGGCCATTATAGGGGTTTGGACCGGGCACTGCAAAGGAGTCCGCCCGGCAGGTGCCCGGACCGTGCGCCGCAGATGCCGCGAATTCCTGTAGACTCCCCTTTGACTCGGGTCCTTGACGGTCCGGCCACCGCCTCGACTCCGAACCGTGTCCACCTTTCCGCGACGGCGCAGTGCTTCGCTCCCTGCACATCCGCAACCTGGCCATCATCAATGACCTGGTGCTGGAGTTTACCCCGGGCCTCAACATCCTGACCGGCGAAACCGGGGCCGGAAAGTCCATCATTCTGGACTCCCTCGATCTGTTGCTGGGCGGGAAGGCATCCGCTTCGTTGATCCGGGCCGGCGAGACCGAGGCCAGCGTCACCGCCACCGTGGACACGGCCGGTGCCACCCATGTTCTGGAACGCATGGTGCGCAACTCCGGCCGCAGTGTCTGTCGGCTTGACGGTGAGGTGGTAACCCGTGAGCGGCTGCGGACCGTGATGCAGGAGCAGATCGAAATCCACGGACAGACGGACCACTTGCGCCTTCTGAATCCTGATGCGCATGTGGACATGCTGGATCGCTACGGCGATCTGGCACCGGAACGGGAGGCGGTGGCCGGGATGCATGATCGCCTGCAGGAGGTTCGGCGCCGGCTGGCGAGTTCGCGCATGGATGCCCGGACCGTGATGCAGCGGATCGACATGCTGCAGTTCCAGATCGGAGAGATTGAGGCGGCCGGGCTGGTTCCAGGCGAGGTTGAGGCGCTGGAGACCGAACAGCGCCGCCTGGCCGACGCCGAAAGCCTGCGCACCCTGGCCGCGGAGGCCCGCATGCGCCTTGAGGAAGGCGACCAGGAAATCCCCGACCTCCTGTCCCAGCTGGGTCTGGTGCAGGCGGCCCTCGACCGCCTGGTGGCGGCGGATTCCTCCCAGGCCGAACTGGCGGCGAACCTGCGGGAGGCCATGGAACTGTGCAGCGACGCGGGGCGGAGTCTGGGGCGCTATCTCGATTTGGTGGAGGTCAATCCCCAGAGGCTGGCCGAGGTCGAAGAGCGCTTGGCGCACCTGGACCAGTTGCAGCGCAAGTACGGACCGACGGTGGAGGAAGTCATCGAATGGGGTGCCAAGGCGGCCGCGGAACTGGCCGGCCTGGAGGATCAGGATGGACTGACGGAGCGGCTGGAAGCCGAGGAGGCGGAACTCCTGCAGGACCTAGCCGTTGCCTGCCAGGCGTTGAGCGAGGCGCGGCAGGCGGCCGGGAGGGCCCTGGCCCGGCACACCGAGGAGGAACTGGCGCATCTGTTCGCCAAGGAGCCGCGGTTTGACGTGCTGCTGGAACAGGAAGAGGCGGCGGATGGTCTGCCCCTGCCGGACGGCAGTCGGGTGCGCCTGCATCGCACCGGCATCGACGCGGTGTCGTTTCTGGTCGGCACCAATCCCGGGGAACCGGTCAAGCCGTTGGTGGAAGTGGCATCGGGCGGCGAAACCTCCCGGCTGATGCTGGCCCTCAAGTGCGCGCTGGCCGCGGTGGACGGAGCGCCCACGCTGGTCTTCGATGAAATCGATCAGGGCATTGGCGGCCGCATGGGGCTGGTGGTGGGCAGCAAGCTCTGGCAACTGGCCCATCCCCATGGCGTCGACGACGGCGACGGATCCGGTCATCAGGTCCTGTGCGTCACGCACTTGCCGCAACTGGCCGCCTTCGGCGATGCCCACTTCGGAGTGCGCAAGGCCATTCACAGGGAAGGGGGCGTCGAACGCACCCTCACCGAGGTCGAGATGCTGGGACCGGCCGATCGGCTGGTGGAACTGGCCGCGATGCAGGGCACGTTCACGGCATCCGGACGCCAATCGGTGGCGGAGATTCTGGGGCAGGCCCATGCGATGATGGGAATCGCACCCGAGGTGCCCGTCCAGTCCGACAACGGGCAGCGCGATCTGTTCTCCGTCAACGAGTCGTAGTGGGGATGCGCATCATCGCCGGCGAAGCCCGCGGCCGCAGACTCAAGGACGTGCCGGGCGAAGGCACGCGCCCGATCACGGATCGGGCGCGGGAGGCCCTCTTCGGAAAGTTGCACGACTGGATACCGGGTCGTCGGGTCCTGGACTTGTTCGGCGGCACCGGCTCGGTCGGCCTCGAGGCGCTCAGCCGCGGAGCCCGGCATGCGACTTTCGTGGACCGCGGCGCCCTTGCCGTGGCCACGATTCGGGCCAACGGCGCCGCCTGCGGCTTCCTGGAGCGCATGGAGATCATCCGCCAGGACAGCTTTGCCTATCTCGAGGCCGCGGCCGCCGGGGGGATCGGCGAGGCCTGGGACTTCGTGTTCATCGCCCCGCCGCAGTTCAAGGACATGTGGAGCGCCGCCCTGGCCTTGGTGGATCGAACCGCGGGTGTCCTGACCGCGGACGGCTTGGCGGTGGTCCAAATCGATCCGGGGGAGGACCGAGAGTTGGCCCTGGAACGTCTGGAACGATTTGATCAGCGCCGCTATGGACGCGTGATGTTGTGCTATTACCGGCCGCGCCCGGCTACGGGGGACACCTGATGGAACACAGCGAAGCCATGACCGAGGAACTGGTTGCACTGGCGGCCCGGATTGTCGCAGCCTACGGCGCGCAGGGCCTGACCTGTGCCACGGCGGAAAGCTGCACGGGCGGTCTGGTCGGTCATCTCCTGACGGAGATCGCGGGCAGCTCCGCCAGTTTTATGGGAGCTGCTGTCACCTACAGCTACGAGGCCAAGGAAAAGGTCCTGGGTGTCGATGCCGGATTGCTGGAGGCCAAGGGTGCCGTTAGTGCCGAAGTGGCGGCGGCCATGGCTGCCGGTGCCAGGGAACTGTACGAAGTGGATGTCGCGGTGGCCATCACGGGCGTGGCGGGTCCCGGCGGGGGAACACCGGACAAGCCGGTGGGCCTGGTGCACCTGCACCTGTCCGGAGCGGATGGATGCGAGGAGGGACGGCGCAAGGTGTGGCCCTCCGATCGCAGGGGCAACAAGGAACTCAGTGCCCGGGAGGCACTGATGATGCTGGATGCTTGGGCGGCCAGCCGGAGGAGCGCCAAATGAGTGGGTCGACCCCCTTCCGCATCCTGGTGGCCAAGCTGGGTTTGGACGGCCATGATCGGGGGGCCAAGGTCATTGCCAGGGGTTTGCGGGACCGGGGCTTCGAGGTTATCTACACGGGCATTCGGCAGACACCCGCGATGGTGGCGCGGGCCGCCCTGCAGGAGGATGTGGACCTGCTGGCCATCTCGATCCTGAGCGGTGCCCACAACACGCTTGTGCCCAGGGTGATCAATCTGTTGCGGGAACAGGGCCAGGCGGATGTGCCGGTGTTGCTGGGGGGCATCATTCCGGAGGCGGACCGGCCCGCCATGCGGGCCGCGGGGGTGGCCGAGATTTTCGGGCCCGGTACCACCATCGGGGAAACGGCGGATTGGATTCTGGCGGCGCTGGGCTGCGACGAATGACGGCCCCGGCCGGGCCGATGAGCCCGGAACACTTGGCGGAGCGCCTGCGGGACGGCGACATGCGTTCGCTGGCGCGTGCCCTGACTTGGGTGGAGCGACGGGGGAACGGTTTCGAGACGCTGCTGGGAGTCCTGTTGCCCCATGCGGGACGGGCCCAGCTGGTGGGGATCTCTGGACCGCCCGGCGCGGGCAAGTCCACGCTGATTGGCAGGCTGGTCGAACAATATGGCGCTGTCCAACCCGTGGCAGTCCTGTCGGTGGATCCAACCAGCGTTGTCTCGGGCGGAGCCCTGCTGGGGGATCGGATTCGGATGACGGATGTTTCGCTGGCGGACAACGTGTTTGTGCGCAGCGTGGCGACCCGCGGCACGGCTGGCGGACTCAGCCTGGCCTGTTGGGACCTGGCTCTGGTCCTCGATGCGGCGGGCTACGATCCGATTCTGATTGAGACAGTGGGCGCGGGCCAAGGGGAGACCGAGGTGCGCTACTTGGCCGACACGACGGTACAGGTGGAAGCCCCGGGCCTGGGGGACCATGTGCAGGCCCTCAAGGCCGGCATGCTGGAAGTCAGCGACATTGTGGTGGTGAACAAGGCCGATCGCCCGGACAGTGCGCAGACGGCAGCCCGGATTCGGCAGACGCTGGCCCTGGGCATGGAGACCGGCCTGGCTCCGCATGCCTTCCATGGACAGGCCAACGACACCGAGCGGGGATGGGTACAGCCGATCCTGCTGACGGATGCCCTGGCCGGCACCGGTATCGATGAGTTGCAGGACCGAATCGCCGAACATCGCGACTGGCTGTGTGCGTCCGGAGTCCGGGGGGACGCGGAGCGCCGACGCGCGGCGCGTTTGCTAAACCTGCTTGTGGATCAGGGCTGGCAGGCCCGGCGTCGGGCCATGCTCGAGGCGGCCGGATGGGAAGACGCGGTGGAGGCTGTGGCTGTCCGGGAGCGGGAGCCGCACGCAGCGGCCCGCCGACTGCTGCAACGGGTGTTTGGGGACTGACTGCTGCCCTGAACCCGTTAGGCGAGATGCCGTGCCAGGCGCCGCAGGAACAGATGGGCCAGGGCCCAAATCCAAACGGTGCCGCACACCACCGTTCCAACCAGCGGCACCAGCACCGATACTCCCTCGGCCATGTGCCAGTACAGCTTGACCGGCCAGTAGGACGGAAACACTCCCAGCAGCCACTGCCACGGTTCCGGAACCCACCAGGCCACCATGGCGGCCACGATGAACGGACCCAGGCCCTTGGAAAGGGCCAGGCCCTGTACCTTGTTCTCTGCCAACCCGCTAATCAACAGGGCACTCGCAACCATGAACGGTGCCGCGGCCAGTGCCGCCAATACGATCCAACCGGCCCCGCGCGGCGCGACATGGGGTCCGAGCATGTAGGCCAGCAGCAGGGCCGAACCGCAGTAGAGCGTTACCGGCATCCCCGCGCGCCAGGCCAGGTATGCCTTCAGCGACAGGGGCGTGACCCTCAATGCCAGCAGGGTGCGGGTGTCCTTTTCGTCCAGGACCATCAGGCCGGCCACGGTGCCGATCACGACGGGCGCCATGACCGCAATCAAGAGGCTGACAATGAGCAGGTAGTACGGCTCAAGGTCGATCGGAAGGCGTAGGTTCAGCGGTTCCAGGCCAAAGCGGACCACCAGCCCCAGGATGAGGGGGTAGAAGACCAGGAACTGAGCCGTGCGGTCGCCGGCAATCAGCGCGAGATCCCCGGCTGCCAGGCCTCGCAGCAGCTTCATCAGGTTCCCGCCTGCCGGGTGGCCGTGACCTTCAGGCGATGGGCGGCCCACAGCCAGACGGGCACCGTGCCGTAGGCCAGGCCCCACAGGGTGGCCAGCCACGGCTGTTCCGGTCCGCCTCCCGACAGCGAGAGGTCCAGCAGGGCCAGGCCGGGGAAGGTGGGAAAGATCCACCAGAAGGGTCCCGTCAGCACATCCAGATATTCCAACAGCGGAATTTGCAGCAGGAACATGACGGGAATGGACGGGAACAGGAACTCGGAGATGCCGTGGTAGCGGGTGGCCACGACAAAGGCGAACAGCAGTTGGGGCAGGGCCAGCAGCAGGACCGCAACCAGGAACCAGCCCCAATGCACCGTCTCCCAGCCCAGCGCGAACAGGGTGATGATAATGCTGACGACGATCGCCTGCAGCATGAAGACAGTTGTCTTGGCGGCCAGCCAGAGGCTTGGCTGCAGGGGGGTTGTGATCAACCCGTCGAGAATCCGCTGGCCCTTCTCCAGGTAGTAGCTGGCCGGCAGCAGGTAGAGGGCAAAGACTCCGACTTCGACAAACAGCAGGGCGGCGGTGACAACCACCTTCGCGGCGGCCGGCACCAGCGAGAGTGCAATGGACCAGAAGACCAGCACGAAGACGGCGGCCATCCAGATACCCTGGCGCGCATTGATCAGCAGCTCCCAGCGCAGGAGCGAAGCCAGCATCCTCACAGCAGCTGCTCGCCGGTGGTCCGGATGAAGATGTCCTCGAGGGTGGCTTCCTGCGTGTGAATGGTCTCAATCTCCTCGGACCGCAGGAGTTCGGCAAACCGTTCGTTGCCGCCGATGCCGTCCAGGTCGAAGAGTTCCTGCCGCCGACCCTCCCCGGTGCGGTACTCGACCTGCACCTGCTTGCGGCCGTGGGCCAGCCGCAGGTTGCGCGGCGTGTCGATCAACGCCAACCGTCCCTGCACCATGAAGGCCACGCGATCGCAGAGCAGATCGGCGACATGCATGTCGTGGGTGGTCAGGAATATCGTGCAGCCATCCGCGCGCAGGGTTTGCAAGTGGTCGGTGATGCGGCGGGCGTTGACCGGATCCAGGCCCGCCGTGGGTTCGTCCAGGAATACAAGCCGGGGCTCGTGTTGAAAGGCGCGCACATAGCTGAGGCGTTGCATCATCCCCTTGGAGAACTGTCCGACTCTGGTGTCGGCGTCCGCCGTCAGGTCAACCACCCGCAGCAGTTCCTCCGACCGGGTCACCTCCTGAGGGTACAGGTTGGCGAACAGCTTCAGGTTTTCGCGGGCAGTCAGTTGCAGGTAGTGGTTGGGCAGCTCGAAGGAAACTCCCACATGGGCGAAATATCCCTGTCCCCAGTCGGCCAGGGAACGGCCCATGACGCTCACGGAACCGGACCAGTGCTGCAGGAGGCGGCAGAGGACGCGCTGGGTCGTGCTCTTGCCGGCACCGCTGGGTCCGAGAAAGCCAAAGATCTCCCCCTGCCCCACCTCGAAGGAGATGCCGTCCACCGCCGGGGCATGTGCGCCGGGGTAGGTCAGGGACAGGTTGGATACCTCGATCATGGTCATGACAAACAAGCCTCAAGTCTGTGGCAGGCGTTCGGCAAGCTTCCACTGTCCGTCAACCTGTTCGACAGCAACCGTCCACTGATCGGCCTGGAGCGAACGCAGTCCGAAAAAGCCGCGGTTGTCCGTGCGGTAGACGGCCACGGTCACGACCGCGGCGCTGTCGTCGCCGGCGGCATCAACCACCTTGAGTCCGAATGTGCCACCGCCATAGTATCCGTACAGGATCTCGCCGTCCTTTTCGGTCAATTCCACCCAGTGTTCCGGCGCAAACAGTTTTTCATACTGATCCATTTCGCCCCGTTGCAGGGCGAGGTAGCCGTTGTAGACCACGGCTTCGGGACTGTTGTCCGTCCGGTACAGCGGCAACGCCTCAGCATTGGTCCGGTCGCGGTTGGCCACCACCGAAACCAGGGCGACCAGGAACAGGGTGCCGATCAGGACCAGCAGGCTGATGGTAAAGCGGTCCAGTTGCCAGAAGCGGCCGGGGGCGGTGGTGTCACTCATGGGCTTCCTCGGGTGTTCCGTGCCCGGCGGCATCCAGCTCTGCCCGTTGGCGGACCAGGCTGTCCCGGCGGTGGGTCAATTCGTTGATTTCGCGATCCAGGGATGCCAGTTCCCTGTCCAGCCGCGTCCGGGCGCGATCCCCGTTCGGTTCCGGCGCGGGCCAGTCCTCTTCCTGTCGGAGCAGCACCAAGTGCCAGATCAGCACGACCACGGCCACCGGGATGCCGGTCAGCCGCGATTCCCAGTAGATGTTCTCGCCACCGGTCCAGACCAGTAGAAGAGCGTAGAGAATGAGACCGCCTTGCACCAGCAGGAACAGGACGCTGACCAGCGAAACCAGATAGAGGTAGATGCGCCGGGGAACGATGACCAGAATGGAATGCGAACTCCCGCGGGCGTGTCGGCCGATGGTCTGCCAGGCCGCGGCCAGCAGGGGAATGGATGCCAAGGTCCAATTCCAATCCTCCGCGTTGCCGGGAAACCAGACAGGGAACAGCCCGGTGTTCGCGTCAAGGCTGTCGCGAAGGTCCGAATCGAGCGGACCCTGCAGAAGGTCCTGCAGGATGGAGCTTATGCCGGCGGCCAGCACCGCCAACCCGACCGCGGCCAGGGTGTAGTCCCGGAAGCGGGGCAGGGCGACGGCCCACTCGGCGGCGGGTTTGCGATCCGGGGAACGACGGCCGAGCCAGGCGTACAGCTGCCAGCAGACCAGGCCGATCGGGAATGTCACGGCAACCGTGAGCAGGATCCCAACCCGGCCCAGGTACAGCGGCTGATCCGTGAAGAGGGGCTGCAACAGGGGTTCGAGCGCGAGGCCAAGGGCAATGAAGAGCAGGATTACACCCGTGGACATGCCGGCCTGCAGGTAACCGGTTCGGAACGCCGCGACCAGTGTGGTTGCGCCGGCCTCCGTCCGGTTGCAACGCAGATGCTCCAGCCGGGTCAACACCAGCAGGGAGGCCAGCACCACGGCGATATTGCCGGGCAGAATCCAGGTGGTGGGCTCGCCGCCCATCTGCACGGCGCGGCCCAGCAGGGCGGGCAGCAGCACCATGAAGGCCGCGTCGTGAAGGTAGCCGATGATCAGCAGGAGGCATGTCAGCGGCATCAGCAGTTGACAGCCGGCGGCTATGAATCGCACCAGGCGCGTCCGGTTGGCGTTGCGTTCGGAGATGCAGATGCCCGCGAACCGGTCCACGCACAGGGCCGCAACCGCCAACGGCACGATTGCCATCGGCAGGGAGATCAGCACTGTGCGGGCCGGTACGGCCTGGAGGCCCGGCAGCATCTGGAGCGGCACGGAAATGAAGTCCGCAAGGCCGGCTCCGAACCAGTAGAAACTGACCACTAGGCAAAGCCAGACAAACAGGTGTCGGAGGGAGCTCCGTGCCTCCGCCCGGTCTCCGCGCAGATAGCCCTGAATCAGGGTCCAATGGATGGCGAAGAACAGCAGCGCCACCAACAGAACGCTGCCGCGTTCGAGGATGTTCTCAACCGGCCAGGCAAGCGGATTGAGCCAGTCGTCGCCAAGGCTGATCCAGAAGTTGGTCAGTTCCCGTGCCAGGGACCGCAGGTTGCCGTGGATGGCGACCAGGCCGACAAACGCGATGGTGTAGAGGTACAGACGTCGCACAACCACCAGGCGGGGTCGTTGTGCCTCAGCGGACATGGTCACCGGTCACGCAGCCCGGGTTGAGACGGACAACCGGATTCCGGAGCGTCTCACCCCTTTTGGTCAAGGGTCTCCATCTCGCGGGTGTCTTCCAGGTCGTCGCCCGGATCATAGGCCTGCCGCGGCGGCTGGTCGGTGGTGGGATGGGGTTCCCAGGGCACGACCCTGGACTGCATGACATGCAGATCATCGAGCGTGGTGCTTTCGACCACCAGTTCCTCTCCGTGCACCAGGGCGACGCCGGTGTCCGGATCGTCGGCCGCGCGCGCCGCATTCCCGGGAGTCGGCTTGGAATTCCCGGTCGCTTCCTTGTGGTTGATCGGGGAGGGCGGCACCACCACAACGGGGTCGGCGTCCGCCTCCACCGGTTCGGCCACGGAGTCCACGATGGCGTCGCCGTCGGGATCCATCAGGACCTGTTCCGGAAGCAGGCGGGAACTGTCTCCTTCCGGCACCAGGGATCGGGAGTACAGGTTCCACACCCGGGAGAATTCCTGCCGGAAGGCGGGTTCGGAACTCTCCCAGATCAGCTGCAGGGCCTCGTAGTCCAGCGTGCACACCACCATGCTCTGCCGCTGGGGATGGTCCGTCTGCACCAGAATGCCGTTGCCCTTGGGCGACAGCTCGATCGGGGCCAGCATCATGGAGTGGCCGCGGTAGGGCGCGTCCGCTTCGGGATCCGGGTCGAGCCGATCCCTCCCCACCAGGCAGCTGACCGCGCCGAACAACTGGTTTTCCATGCAGCGCATCAGGGTGGCGCGGTGTGCGCGGCCCCATTCCAGGTCGGTGCGGCAGGCCAGTTGGGACACCAGTACCGACGCCCCGCGGGAGGCGAACAGGCGGCCCACCTCCGGTATCAGCGCGTCGTGGCCCAGGGCCAGCCCGATGTTGCCGACACTGGTTTCAATGGGCTGCCAGCCGGTTCCGGGCCGGGCCAGTTTCCGTTCGTTGCGGTTGACGAGAACCTTCGCCTGATAGCCGACCCGGGTGCCGTCGCGATCGTAGACGCAGGCAATGTTGCGCATCCGTCCGTCCACCGGATCCCACAGCCAGGCACTGGGCGCCACGAGGACCACCTCGTACTTCTTGGCCAGGCGGCCAAACGTGTTGTCGTAGTACTCCCAAATCTGCTTGCGGTGGGCCACGAGGGCCTTGAGCACAAGTGTCTGGGTCTGGCCGGTGGACCAGCCCGGGTTCAGCTTCGTGGCCGAACCCCTCAGCCGCGTGAGGATGCCGGCCTTGGGATTTTGTCCTTCCCGGATACGGGCCAGGGCCTCGCGGTGGCCGCGCTCCACAAAGGGCAGCCCGATCATGGCAGCGCCCAGTTCGCTGCCCACCACCACGTCGCAGCGCCGCACGGATGCGACCTTCAGGTACCGCTCGAAGTCCGTGCGGAATTCCTTCTGCGTGAGCGGCATGTTCATCCCCTGTTGCAGGGATGCCACGGAAATGGTCTTCAAGGTTTGCCGCGTCGTCCGAATCTGGCCCTCATGCCGATCGTATCACAGGGATTTGGGATGGATCCCGTTCGTTGACAATGGGTCGGATATGGGCTGGCCCGAGGGCGAATTCGAAAATCGGACGCGGAGATCCAATGCAGAAGACCTGTGAGTGAATCCTGCTTCACCCGGTACTTGGCAGGCAGCCTCGAGCCCGGACTCCTGTCCTCGATGACCAACACCCAATCCAACCGCTGGTGTGTGTTCGCGTGACTCCGAACTCCCACTCGGGGTTGGACCGCACTCTGCTGGGCTAAAATCCGCATCCGATCCCTGTCAAATCCCCCTCGGGAGCCAGCCCCATGCAAACCAGCCTCATGACCTACAGCTTTCGCCGAACCTTCGAGGCCGGCGATATGGACATCTTCAGCTGCATCGAATTCTGCCGGGAGCACGGCATCGACTGCATCGAGCCGTGGAACCGGCATCTGACGGAAGCCGAGACGGACATTGGCTTTGCGGCCAAGGTTGGTCAAGCCGCCACGGATGCTGGTTTGTCCATGGGCTGTGTGGCCGTGGATGGCGGTCACATCTATGAAGATGCCCCGGCGGATCGGGAAAAGACCCGGGCCTGTGCCCTACAATGGCTCGACATTGCCGCCGCGCTCGGCGCGCCCCAGGTCCGCATTGATGCGGGCGGTCCGGAGGACATGCCGGACCATGCCTTTGCCGTGATTGTTGAGGGCTTCAATGATTTGATTGCCCGAGGCCGGGAACGCAATGTCGAGATCCTGACCGAGAACCACTGGGGCCCCACCAAGGACCCGGACAACACCATCAGGCTTCTGAAGGCCCTGCCCGAACTGGGCCTGCTGTTCGACTCCTACAACTGGATTCCGGAACGCCGCGAGGAAGCCTGGCGCAGATGCGCCGGGCATGCCAAGGCGTTGCACATCAAGGCCTTCAGCTTCGACGAAGCCGGCAACGACCCCTCAATGGATCTGGGGCTTTGTTTCAGTCTGCTCAAGGATGCAGGCTACGCCGGGGTGTGGGGCATCGAAAGCACGCCCGAGGACGGTGACGAGGCGGCCGGGGTTCTGGGCACGCTCGCGCTGATCCGGCGTGAACTGGGTGTGGCCTCCTAAAGAGGCGTCTTGGGAATGACCGGTCGCTGGATTTTGGGCGGAAGCGGCGCCGCCACGGTGCTGCTTGGGATTCTGCTCCTGGTACGCCCCGATTGGGGTGCCACCGTTTTCTACACGGTTCTGGGCGTCTACTTGGCGTTGATGGGAGTGACCAACCTTTGGGATGGTCTGCACCGTCGGCGCCATCCATCCCGCAACAGGCTGCTGCTGGGCGGGGCCCTGAGTTTGCTGGCCGGCATCGCTGCCATTGCCAACCCCATGATCGCGCTGGCCGTCTTTCCCGGAGTCCTGCTCATCGTGGCCGGTGTGTTGGCCATCCTGTTCGGAGTGGTGCAGGTGTCCCAATTCAGAGTCAGGGATTGGGATGGCCAAGCACATATCCAGTGGGGCCGGGCCGCGGTGGGGGCTGTAGCCATCGGCCTTGGGGTGCTGGTGATTGCCCATCCCGTGGCAAGCAGCCTGGTGGTGGTGCGGGCCGTTGGGGTTGCGCTGATGGCGGTTGGTGTGCTGCTGTTGGTGTTGTTTGGGTACCTGCAGAGAAGTCGGACGGTTTAGCCTCATTTGGTTGCAATTCCCACGGTTCAGATGTGTCTGCATTGTGCAGTTGGCTCTTTGAGCCGTCCTTGGAATACGGGTGCACTGCGCTCTGGTTCCAGTGGGAATTGCCACCTGAGTTGTGGGGGAGAATCGACGATGTCGCTTCGATGCAATGCCGGGTCCATCGCTGCTGTAATCCGAGTGGTTCATGTCCCTGACCAAAGCCTGTGCCGCGATCGTGGAAGCGGTCATTCAGTCCACTGCATCCGGCCAAGTACCCCTTGTCGTGGCCATTGACGGCCGCAGCGGCGCCGGAAAGTCCACGTTGACTTCCCGGGTAGCCAAGGAGACCGGTGCGGCTGTTGTGCTTCTGGACGACTTTTTCGCAGCCTCCATTCCCGATGCCGACTGGGATCGCATGACGGCCGAGGAGCGTGGAGCCAATGTCTTCGACTGGGCAAGAATTCGCTCCGAGGCCATCATGCCGCTGCTTGCGGGGAGGACGGCCCGCTGGCATCCCTTCGACTTCGAATCCGGGCAACGCCCCGATGGAACGTACGGGATGAAGACCAAGGCGAAGGAGGTCGAACCAGCCTCCGTCATCGTCCTCGATGGGGCTTACTCCGCGGGACCGCAGCTGACCGATCTAGTGAACCTGACAGTGCTGGTGGAGTTGTCGGAGGAGGAGCGATGGGCCCGACTCGCCCGCCGGGAGGAAGCGGAGTTTCTCGCCCAGTGGCACGCACGCTGGACGGCCGTGGAAGATTTCTACTTCTCGAACGTTAGGTCCAGAAGCTCGTTTGATCTGATCGTGGCTTCTTGAGAGTGGTGGATCAGAAAAATGAGTCTGGGGAAACGGATTTCAGTCCCGCCGCGTCGGTATGCCCGCCTGCGACTGTTGAAAGACTGAACCACTCGACAGCCGAGTGGGCTACGCGGTTGCTTGAGACCAGCTTGCTTGATCTGGAATCCAATGCCCTTGCGGAACAATTAAGTTGGTTTCGCATTGGTGCATCCAGTTGTTGTCGAAGTCCAAGGTTCTCGGCAAAACGGGAACAATCGCGCCGGGCCTATTCGCGGTGAACAGCCTCGTGCCAAGCTTGGCGGGCCAGTTCGATGCTGTAGGGCATGGCCGTCTCCGGCGGATCCGCCCCTTCCATTTCAATGGAGACATAACCTGAGAACCCGGCACTGAGTAGGGCCCTGAACACCCGGGCATAGTCCAGATCCAGGGAATACCAGGACCCGCCTCCGGGATAGGTTTTCATGTGGGCCAGGTTGATGTACGGAGCCACCTTCTCCATGGCCGCGTACATGTCGTCCTCGAAAAGGTAGTTGCCCATGTCCAGGATTCCGCCCAGCCATGGGGAGTTGACGGTGTCCAGGATGCGCAGCACCCCGTCGGCGAAGGTGGTCAGGCCCCAATGGTTCTCCAGAAGCAGCATGACCCCCTGTTCCGCGGCGCGGTCCAGGCACTGGTGAATGCAGTCGCAAACCCAATCGAAGCCTTCGTCCTGTGTGTGGCCCGGCCAGGGTTCCACCCACCCGCGCGCCTGGATCAGGTCGTCGAAGGAGCCTTCCTTACGCCAGCCGCCCGAATTGACGCGGATGGAGGGAATGCCCATCTCATGGGCCAGGTTGATGCAGTGCAGCGTGTGTTCCACCTGGCGTTGCCGTGCCTCCGGTTCGGCCCACACGAAATCCTGGTGGATCGACAGGTTGTATAGTGACAGGCCCAGTTCGAAGGCCCGCCGCTTCAGACGCTGCAGATAGTCCCGCTCCTCGCTCTCCAGTTGGCGGTGGAGGATTTCCACGCCGGACAAGCCCAGTTCGTGGGCCGATTCGAGCACGGTCTCGATGGGTGTCTTGTCCGGCGTGAAGTGCCAGTAGGAGTAGGTGGAGGTTCCAAGTCGCAGATGCATGGCACGAGCTCGCTGGTGGAGGCTGGATGGAGTTCAGGAAAGGCGCGTCCGGCGGTACGACGCGGGAATCAGTCGTGGTCGAGGGCAACGGGCTGGCCGGTTTGGGCGGACTCGTAGGCGGCCAGGGCCACCCTCAGGGCCTGCAGGCCGTCGTGTCCGCTGATGGACGGTTCGCGCCCGGTGCGGATCATGTCCGCGAAGTCGTCGATTAGGCCGTGGTCCGGGCTGCGGCCCCAAGGGTGCCAATACGAACGGCGCGGGGTACCGGCGGTGACATCCAAGTGGGGACGGAAGGCGTCCACGGACAGAACGCCCTCGGAACCGACCAGTTCGAGGATGACATTGCCCCAGCTGTGGTGGCCCTCCGGCCTGGACCAGCTGGTGTCCAGCGTGCCGTAGACACCGTTGGCCAAGCGGAAGCTGAGGAGGCCGGCATCGTCGATGTCAAGGTCCGGCCGAAAGAAGCCGAGGCCAATTTCGGCATAGACCTCGACCACCTCGGTATCCCAGAACCAGCGCAGCAGATCGACTACATGCACGGTGTGATCGATGACGGCGCCTCCGCCGGACTGCTCCCGGTTCACGAACCATCTGCCCGGGTTGAAGCCCTGGTTGGTGCAGGCGGCACTGTAGACCCGGCCCAACCGGTTTGCGTCCAGCATGCGCTTGGCTTCGGCCACGGCCGGTGCGAACCGGACCGGGAACGCGATCTGAAGCTTGGCACCGGCTGCTTGGCAAACGTCGATCATGGCCTGGCCATCGGCCGCGGAGGTGGCGATTGGCTTTTCGCACAGGATGTACGGAGTGAGCTGGGCAGCTGCTTCGACATGTTCCCGGTGGAGGGCATTGGCCGAGCAGACGATGACTCCGTCCGGGTTCCGGTCGAGGAGGTCCTGCAGTGAGGCGCAGGCCTGCGTGTTGAAGCGTTGGGCGGTTGCCTCCCGGAGCTTCTTGTCGTCGTCCCAGATGCCAACCAGATCGATGTCCGGAACCTCGGCCAGGCAGGCCAGATAGGACATCGCATGCAGATGGTCGAGGCTGCACAGGCCAATGCGGACGGCCATGGTCAATCCCTGAAGTCGGCAATCGCGACCGGTTGGCCGGTGCGGATGGAGTGGAGGGCGGCTTGCGAAACCTTGACGGCCATCAGGGCGTCGTGCGGGGTCACTCGAAACTCGCAGCCCTTGTCCAGGCAATCCAGGAAGTGTGCCAGTTCGGCGAAGTAGGGGTGGTCCGCTTCCTGCAGTGTGTTCCGTGTCATGGGCATGTTGTCCGTCCGCGTGCGCCAGGACAACGAGGCGGGATCCCGCGAGTCCCAGGCCACGAGGCCTTGGTCGCCGGCGATTTCCAAGTGGGTGCGGGTGCGGCCGGGTGTGTGTGCCCAGCTGGCTTCGATGTGGCCGATGGCGCCCGACTCGAACCGCAGGACCAGGAGGGCATGGTCGCACTCCGGCACACCCGCCTCCAACAGGCCTCGGGCAAACACCCGTTCGACTTCGCCCATGCACCAGCGGTGGAAGTCGATGTCGTGGATGCCCACGTCCATGATGACGCCGCCGCTCTGTTCGAAGTCCGCATAGCGCCGAGCCGCGGCTCCGCCGCCCATGCGGGGAAAGCCTCCTGCCCGCACCGTGCGCATCATTCCCGGTTTGCCGATGGTTCCCGCCTGCACGGTTCGCCAGGCGGCTTCGAACTCGGGAAAGAACCGAACCACGTGGGCCACAAACAGAGGGACTTGCCTCTCTGTACAGACGGCCAGAATCTCTTCGCACTGGGCCACGGTCCGGGCCAGCGGTTTTTCGCACACGATGGTCTTGCCGGCGTGTGCGGCCGCCAGAACCGGCTCCGGGTGGGCCGCGACGTTGGTGCAGACATCCACAATGTCGGACGCGGCCAGCAGGTCCTCCAGGACATCGAAGGCGCGGCCGCCCCAGCGTTCCGCCGCCGCCACAGCGGCTTCCGGCACGACGTCGTGCCATCCCGCCAGTTCCACCGGCAGCCGCGCCCACGCGGCGGCATGGACTCGGGAGATGCTCCCTGCTCCGACGATGCCTACTCTGTGCATGGGGTGTGCCTGATGGAGGTCGGGGTTCCGGTGTCGTGCCGGATATGGGCGGCCGGGACCGAAGCGCGCGGGCCAGGATCGAATGTGCGGCGGAGGTGCCGCGGACGCGTCGGGTCCAGCGGTGGTCCGAATCAGCCCTTGAGGCCGGTCATGGCCACGCCTTCGATGAAGTTGCGCTGCATCAGCAGGAAGACGATCAGCACCGGCAGGAACATGACCGCGGCCCCGGCCATTTGCAGGTGGGTCTGGGAGATGTACTGCTCGGTGAAGCGGGACATGGCGATGGGCAGTGTCCACTTCTGCTTGCTGTTGATGATGATCAGCGGCCAGAGGAAGTCGTCCCAGGCGGACAGGAAGGTGAAGATCGTGAGCGCGGCAATGGCCGGCTTGCTGAGGGGCAGCATGATGCGCGCGTAGATGTAGGGCTCGGAGGCGCCGTCGATGCGCGCAGCCTCCAGCAGGGACTTGGGCACGCTCAGCATGAACTGGCGCATGAGGAAGATGCCGAACGGGGTCACGATGGCCGGCACGATCATGCCCCAGTAGGTGTTCACCAAGCCCATCTTCGCCATCATGATGAACAGGGGGATCATGATCACCTGGAACGGGATCATGAGGGTGGACAGGATCACGATGAAGATGACGGTGCGGCCGGGGAATTCATAACGGGCAAAGGCAAACCCGGCCATTGTGCTGGTGAGCAGTTGGCAGGTGGTAATCGTGAGGGCCACGAAGGCGCTGTTCAGGGAGAAACGCCAGAAGCCGATGTTGAACCAGACCTCGCTGAAATTGCCGACGGTGTACTTGGTGGGGGCGAACCAGACCGGTGGAACTTTGATGACCTCGGACAGGGGCATCAGGGACGCGGACAGCATCCAGCCCAGGGGCAGCAGCATCCAGACGCCGCCGATCAGCAGCACAAACAGGCCGATGCCCTTGCCCAGCCATGGCAGGCGGCCGTTGGCCGGAGGGGCTTGCGTCGGGGCTGTTGCGGTCATGGCGAGGCTAGCCGTATTCGAACTCGCGCTGGGTGACCCTGAGCTGAATCAGGGTGATCACCAGGATTAGGGCAAACAGCACGAAGGCCAGGGCGGCGCCGAACCCCAGATCGTTGTAGCGGAAGGCCGTGGCATAGATGTGGTAAACCATCACCCGTGTCGAGTCGATCGGGCCGCCGGCCTCGCCCTGCCGTGTGGTCATGATGACGGCCGGCGTGAACACCTGCAGCGAGCCGATGACCCCCGTCACCGTGATGAAGACGATGGTCGGGTTCAGCAGCGGGAAGGTGATGTTCTGGAAGCGGGCCCAGCGGCTGGCGCCGTCGATTTGGGCGGCTTCATAGAACTCGCGGGGAATGCTTTGCAGACCGGCCAGGAAGATCACCATGCTGAACCCGAGGCCCTTCCAGATGGCCACGAGCATGATGGCGGGGAGCGCCCAGGTCGGTGAGGCCAGCCACTTGGGCCCTTCGATGCCGAAAAATCCCAGGACGTTGTTCACCATCCCGTAGTGGGGCTCGAACATCCAAATCCAGACAAAGGAGACCGCCACCCAAGAGGTAATGACCGGAATGAAGTAGACGGTGCGCAGGGCGGTGCGCAAGGGGAGCCGGTCCTGGTTCATGATCAATGCCAGGACCAGCGCGAGGCTCATGCCGACCGGCACGACTCCGATGGTGTAGACCAATGTATTGCGCAGGCTTTTGCGCGTCAGGGCATCCTCAATGGCCTCTGCATAGTTCGCGAAACCAATCCAGGGGAAATCGCGCGGGATCAGGCTCCAGTCGTGCAGGCTGATCCAAAGCGCAAACAGGATGGGAAACACAACCAACACCAGCAGAAAGAAGAAGGCCGGGCCCAAAAAGGTGTAGGCCCAGAGGTATTCCCGCAGCTGCAGGCGCGAAACCCCTCTTTTCATGGCTGGTTTGGTGGTGTGGGTCGGAAGAATGCGGCTGTCGCGACGGACGGGTACGACACCGGGGCGGGTGAGCCCGCCCCGGTGCCTGTCAAGGCGTCCGTCAACTGACCGTGTTGTCGGCGATAACGTCGTTCAGGTTGGCCACCATGGTGTCGAAGGAGGCGGCCGGAGCCTCGCCGCCAATCACGACGCGGTCGCGGCCGTCGCCCAGTTCCTTGACCCATTCGGCCCAGCCGACCCATTCCCAGGGCGTGGCGTACTCGAGGGAGTCGAGGCAGACCTCGGCGTTGCTGTCGGGACGGAACATCGGATCCGCACCCAGGCCCTGGAAGCTGGGCAGGTCGCCCGCCACATCGTTCCAGACAATCTGGGCATCGCGGTTGGTGCAGTAGTGCACCCAGTTCCATCCCGCCTCGGAGTCGGGCACCCACTTGCCGACGACCCACATCCAGTGCGAGCCGGCGGTGTAGAGGTCCTGGCCGACCGACCGGGTCGGGAAGGGCACGATGGAATAGGCCATGTCCGGCGCCTGCGCCAGCAGGGAGCCGCGCGTTACCGGATGGCCGATCTGCATGGCCGCGCGTCCCAGGGCGAACCGGTTCTGGCCGCTGAGGAAGGAATCGTCGTCCGAGGAACCGGACAGGTCGCAGAACCACGTGAAGGTTTCCAGGATCTCCGGATAGTCGGGCCACACCAGCTGGTTGGTGGACTCGTCCACCCAGGCCTGTCCGTCCCGTTCCCGCTGCAGGAACTGCTGATACAGGATGGTCTGGAAGGCACTGTAGTAGCCTGTGTGGATGCCAATGCGGTCATCGTCCCCGCCCTCGAGCTGGGTGAGCAGGGCGGCCTGGTTGTACATGTCGGCCAGGTCGGCGTACGGCGCCTTGGGATCGAGTCCGGCCTCTTCGTAGATGGCGTCGTTGCGGTACATGACCAGGGTCTGCACGTCCAAGGGCAGGCCATAGTACTCGCCTCCCCGCTGGCCGCGCTGCACGGTCCAGGGCAGGTAGCTCTCTTCAATCTCACCCGAGGTGATCACGGAATCCGAGACAGGCAGCAGGTTGTCGCCGGCAATGTACTGCTCGACCAGTCCCATCGGAATCTGGAAGACGTCGGGGGCGGAACCCTCTCCGCCGGCGATGCCGGCAGCCAGTTTGCCCCAGTACTCCGCCCAGGGAATGGACTGGAAGTCGATGGTGATGTCGGGGTTGGCCTCCTCGAACTGGGCCTTGAATTCCTCCACCGCCGCGGCGCGGCCGGTGGAATGGTGCTGCCAGTGGCTCAGGGTGACGCCTTCCGCCATCATCGCGCCTTCACCACCGGGCTCCGGCAAGGCGCAGGCCGCCAGGACCGTGGCGGCGCTCAACGTACCCGATAGCGCCAGGAAGCGGCGTCGGCTTGGCATGTATCCGTTCATTTCGCAAACTCCTTGGAAAAGTATTAAGACCGTACGGGGCAGGCTGCCGCGCCAAGGGGCGGCCTGCCGAAGCGGTTTCAGGTTTGATTGGCGGTGCGCACCGGGCGGGCGGCGACGGCCCAGGGGTAGGGCGGGTCGTCATGATGCAGTGAGCGGTAGGTGGGGATCCAGACCCAGCGGTCCGCGCCGGACGCGTTCTCGTGGCTGGCGTGGAGGGTCAGATCGTGGAAGACAATGGCACCGCCCACGGGCAGGGGCGCGGTCACGGCCTCCACCTCCAGCGCGTCCTGGTCGCCCACCCGATAATTGAATCCGTGCCCGTCGTCCACCGTGGCGTGCCCAGTCTCAGCCCGGTGGGAGCCGGGGATCAGTTTCAGGCAGCCATTGGCCACCGTTGCCTCGTCCAGCGCAACCCACAGCGAGATCTTGTGGCTGCCCACCCAGTAGGGATGATCCTGATGCCATGGGCTGCCGAAGTCCGTGTCGTGGTCCTTGAAGACGGCCTTGTCGCTCAGGAACTCGATATCCGGTCCGAGGATCGGTTCCAGTACATCCAGGATGCGATGGTCCGCCACCCATTCCTGGTACATGGGGCTGCGGGAAGCCAGACCGACATGCACGCCGGCGTTGAAGATGACGGCCCTGTCATCCCCGCTCTCGGCTTGCCGTTCGCGCGCGACCTCGTCCAGGATGGCCTGCATTTCCGTCTTGAGGCGGGCTGCCTCGTCCGCGGTGAACAGGTCGGGGACGATCAGGAAGCCGTCCCGCTCAAAGTTCGCCGCGATGGTTTCGGTGACTACCGTCATATATTGTTGTCCGGCCCGGAGGAGCCATTCGACTTTGTGCCTGATTGGGAGAACCCGATCATACCATTGACAGGGACGGGAGTGGCCTCCGGATGCTCTCTATTTTGTTATGAATATATATTCCATTGTTGGATTGATATTGCACTTCCTTCGCTTCTCTCCTCGGGTAGTCCCGATTGGCTCTCGGACGTGCGCCTTGATCCTGCTTGCCGTGGTGCTCGCGGCCTGTTCTGGCGGAGCGATCCCCGAGGTGGACGGCCCTTGGCCCCGCTTGGATCCCGCGCCCGTGGGGCCGGCGACCGGCACTGTTGCACGCCTGCCGAAGGAATGGACCTTCTACAGCCAGCCTCCGGAGGTGTTCGGCGTGCCGGTGCTTCGTCCGTCCGGCGGCACGGAGTGGGAGGTGACCGGCCGCTGGACCGCCGCGGCGGCCGACCTGTCCGGCCGTCAAGGGTGGCTTCTGCAGCGAGGCTGGTATCGTCTGACTGGCGATGTGGCACCGTGGGGCCGCGTCGTGCTCTGGGGGCAACTGCCCGACGACTGGATCGTGGGCGACCGCATGGCCGTCCCAACCGTGACCCCTCCCCAGGGGAAGCCGTGGCGCACCGTGCCCTACTCCGTGGGCCACGTGCTCGCCGTGCCAGTCGATGGCACCATCCCACTGCATGCCTGCTCCGACTGGACCTGCCCTGTGCTCGAGCGGCCGGTGCGGGCCGTCTGACCTTGTCATGGTCGGGCCGGTTGCGGCGCGGGGGTGCGGAGGCCTCAGGCTATCGCTCCTGCGAACCGGTAGTCATGTTTGGGACTTATAGGCCAGACTGGACAGCCGGCCCATCTCGTTCACGGGTCGTCGGGGTCCCCCACGGGATCG
>JAPPAJ010000032.1 GCA_026705565.1 Caldilineaceae bacterium | reverse complement strand
AGTGATCGCTGGTGCTGGCCCCTTGGGATTGGGCATGGTGGCAGCCGCCCGGATGAAGAGCCCAGCCCAGCTCATCGTCATCGATTTGAACGACGGCCGGCTGGAGGTTGCACGAGCGTGCGGGGCCGACTTGACATTCAATGCCTCCAAGACGGACGTCGTAGACGAGGTCCTGACCTTGACGGACGGCTACGGATGCGATGTCTACATCGAGGCAACCGGTCATCCCGCCGCCGTGCAACAGGGCCTGGACATGATTTGCAAGTTGGGCACGTTCGTAGAATTCAGCGTCATGCGTGAACCGGTGACCGTGGACTGGACCGTCATCGGAGATACCAAGGAACTCAATATCCACGGTGCCCACCTGAGTCCCCACAGCTACCCGGTTGCCATTCGGATGCTGGAACAAGGCCTTCTGCCGATGGACCGCATCGTGACGCACAACCTGCCGTTGCACGGTTTCGAGGATGGATTCGGCCTGGTGGCCCAGGGAACGGAGTCAATCAAGGTCACTCTCCAGCCTTGACGCTCCTTTTGGTCCGCAATCGAGTGCCTGCAACTTCCCGCAAACAACCCGAAGAAGTCATGCGCATCCTGCTCACCGACGCCCGATCCCTGCTGAGTACCCGTCTGATTGAGTTCCTGAACCGCCGTCAAGGCACAGCCGTGCGAGTTGCGGGCCGCGAGCATCCGGACGTGTCGCCCGAAATCGAGTACCTGACCGGTGAATTGTCGGACCAGCGAATCGCAGCGGAGGCGGTGCGCGATATCGACGCGATCGTCCACCTTCTGCCGCTCCGGCTGGCGGATGCCTTCGAAGGGGGCAAGATTTCCGAACCCGACGCGATGGATCTCGTCATGCGTGGTACCCGAAACCTGATCGTGGAGTCGGTGCGGGCATCCGTGCCCCGCGTGATCGTGGGCAGTTCACTGGCAATGTTCGACCGGCATCCTCCACATTGGGACGTGACGGAGATGTGGAGGCCGCGGCCATCCCCCGCCACCAGGGAATTGCTGCCCTGGGTCACTGAACTATCGATCCGCGAACTGATCAGGCTTGGCACCATCGAAGCGATTTGCCTGCGTTTCGGCGACGTGGTGGACGAGGAGGAGATTGACGGTGAGCCGTTTGATCCCCGTTGGGTGCACGTGGACGACGCGGTCCATGCCATCGACAGGGCCTTGGCTGTGGACCTGTCCCGAGCCATCGATGCCGGCAAGCCGGAGTGGCACGTGTTCCACATCATGGCACCCGGACCCAACAGCAAAATCAGGTACGGGCTGAAAACCGGCATTGAGGAACGAGCCACCAGCGGCAGTCCCCCGTTCAACTACGCACCCTCTCGGCGACTTGAGCAACTTGCCGGAGTCTTGCCTGACGGCCCGCCCATGAAGGACTCCCGGCCCTGGCAGGAGATTCTTGCGCCCGTCAATCCCATTCGATCCCGTCCAATCCGGAAGGTGGTGCTGTTCGGTGCCGGTGGTCCCATGGGTGCCTTTGCGGCCCGGGCCATGATGGACAGTTATGAAGTTCGCTTGGCTGACATCGCACCGCTCGACTGGGAAAGTCTCGACCCGGCGAGAAGTGCCCACCACCCCATGCCGACCTCGAACATCGAACAACCCCATGAATTCGTTCAGGTGGACGTGCAGGATCCGGAGCAGGTCAGGGCCACTTGTGAAGGCATGGATGCCATCGTCAACTGTTCAGTGCTCCGCGACGACGAGGTCAAGTCCTTCCGGATCAATGCGGTCGGGTCCCTGAACATGGCGCGGGCGGCGGTGGAGTTTGGGATTAGGCGGATTGTGCAGACCAGCCCCTTGCTGCACCTGGTCAACGGCCACGGCAGTCATCTTTGGGACTACCAGATCCCGGTCGAGGCAGCCAGTCGTCCCTACGCGTCACTCTACTTTCTTACCAAGTATCTGGGCAACGAAATCCTCCGAGTCTTCGCCGAACACCGCGGCCTGGAAGTGGCAGTGATGCTTTACTGGGAAATGACCAACCCCCAATTGCCGTCTGTCAAACCCCCGTTCATGGTTTCGTGGCCGGATTCAGGTCGCGCTCTGAAGAGAGCTTTGGAAGTTCCGGATTTGCCAAGTCCGTATGAGGAGTTCAACGTGAGCGTGGACATGCCCCACGGCAAGTTCGACCACAGCAAGATTCGCCGAGTCCTGGGCTGGGAGCCTTTGGACAACCTTGATCACTTCTGGCAGACGCCGAGCCGGAGATCCGCTCCGGAGGCTGTCCCTGCCCACTCCAACAGTTAGCCAACGGCGGCATGCGGGAATGGGCTGTACGCGAACTAAGCGGCTGATGCGCGACATTGCATTGCCGGCCACTCCATAAGGGATCCAGAGGAGGAAGCGAGTTCTCAGCCCTTTGGGTGGTAGAAAGGTCCGGTGGTCAATCACCCGTGAAGTTTCCGGCTCCGCTGGCTTTTTCTGGTCATTGGGGCATTGGTAGACCTGTCCTGATCAACGCATGTTTGAGTGCCGAACTTTGGCTCGCTGCGCCACCCGTAGATTCCATGCCAGGGCAACCCCCGTGGACCAGTAGCTGATTGCCAAACTTGCCAGGCCAGGTTCAGGCTGGCCATGTGTGCAGATTCGGCGATGGTTTCCCGCACTCCAGACAACCCGATGACGGCTTTGGACCCAAAGACGCTTCCCTCCGACCTTCCCCAGGTGATCAAGCCATGGGTCGCAGTCGACTTGGAAGTGCATCGCAACGGTAGATTGGTGTCAGACATTGGCGCCGTGCGATTCGACGGTCACACGTTTAGACGCAAGCCGTCCAGTGCCAAGCAGATTTCGACAGCATTGAAGGAACTTGACAGGTTCTGCACAGGCTGCAAATACCTGCTCGGCCACAATTTGATTGGACATGATCTGGTCGTCATAAGAGATCTCAAACCTGGCCTGGACCTCCTCAAGACTCGAGTCATCGATACCCTGTACCTGTCACCGCTGGCGTTTCCCCGCAACCCGTACCATCGTCTGGTCAAGAACTACAAGCTGGTCAAGGACACAGTCAACGATCCGGTGGCCGATGCCAAGCTCGCCATCCGTTTGTTCAGTGACCAGTACGACTCCTTCCGGCAACAGGCGGATACCGTGCCGGACCTGATTCGGTTCTACGCCTTCTGCTTTCGTCGGGCAACGGATGCAAACGGCACCATGCCCTTCCAAGGCATGGCCGGCATGCTCGACACGCTGGTCCAGCCAACGATTGCCTCCCATCAGGAAGTCCAAACCGTTGCCATCGGGCTTGGCAACGAGCACGCGTGCCCGAACCTGTTGCGGCGCTTGGTCCGGGAATCCATTGCCCACAGCGAGTCGTTGCCGACCTGGGCCTATTGTGTGGCCTGGCTGAGGGTGGCAGGCGGCAATTCCGTACTGCCCGAGTGGGTACGCCGCCAGCATGTAGAGCTCCCCGGCATACTGCGGAAACTGCGGGAGCTGTCCTGTGGGCAGGACAGCTGTGCCTACTGTTGCAGAAACCATGATGCAGTCACCCAACTGCGGCGGTTGTTCCAGTTCGAGGACTTTCGCCTCACGGAAGATGGGCAACCCCTGCAACGAACACTCTCGGAAGCAGGCATTAACGGTGCCTCACTGCTCGGCGTTCTGCCGACCAGTGGAGGGAAATCTCTTTGCTACCAGCTTCCGGCCCTGGTCCGCTACTTCCGGCGCGGGCTGCTCACGGTGGTGGTTTCTCCTTTGCAAGCCCTGATGAAGGACCAGGTCGACAACCTGCGCGAGCGGACCGGTGTGACCGAAGTGGCAGCTGTCTACGGCCTGCTCACACCGCCCGAACGCGGTGCCGTCCTGGAACAGGTTCGAATGGGTGACATTGGTCTCCTCTACCTTGCCCCGGAACAGCTCAGGAACCGCACGGTGGTGGATGCCTTGTCCCACAGGGAGATCGGATGCTGGGTATTCGACGAGGCCCACTGCCTGTCGAAGTGGGGTCCCGACTTCCGTCCCGACTACCTGTACGTCAGCCGGTTCATCAAGGAGCAGTCGTCCAAGAACCAGGAGTTTCCCCCTGCCATCGCCTGCTACACGGCGACGGCCAAACAGGATGTCATCGAAGACATCCGACAACATTTCGCCTCCGCCCTGGACTGTACACTTTCCCTGCATGCCGCCGGTGTGGAACGGGCGAATCTTGAGTTCGAGGTCCGGTTTGTGCCAAAGGCAACGAAGTGGGCCATGGCGGCCGAGCTGTTGGAGGAGCGGCTCCCGGACGATGGCAGTTGCATCGTCTACTGCTCCACACGGAAATCGAGCGAGGAGACCGCTCGTTTCCTGGCATTGAAGGGATTCGAGGCCGCCCACTTTCACGGAGGCTTGGATCCGGTCCGGAAAAAGGAGGTGCTGGAAGCCTTTGTTCACGACCGGCTGAAAGTCATTTGCGCCACCAATGCCTTCGGCATGGGTGTGGACAAGGATAACGTGAGGATGGTCCTGCACGTCGAGGTGCCGGGTTCGCTCGAAAACTACCTGCAGGAAGCCGGTCGGGCCGGTCGGGACAGCCGTCCCGCCGCCTGCATCCTCCTGTTCGATGAACAGGACATTGAGACCCAGTTTAGGCTGGGCAACATGTCCCGGATTTCCCAAAGGGACATCCAACAGGTCCTGAGGGGCATCCGCAGGAAGGAACGGATACCGGGCAAGGAAATCGTCATGACGTCTGGAGAACTGCTGCGATCGAACGACGTCGACACATCGTTCGACATCACCGACCGATCGGCCGACACCAAGGTCAAGACTGCGGTCGCGTGGCTGGAACGCGGAGGTTTCCTCGACCGAAACCACAACTCCACCCAGGTGTTCAACGGCAAGCCCCTCTTTGCAACCTTGGAGGAAGCCACAGGCAAACTAGATTCACTGCAACTCAAAACCGGTCAGAGGCGAAACTGGGAACTTCTCCTTCAGGTCCTGATCAATTCGGACATTGACGACGGGTTGAATGCGGATTTCCTGGCTCATCAAATGGGAAGCCTCGTTGACGAACAGGAAGCACGCGGGATCGGCAGCCAGGAGGTCATCCGCATTCTGAATCAGATGGCGCAGGCCGGCATAGTTTCCGACGGTTTGCTCATGACCACCTTCCTGCGCCCCAAAGGCTCCAAGGCGGCACAGCGCGAATTCGAGGCAGTCTGCCGGGTTGAGAACGAAATGGTGGCATCACTGGAAAACGAACATCCAGACGCCGACCTTGAAACGGCATACCCGTTGGATCTGCGGCGGCTCAACCAAATGCTGATCAACCAAGGTTGGGCACACAGCAATCCCTCCCTACTTCGAAATTTGCTTAAGAGTATTGCCGCGGACGGCCGAGGGATGGCAGGCCGGAAGGGCAGCATCGAGTTCGAGTTCAGTCGCAAGGATCACTATCTGGTCGCCCTGAACCGGGATTGGCCCAACCTCAAGGCCACCATCAAGAAGCGCCACAACCTTGCCAGACAAATTCTCGCGGAACTGTATGCCAGGATCCCGGCAGAACACGCGTCCTCCCAAGCTGAAGTCCTTGTTCAGTTCTCGCTCAGGGAGATTGAAGAAGGATGCGTCGAGTTGATCAAGGATTCGGACAACTCTTTGGCCGCAATCGAACGGGGCCTGTTGTTCCTGCACGAACAAAACATCATCATCCTGCAGCATGGCCTAGCGGTGTTCCGCCAAGCCATGACCATGAACCTCAAGGACGAAGCCAGGGAGCGCAGGTACAACCGGGGGGACTATGCACCGTTGGACAGCCACTACAAGGCCAAGGTCAACCAGGTGCACGTCGTCAACGAATACGCTCAGTTGAGCCAGGAAAGCATGAAGGTGGCCAAGGCCCTGGTGGCCGATTACTTCAAGTTGGACAACATCAGCTTCAACCGGCGCTACTTCCGGGGCAGGCGAGAACTCCTGGACCTGGCCACCAGCCAGCAGTCCTTTGCCAGCATCGTCGAATCACTGGGCAATCCGCACCAACAGGCGATCGTGCAGGCCCCTGCCGACAGCAACATGCTCGTACTGGCCGGTCCCGGTTCGGGCAAGACCAAGGTAGTCGTGCATAGATGCGCCTACCTGATCCGCGTGGAAAGGGTTCCCCCATTCAGCATCCTGGTCCTCTGTTTCAACCACAGCACGGCGGTGGAACTGCGTCGGCGTTTCAAGAACCTGTTGGGAGACGACGCACGGTCCATAACCGTCCAGACCTACCACGGTCTGGCCTTGCGCCTGGTTGGCCATGCCGCGTTGCCGGACGGTCACACAACCCGCCACCGAGATCCCCTTGACTTCGACAGGATGATTGCCCAGGCAACAGCACTGCTGATGGGGCGGTCGGACGTTCCGGGCATCCCGGACGATCAGTTGCGCGAACGGTTGCTGGCCGGCTTCCAATACATCCTGGTGGACGAGTACCAGGACATCGATGCGCCGCAGTACGAGATGATCTCGGCGATCGCCGGGCGCACCATCGAGGAATCGGACGACAAGCTGAGCATCATGGCTGTCGGCGACGACGACCAGAGCATCTACGCATTCCGGGGGGCCAATGTCAGGTTCATCCGGCAGTTTGAGAAGGACTACTGTGCGCAACGCCACTATTTGGTCCAGAACTACCGGTCCACCGATCACATCATTGCGGCCGCCAATCAACTGATCGCGCACAACCGCGACCGGATGAAGACGGAATATGAAATCCGCATCAACGAGGAACGCCGCAACCACCACCCTGGAGGCATCCTGGCGAACGTTGATCGTGGGCTGCGCGGCCGTGTGCAAGTCGTGAACTGCCAGGACACCGTCGCGCAGGCACTGGCCGCCGTGACGGAACTGACCAGACTCAAGGGCTTGTTGCCGGACCTGGCCTGGGAAGACTGTGCTGTCCTGGCCAGACGAGGCCTCACCGGTGATGAACTGGACCACTTCCGCTCAGCGGCGAATCATGCCGGCATACCCCTGAGCCTCCCTTTGGGCAGCGACGAAACCGTTTCCCCATTTCGTATCAGAGAATTTGACACCGCATTCAAGCACCTTCACGGGTTCAGAACGGCACTGTTCACCCATGTGGACCTTGCCCGGCAACTGACCCACCTGAACCTCAAAGATGGCCCGCGGACAGCCCAGTTGAAGGCGATGCAGGAACACTGGGAGTTAGAGACCGGCGGCAGCGAGTTTCCCGTACAGGCGTTCACGTCGTACATGGCCGACTGCCTGCTCGAAACCCGCCGAGAACAACGAGTGGGCAAGGGCGTATTCACAGGCACGGCACACAGCGTCAAGGGGCTGGAATTCCGTGTGGTGCTGGTCTTGGACGGTTACTGGCAGCTCCAACGGCGGGATCAACTTGAGGAGGAGCGCAGACTGTTCTATGTGGCCATGACCCGAGCCAAGGACTGTTTGGTCCTGTTTCACCGCTATCATGCGGACAACCCACACCTGAGACACATTCTGGGCCAGGCATGCCTGCATAGGGAGGGGCCGAGAAGCGGCTCCTACCCATTAAGGGGGTATGCAACGTTGGGGCTATCGGACCTATACCTCAGCTTCGCGGGCCGAAAGGCCGAGAGCGACCGCATCCATGAAGCACTGCCGAATCTGCATGCAGGCGACACGGTGATGCTGGAAACGAGCAAACGAAAGCTCAGTCACAATGGCACCACCGTAGCATCCCTGAGTAGGAAAGGCCGGGAGAAAGTCGAGCGGATTGCCGGCTCCAAGGTCCAAGGCACCGTGCTTGCCATGGTTCGCCGCAGCGTCGAGGATGAGGACGAGAAATACCGCGAGAAAAACCGGACCACGACTTGGGAAGTCCCGATGGTGGAACTTAGCTGGAATCGGGGTATCGCGCGTATCCGCGTTTGATCTCGACAGCGTCGCGCGGAAACGTTTCAAATTGATTGACGTGTACCGATTTCGGTGATCGCTTGTCTGTGGGGTGGCTGTCTGTGTGTCCCGTAGGATCAATCGTCCCAGTCACGGGCCGAACTGCGACCCAGAATACAAAACTGCTCCAACTCATAGACACAGCCGTTGGCCGGCTGGGAGTCCGGTGACAGCCAGAACGCGACATGGTGCGCCACCTGGTCCGGAGTTAGAAGCCTCCCGGTGGGTGCGAAGGCCGTGGGTACGTTCAGGTACCAGTCCTCCGGCAGTCCCTCCGAGATTTTGAGCGCAATCTCGTTGGGCGACGTGCACCAGCCGACGTTCAGTTGGTTGATCCGAACCCGATCCTCGGCCAGGGCGTTGGCCATGTTGCGGGTCATCGTCTGCAAACCACCCTTGGACGCGGAATAGGGCATCAGATCGGCCTGTCCCGACCAGGCGTTGACCGAACCGATATTGACCACGGTACCCTCGCCTTGGGCACGGAAGTGCGGCAAGGCGGCACGGATGATGAGGGCGGGAGCCCGCAGGTTGACGTGATAGTGGCGATCAAACGTGGCCGCGTCGGTCTGTTCGATGGTGGCCCGGGCGGTAATGGCCGCGTTGTTGGCAACCCCGTCTATCCGTCCAAACCGGTTGACCGTGTTGGCCACCAGGGACTCGCAAAGCTCGGGGTCTGCAACGTCGCCCACGGTGTAGGCGGCCGCATCGCCGAGTTCCGCGCACAAGTCCTGGGCTGCATGTTCACGTCGTCCGTGAACCATGACGGAAGCACCTTCCGCCACACACTTCCTGGCGATTGCCTCGCCAATGCCGGTGGTTGATCCGGTAACCAGAACCACCTTGTCCTTAAGAAGCATCTGACCATTTCCTGTTGTTGGTGACCAACGACGAACAGACCTTGAGTGCATTGATCAGCGAGTGGGGTCGTGCGGTACCTTGTTCCACGATGTCGAAGGCGGTGCCGTGGGCGGTGGTGGCAACGGGTACCGGCAGCCCGCCGATCACCGTGACTCCGCGGGCAAAACCAAGCAGCTTGATGGCAATCTGCCCCTGGTCGTGGTACATCGTGACGGCACCACCGAACTGACCATCCGCAAGGCGTACGAAAAGCGTGTCCGGCGGGAACGGTCCGTGCACCGGAATGCCTCGCCGGCGGCCCTCCTCAACCGCGGGACCAATCACTTCCACTTCCTCGTCCCCGAACAACCCTCCCTCGCCGGCATGGGGATTGAGGCCAGCCACACCGATGCGGGAGTCCGGCAAATTCAGGTTCTGCATGACGGCATGCAGCTGTTCAATGGCTGTCAGCACGCCGGGAGCCGAAACCCGGGCAGGGACTTCAGCCAGCGGAATGTGGGATGTAACGCGCGACGTGCACCAATCGTCGAGTATGTTGATCTCGTGGGCCGAAGCCGGACACTCGAACAACTCCGTCAACAGTGCAGCGTCGTCCGGATGGCGCGAACCGCCCAGTTGCAAGGACTGCTTGTGCATGGGACCGTATAGGAATCCCGCAAGCACGCCGCGCGCGACCAAGTCTGCTACCGTGCGCAGGCTTGCCATGCAACCGGTGCCGGCTTCCCGGGACACCGATGCAACCGGAACCCGGTCCAGGTCATCGCCTTCCGGCTCCAACAGGATCGGGCAGTCGATGGGCACCGTGTCCAAGTCAGCCAACGCCATGGCGGGAAGGTCCGGTTCCGGCAATTGGGCTTGTTGTGCGCCGCGCCGCAGCCACGCGCGGCGGCCAACCACAATCAGTCTGACTTGTGCCGGCAACGGTTCCGCCAACAACCGCACCGCCAGCTGGGGTCCGACCCCCGCCGGGTCGCCGAGAAGAAGCCCAAGGGCCGATTGCGTGGTCAATTCAATCGCCAAGGGCTCTGCATCACTCCGGGCTCGCTGAACGCAAGGGGAACCTCTCCGGTCACGGACAGCCGGGGATGCGCCTCGATCTCCGAGAGGAGGCATGGGCTGGCATAGAAATCGTCAAGGATGAGTGTGTTCTCGATGAACACCAGGCGCGCATCCTCAGGCGGCCGCGCACAACCACGCATGGAGACATGCAGCGACTTCTCGTCCGACGGCATGGTGATGGGCAGACTGACCCGGAACATGCCGAAAATCCCGGACGTGACCGCATTGGTATACGTGGCATGCCAATCGATCTTCTCCGCCACGCGCGCGGTCGTGATGTTGGCCAGACCCAAACCGGCAACATTACCGTGGGTCTCCTCGGTCAGGTCAAGGACCGTGATCACAGCCACGTCCGAAGTCCCGAACTCCTCCTCCTGGCGCGGGATCATGAGGCGGCTCACGATGTTGGTGTCCATGCCGGTGCCGCTGATATTCTTGCCCATCTCCCGTACCACGAGCACGTCGATTTCGGGGAAGGGCAGGCTGGCCATCATGTCCTTGGCCACCTGCAACAATCCCGCTTCGGGTTCCAGGCCGACCTGATCGGAAGTCAGGAACTCAATGCGCGCGGTCTCGTCATAGGCGTTCTCAACCGGACAGAGGGCGCCAATGAAGTTGGTATTGTCGGCGTAGATGCGGGCGGCAGGCGCAAGGTACTTCTGGAAGAAGGCCCCGCCACCGCCATGCATGATGGAAGCTCCGTGCTGCTTGCCGAAACCGATGACGCACATCTTTGACGGTCCGCTCTCAAGGTGGCTTCGGAAGTCGGTGTGCGGTTTGATGCGGCTTACCAGAACGCAGTGGTCGGCCGCCATCGAGTCCTTCCCCTGGTACAGGATCGGCCCGCCATCCGGGATTTCGCCAATCGGTTCAACCTCCATGGTCGCCCGGATTTCGCAACCCGCACTTTCTTCCGTAACCCCAAGTTCTGCCAGCATCGTCTTCTGCCCTTCGGCGATCGCCCCGCCGTGACTGCCCATGGCCGGAAACACGAACGGCCGGAAGCCGTGGGCCTTCAGCCAGTCGACCGAACCCCTGACCAGCATCGGGATGTTGGCAATGCCGCGGCTGCCGGCACCCACCCCGACCACCGCTCCCGGCTTCATGCGGGTCAGCACGCCACTTTCGTCCCAGGCCTCCAGGACCCGGGCGTGGATGTCCGCAACCTTGACCGTGTCGAACGTCTGGTGAACCGAAAGGACCTTGTCCGGCAAGGGCGCCGGGAAGTCCAGATTCTGGATTTGCTCTATCAGTTGCATGCCTATTTCCCCCAAAAGGTTGACTGCATCCGACTCCTTTCAGTCGGGATGCCGCTCGCGTACCCGTTGAACAATCTCCTTCATCAAACCGGCAAAATCGTCCGACGCGGCCTTGAAGGCATCACCGGCGATCACCAGTGGCGCCCCAAACACTACGATCTGCGCGCCGAGGTCCAGCGTTTCTATTGCCTGTTCCACACTCAGGCCGCCCACGGCCTGTACCGGGATGGAGACCGCGTCGACAACCGCCTCAAGATCCTCGAGCGGTGTCCGTTCCGGTTCCAGGTTCCGCTCGTCGAATCCGGTGTGGACGATGATGTAGTCCACGCCCATGTCCTGTGCTTCCCTTGCCCGGCCCGGTTTGTCGGGACAGAGCATGACGTCGCACATCACCTGCTTGCCGTACCGCCTGGCCATTTCCACCTGGGCCAGGATGCTCGCGTCGTGGGCCTGGCCCATGACCACCACCATGTCGGCACCGGCCTGGAACATCATCTCTCCTTCCAAGCCGGCCCCGTCCATGGTCTTGAGATCCGCCACCAAGGGGGTATCCGGGAATTCGCGGCGCAGTGCCCGCACACCGTGCAGCCCTTCGGCCAGGATCAGCGGCGTGCCGGCTTCAAGCCAGTCCACGCCGACATCGTAGGCAGCTTGGGCCATTTCCAAGGCCTCGGGGATGGTGGTTACATCCAGCGACAACTGAATCAGCGCTCCCGGCATAGCGGCATCCTCAACCCTCGCGTTGCCAGTGGTTGGGTCAATTCCAAACCAGGACCGACTTGACACTGGCCCCGGACTCCATGGCCGAGAACGCCTCGTGCCAATCCGTCAATGGATACAGACCGCCGATAACCGGGTCCAAATTGAGTTGGCCGGTCTGCAGCAGGGTCAGAACCCGTTCCCACGTGGCGAAGGTGTGGCTGAAGCAGCCTTGCAGCGTCGCCGCCTTCTGCACCAGAGGATCCAGGTTGAAGTCCAAGGGTTGCGGCCCCCAGCCAATCTTGGTGATTTGACCATTGGGGCGCACCATCTCCATGCCGGACTGCAGGGCGGCGGAATGGCCAGTGCAATCCACTACCAGATCGGCACCGAAACCGTCCCCCAAGGATCCAACCAGGGCGTGCGGATCCTCTTCCTCGATGTTCACCACATGGTCGGCTCCCAGTTCGGCCGCGATGTCCAGCCGGGCTTGGTCGGCACCGGTTCCCAGCACCACCAGCGTACCGGCACCCTGGATGCGCGCGATCTGCAGGGCCATGATGCCGATGGGCCCCGGGCCCTGAACTACCACCAAGTCACCTGCCCGCACGTCGGTCTTTTCAACCAGTGCGTTGTACGCCACGCAACCCGGCTCTGTCAGGGCCGCATGCTCCCACGACACGGCATCGGGCAGAGGATGGAGAATCTCGGGCCGCGCGACCACGATGTCGGTGAAGGCGCCGTCGATGAGCGCTCCGTAGCCCAACCGGTGGGGACAGAGGTTGTACGCACCGCCCAAGCAGTAGCTGCAGCGGCTACACACCTTGGCCGCGGTCTCGCACGTAACCCGGTCTCCGGCAGCCACTCCGTCCACGTCTGCACCCACTGCCACGACTTCGCCGCTGAATTCATGTCCCAGCACCAGCGGCAGATTGATTTCCCAACTCTGGTGGTTGCGCCACAGATGAACGTCGCTGCCGCAGACGCCGGCGGCACGCACGCCAATCAACACACGGTCGGAAGGACACTCCGGTTCGTCCGTCTGGCGGATCTCCACCTGGCCGTCGACCAGACCGTACTTGACAAGGGCATCCATGCCGCAAATTCTCCCAGAAACTATGCGAAGTGCTTGGTGCGCATGGCGCGCAGGAAATCAACGCTGCGTCGCATCTCGTCCATGCCGTGCATGCCGTCCTCAATGCTCACCCATCCATTGAAGCCAGCCTGTGCAAGGCGACTGAATATCGCATCGTAGTCGTTGAGACCCTGTCCCGTGACCCCATGCTGCAGGGCATCGAGATAGCCAATGGAACCGTCGGCCGCCTTGACGTCCTCCAAGGTCGCGCCCTCCGCCAGAAACCTGTCGCTGGCATGCATGGTGACCACCCGGAGGAGGACCGCATCCAACAGTTCAATCGGATCATCCCCTGCCACAAAGGCATTGGAAGGATCATACTGAACACCGAAATGCGGCGACTCGGGAACCGAGGCCAGGACCTTGAGGAACACGGCCATCTTCTGCGCGAACTCGGGCCAGGTCCAATAGCCGTCCTTGTAGTGGTTCTCCAACGCCAGCACGATGTCCAGTTCGGCCGCGACCGGGAGAATCCGGTCGTAGCACTCGGCCACCCGCTCCAGCCCTTCCTGCAGGGACAGACCGGGATAGCGCTGGCCGGTCATTTTTTTGTTGATGGTCCGGCGACCACCGAGAAACCTGGCCGTTTCCATCATCCGCAGCTGGTGTTCGACCGCCCGGATCCGGCATGTTGGGTCGGGATGCGTGAAATCCGCCGACACGCACAGCATGGGCATCGCGTGGTTGCCGCGCGCCAAGGCGTCGCCGATCGACTCGAGGTATCCCCGGTCCAGGGACGCAAAGAACCCTTCGTAGAGTTCCAGCCCTTCAACCTCCAGGGCATCCGCCATGTCAATCCATTGAAAGACATCCATTGTGCGGTCGACGCAAATGGCGTCGAGATAGCACTTGGGAAAGGCTGCGATGTGCATGGTGGCCGCTACGGTGCCGTCACGGGATGAGAATGACCTTGATCAGGTCAAGTTCACCCTTGGCCAGGCCATCAACCAGTGCCGGTCCCTCCTCCAGGGGCGCGACCTTTTCGATCAGCGATGCGACATCGACGACTTTTCTGGAAATCGCCTGGATGACCCGCTCAAACTCCGTGCTGAACCCATAGGTGCCGGCCACGGTCAATTCCCGTGTCACCACTTCCTGCATGTTGACCTCGATCATGAGGTCGCTGTTGCCAATCCAGGTGACGTGGCCCCCGACGCGCACCATGGCGTGGGCCTGCTGTACCGACTTCGTCAAACCAACGGCCTCGATGGCAACGTCGGCGCCGGCCTGCCCCGTCATGGACATGACGGCGGTCACCGGATCTTCTTCCCGCACGTTGATGGTCACGTCGGCGCCCACCGCGCGGGCCAGTCCCAAACGGTGCTCGCTCATATCGGTGACGATGATCGTGCCGGCCCCGCTGCGCCGGGCGCATTGAAGCGCGAGCAACCCGATGGTGCCGGCACCGACCACGACCACCGTATCCATCAACGCGATCGGCGTCCGGCTGATGGCGTGGACTGCGATCGAAAGGGGCTCGCACATGGCTGCTTCGTTCCAGGACATGCCCTCCGGCTTGGGATAGAGCATGGATTTGTGAACGATGGCGTGATCGGCATAGGCCCCGGGCTGGTTGACGCCGACGACCTGGCGCTGGCCGATGCCGTCGTACGGAAACATGGGGGACACGATGACCTCGTCCTCCTCCTCGACACCCGCGACCCCACTGCCAAAGCGGGACACGATGCCGCTGAATTCGTGCCCCATCACCATGGGGGGCGTGCGCCGACCAGTGCTGCCCGTGTACCCGTGCACATCGGACCCGCAGATGCCCACGGCCTTGACGTCCACCAGGACTTCATCGGGACCTGGTACCGGAACATTCGTGTCCCGCATCTCCATGTGCCAGGGAGCGGTATAGACAATCGATTTCATGTTGGACTGGGGTTTCCTGAGTCAATAGGATCCAAGATGATTATCCCCCAACCCGGTTGCTTCAAGAACGATGTTGGGGAGAGGAAGTTGCGCGATCCGGCATGGAATGGCCTGCCCGACGGCATTGCCCGCTTATAGTTAGCCGATGACACCACACCCTTGCAAACAGCCTGTGCCAACCGAGGGGTCCGACGAGTTTCGAACACTGCAATGAGCGCCTACGCCGCAGAGGCCATGGAACGACAGATCCTGAAACGGCGCATCGCCATCGCGCTGATTATCACCATCCCAACCTTACTGTTGGTGTTGTTCTACGGCTATAACCTGTATCTGGAACCGCTCATCCGGCAATGCCCCAGGGACTGCCAGGGACTTGACCTCTCCGGCGAGCTGTTGCACGACCGGTCGTTCGCCGGGTTCGACCTGTCCAACGCGAACCTGTCGATGGCGCTTGCCCCGGACGTGGACTTCACTGACGCAACCCTCTATTTCACCAACTTCACGGAGACCAGCCTCCAACGCGCAAGTTTTGTCGGATCCGATCTGACCGGAGCGTTGTTCGCACGCGCCGATCTGCGCGGCGCGGACTTGCGCGACACGGTTCTCGACGGCGCAAGATTCCAGGGAGCCGACTTGCGGGAAGCCGACCTGCGCGGAGCCCGCATGACATCGGCCGACTTGACCGGAGCCTGGCTTGGCGGCTCGACAATAGACGATGACACGGCCTTGAGCGCCCACTGGGCGCGGATGTGGAGAATTGTCAACGAACCCATCGCAGGCCAAGACTTGTCCGGGGTCAGCTTCGCCAACGCCAACCTGCAGGGCATTGACTTCGGCACGGCCAACCTTGTCGGAGCCAGATTCAACAACACGGACCTGCGCGGTGCTCGTTTGGCCAACGCCAACATGACTGCGGCAGACCTGCGCAAGACCCGGATTGATGACACAACAACGCTTCCAACCACGGCCATGCTGGTTTGGCGTCTGCACAATCAGGCCCAACTGGCCTGGCAGCTGGCAGGCACGGACCTCAGCCGCGAGATGTTGAACGGAGTGGTGCTGCAAGAGGCGGACCTCTCCGGCACCGTGCTGCGGGGCACCTCCCTGGTCACGTCCAACCTGCGGGATGCCAACCTGACGGGCGCGGATCTCAGGGACGCGGATCTAACCGAAGCGGATCTGGATCGGGCTACTCTGCGCAATGTCGATCTGCGGGGCGCCAACCTGCACGGAGCCGAATTGGGCCTGACCGATCTAAGGGATGTCCAGTTGGACGATGCCACGGTGTTGTCGGGAACCTGGCGGACGGTCTGGCGCATTGTCAATCAAGGCGGCGAGGACCTGGACCTAAGCGGTCGCTTCCTAGGCTGGGCCAACCTCGCAGGGGCCAACCTCGCAGGGGCCGATTTGACCGGAACCGATTTGCGGTTTGCCGATTTGACCAACGCCAACCTGGCCGGGGCGATTCTAGTGGATGCCAATCTGGCCAATGCCAACCTCGACGGAGCCGACTTGGCCGGTGCCAACCTAACCGGGGCGGATCTGCGCGGTACCGGTTTGGACGGCACGCAAGGTTGACCCCTTGCCAAGACGGGACACGTCCGCCCGTTTGGCATCCCGGCGCGCTCCAAGGTCCTACAACCTCCGTGCAGGGTGGCAGGCCTGTACAAGATTGAGGATTCGTCCGCGGGTCCTGCCCCTTACAACGAGCCTTCGCGTTTTTGGATTGGACTGGCTTCAAGCCTTACAATCCCCGAATCCAATCCGCTCCCACAGCGCGCCGCGCTACGGATCCCCGTAGTATTTGCGTTCGAATTCCGATCCGTCGATCCGGATCCCCGGGCTTGCGCGCTGGACGAGCTCTTTTGTTCACTTCCTTTCGGAGGAATTCATGAAGCTGAGAAAGCTTTTGCCCTTCAGCGTGTTGCTGTTGGTGTTTGCCATGGCCTTTACGGCCTGCGCGGGCACCCCGGCCATCGAGCCCGCGGCGCCTGCCGACTCCGGCGAGGCCATGGCCGATGCTGACGACATGATGGAGGACTACTCCAACGCGTCCCGCGCCGAAACCCTGATCTTCGAGGTTGATGCCCGCGGCGGCCAGTTCGCCGACCCCGAACTGCACAATCCCTACGTGCCCGGCGGCCTGCGCAACCAAGGCAACCATCAGGCTTCGACCGAACCGCTGTTCATGCTCAACTACCAGACCGGCGAAATGGAGCCGTGGCTGGGTGAGTCCTTCGTCCCGAACGACACGTTCGACGTCTGGACCCTCAACATCCGCAAGGGCGTGAGGTGGAGCGACGGCGAGGACTTCAACGCCGACGACGTGGTCTTCACCATGAACATGCTGTTGGAGCACACGGAACTGAGCTACGCGGCCGCGCAACAGGACTGGGTCGATAGCGTCGAAAAGGTTGACGACTTCACGGTCGTGTTCAACCTGACGCGTCCGAACCCGCGCTACCAGTTGGACCACCACTCCGTGAAGATCTGGGGCTCCCTGCCGATCGTACCCGAGCACATTTGGGCCGGTCAGGATCCCCTGACCTTCAAGTTCTACGACGCCGACCAAGGTTGGCCCGTGTGGACCGGACCCTATATCCTGGACACCATTTCACCGACCGAGTTCAGCTACGTCCGCGACGACAACTGGTGGGGCGTTGAAGCCGGATTCCGGGACATGCCGGAACCCAAGAAGCTGATCTGGATCCGCAGCGCCTCCGACGAGACTGCGGTCAACAACTTTGCCAACGACGGCATCGACAGCCTCATGGACATTACATTGGGCCAGCTCCAGGCCGTCCAGGCCCAGAACCCCAACGTGGTCACGTGGTTCACCGACATGCCGCTGGCTTGGGTCCCGGATCCCTGCTCCCGCACGTTCGAGCTGAACAACGCGATTGAGCCGTGGAACGACAAGGACATGCGCTGGGCGCTCAACTACATGATCGACCGCGACGAAATCGTGGCCATTGCCTACGAGGGCACAACCCTCAAGAACCGGCATCCCTTCCCGGCCTATCCGCCGCTGGATCGCCTGGTCGACCTGGCCGATGCGGCCGGCACCTGGGATGTGGACCAGCTGTTCACGCACTCGCCTGAAACGGCCGCCGAGATTCTGTCCGGCAAGGGCTACACCCGCGACGGTGACGGCTACTGGACCAAGGACGGCGATGAGCTCTCGCTCGAGATCGCCGTGCACGAAGGCTTCATTGAGAAGAAGCGCATCGCGCAGGTGGTTGTCGAACAGTTGCAGCGTCAGGGCGTCGATGCCGTGCAGGTCAACCAGGCCGGTCAGATCTGGGGTGACAACTTCCGCAATGGCAACTTCGAGTCCCGCATGGGCTGGCAAACCTGTGGTTCCGTGAACGAGCCGTGGGCCACCCTCGACAACTTCAACACCCGTTGGCTGGTTCCGATTGGCGAGCGCGCCAACAAGAACTCGTGGCGATGGAGCGGCGACAACGCCGAAGCCTTCAGCGCCCTTGTCGACCAGATCGGCGCCTTGGCCGTGGGCGACCCGGCCGTGGACGATCTCTTCGTGGAGGCCTCCGCACTGCTTTTCGAGGACCTGCCGGTGATTCCGATTACCGAGGCCAAGAAGATCATTCCGTTCATGGAGACCTACTGGACGAACTGGCCCACCTACGACAACCAGTACATCCACCCACCGACCTGGTGGCAGCACACCCACTACATCATTCACGAAGTCACGGCCGCCCAGTAAAGGCTGACGCCGACAAGTGATTTGGATACGGGAGTGGGGGTCTCAGAGCCCCCGCTCCCGTTCAACCGAATTGAATTGGCCGCCACCGGGGGAACACGCACATGAGCGAGTTGACACTGGGGTACTTCCTGCGCCGACTTGGCATGTGGCTCCTCACCATCTGGATTGGCGCCACCCTGATCTTCACCATCCCCCGCCTGGCGCCGGGCGACCCCATCACGGCGATGGTGGAGCGCATGATCCAACAGGCCGGCTACATTGAGAACTCGGCCGACCTGATCGAGGCCTGGCGCGCCCGATTCGGCTTGGACGGTCCTTGGCATGTCCAATACCGAAACTATCTTCTGAGCATGGTGCGGGTTGACCTTGGCTATTCCCTGGCCAATTTCCCCGCACGAGTTACGGACATCATCGGCCGGTCCCTGCCGTGGACCCTGGGCATGGTGTCCATTGCCACAATTCTGTCATTCTGCGCCGGCAACCTGATTGGCGCGTTGATGGCCTGGCGCCGGGTACCGGCGTTCATCCGCAACATCCTGCCGGTGTCCCTGACCTTCACCTCCATCCCGTTCTTCATGTTCGGGATCCTCCTGATTTCATTCCTGGCCTTCAAGTGGAAAATCTTCCCCGCCTTCGGCAACTACGGCCGCGGGGTGGAACCGGGATGGAACCTGGACTTCATCCTCAGCGTCCTCCACCACGGCCTGCTGCCGGTTCTCTCCATCGTGGTCACATCGATGGGGTTCTGGGCCCTGGGCATGCGGGGCATGATGGTGACCACGGACGGCGAGGATTACATGATTCTGGCGAATGCCAAGGGCCTGCGCTCCCGACGCATCTTCTGGTTCTACGGCATCCGCAACTCGATGCTGCCGCAGGTCACGGCCCTGGCACTCAATCTGGGAGCCGTGGCCGGGGGTTCGCTGCTGGTGGAACTCATCTTCGGCTATCCGGGCCTGGGCTACTTCCTGTACCAGGCCATCATTTCGGCGGACTACACCGTGATCCAGGGCATCGTGTTCATGCTGATCGTCGGTGTGGCGACCGCCGTCCTGATTCTCGACCTGCTCTACCCGATGATTGATCCGCGCATCACCTACAGCAAGGGCCAGGCATGAGCGCCGCCACAGCTGCACCCACTGGAAGCCAGGACTCCGCCCGCCGTGGCCTCAACACATGGGACTCGCCGTGGCTGAACTTCAAGTTTCTGCTCGGCCTGTCGATGATTGCCATCATTCTGCTGATGGCGGGAGCCGGTCCGCTGGGCCTCTATGACACGACCCGGGCGCGGGTTGCCTCCGCGCCGTTGAACCTGCCCCCGGCTTGGACCAACATTGACAATCCATTCTTCGGCGAACCCGATCCGGAGTATCCGCTGGGGACCGACAGCGACGGCCGGGACCTGACGGCGGTGCTGCTGGTGGGGGCGCCGCGGTCGCTGCACATCGGTCTGATCGCGGCCGGTGCGGGCATGCTCATCGGCGTGGTCCTGGGCTTCTCAGCCGGCTTCATCGGCGGCTGGTGGGATGCCTTCGTCCGGACCATCAGCGACTCGATCATCACGATTCCCGCACTGGCCGTCCTGATCGTGATTTCGGCCTTCGTCAAGAACCTGGATGTAGTAATCCTGGCACTTCTGTTGGCAGCCTTCGCCTGGCCCGGGCCGACGCGCCTCCTGCGCGCCCAGGTCCTGTCGATGCGCGAGCGCGGCTACGTGCAGATGGCCCGCCTGTCCGGCGCCAACACCTTTTCCATCCTGTTCCGCGAGATGCTGCCGAACATGCTGCCGTACCTGGCCGCGAGCCTGACAGGCAACGTGTCCGGAGCCATCCTGGCCGCCACCGGTCTCGAGGCCCTGGGATTGGGACCAACCCGCATTCCCACCATGGGCATGACCATTTACCACGCCATGTATGTCTCGGCGCTGTTCCGCGGCATGTGGTGGTGGTGGGGCATGCCGATTGTGGCCTTGGTGATCGTATTCACCGGACTGTTCCTGATGACCGTGGGCCTTGACGAAATCGCCAATCCGAGACTGCGGGGGATCCGGGAGCAATGACCGCTGCGACAACCATCGACTCCGTGGACACTGTCACGGTGGACCGCGGTCCGGCGGAACAGGACGCGATCCTGGACATCCGGAACCTGCAGGTCTTCTACTCCACACCGACCGGCGACGTCCGGGCGGTCGACAACGTGTCCTTCAAGGTGCAGCGCGGCGAGATCATCGGCCTGGTGGGCGAGTCCGGCTGCGGCAAGACCACCACCGCCATGGCGATTTTGCGCCTGGTGCAACCCCCGGGGCGCATTGCGGGCGGGGAAATCAATCTGGACTCGGTCAACCTGGCCGACTTGGAGGGAGACGACCTGCGCGAAACCCGCTGGACCAAGCTGTCCCTGATTCCACAGGGCGCCATGAACTCGCTGAACCCGGTCATGCGCATCAGTTCGCAAATCAAGGACACCATTCGCACCCACGAAGGCAGGATCTCCAACCGGGAACTCAAGGAACGCATTCTCCAGCTACTGCAGCTGGTGGGCCTGCCCAGCCGCGTCTACGACATGTACCCCCATGAACTGAGCGGCGGCATGAAGCAACGGGCCTGCATTGCCATGGCGATCGCCTTGGACCCAGTGTTGGTCATCGCGGACGAACCGACCAGCGCCCTGGATGTGGTCGTGCAGCGCGTGGTGGGCGAAACGCTGTTGGACGTCAAGGAGCGCCTCGGCGTCTCCATGATTGTGATTGGCCACGACATGGGGTTGATGGCCCAGCTGGTGGATCGCCTGGCGGTCATGTACGCAGGCCGCATTGTCGAGTTTGCGCCGGTCGAATCCATCTTCAACGAGCAGTTCCACCCCTACACGCAGCTTCTAATCGAGTCGATTCCGTCGATCAAGGAGAAAAAGCCGCTCAAGTTGACCGAGGGGCTGACCCATGATCTGCGCACGCACATGCAGGGCTGCATCTTCCAGCTGCGGTGCCCCCACGTCATGGACATTTGCCGCGAGGAGAATCCCCCCATGCGGGCGCTGCGCAGCCGTCACGAAACCGCCTGTCACCTGTACGACGACGACGGCGTTCGCCTCCACTAGGGCCGAACGCCCTCAGACCGGCACATCCTCGACCGAATACAAAGCCGCGAGACACATCCGCAATGGCACCACTGCTGGACATCAAAAAGGCCACCAAAATCTACGGCGGCGGCATGCTCAGCGCGGGCCCCGTCACCGTGGCCCTGCAGGACTACGACCTGACCATCGAGGAGTCCCCGGCCACCATCACCACCATTGCCGGCGAGTCCGGCAGCGGCAAGTCGACCCTGGCGAACCTGGTGCTGGGATTCACGGACCTGACATCCGGCCAAATCATCTACCGCGGCCGGGATCTGGCGGAAATGACCGCCCAGGAGCGCATAGACTATCGACGGGAGGTGCAGGCCGTCTTCCAGGATCCGTATGCCGTCTACAACCCGTTCTACCGAGTCAAGCACGTGTTTGACTTGATCATCCGCAACTTCAAGATGGCCTCGAGCAAGGCCGAAGCCAGAGACATGATCGAGGATGCCCTAAACGTGGTGGGCATGCGCGGAGAGGAGGTGCTGGAGAAGTACCCGCACCAGTTGAGCGGGGGACAACGCCAGCGCATGATGATGGCTCGGGCCTACATGCTGAAACCCAAGCTGATCGTGGCCGACGAGCCCGTTTCCATGGTGGACGCCTCGCTGCGGGCCATGATTCTGGACATCATGCTGCGCCTGCGGGACGAGGAGGGCATGTCCTTCCTGTACATCACCCACGACTTGAGCACGGCCTACCAAATTGGGGACCACATCTATCTGCTCTACCAGGGATCGGTGGCCGAAAGCGGTGAGGCCGCTGCGGTGATCGAGAACCCGAAGCATCCGTACGTGCAACTGCTGCTCGATTCGATTCCGGTCCCCGATCCGTCCGTGAAGTGGGGCGGCGACGAGGCCACCACCATCGACGACGAGGAAATGCGTGTCAGCGTGGACAGCGGCTGTCGGTTCTATCCCCGTTGCACGCAGCGGATGGACCGCTGCCTGGAGGCATCTCCCGTGCCCTTCCCGGTCGGGGCCAACAATCACAATGCATCCTGCTTTCTCTACGACGAGGAAGCAAAAATCCTGGCTTGACCGGTTGAATATCGCCCTGTAGCCGGGAGCCGAAGACAATTTGGTGCTTTTCGGCAGGACCATGGGCCCGTGACCGTAGACAAAATCCTGGCGGGGCGCGTCCTGGCAATCGGGTATGCCTGCTGGGACCTCACCTTCACCGTCAACCATCACTTCGGTCCCGACGAAAAGGGTACGGCGCGGGACCTTGCCCAATGCGGCGGCGGGTTGGCTGCCAACGCAGCCGCCGCATCCGGGAGGCTGGGCTTCGACACCTGGCTGGCATCCTATCTGGGCCGGGACATGTTCGGAGACGCCCACGCCGCCGAACTCGAGGCCCACGGAGTTCATACGGATCTCCTCTTGCGCGGCGAGGTGCCCACCAGCATCTCCGCGATCATGGTCAAGCCGGACGGCCGCCGTGCGCTCGTCAACCACAAGCTGCCACAGCCAACGATTGACCCGGATGCGATCTCCCTCGCCGACTTGCAACCCGATTGTGTCCTGGTGGACGGCCGACAGTTGCCCGTCGCCCACCGGGTGCTGGATCAGGCCGCACGGCTGGGGATTCCGTCGATGATCGATGCCGACAGCGCATCCCGGGACATCCTGGATCTGGCGGTTCGCGTGGACCACGTGGTCGGATCCGAGCGGTACGCGACTGCACTGGCGGGACTGGCGGATCCGGCGGCCGCAGTCGTGCGGCTGGCCAACGACCGGCAGACGTTGGTGGTGACCTGCGGAGACAAGGGGCTGCTGTGGGCCCGCGATGGTGCGTTCGGGTCCATGCCTGCCCATCAGGTCGAAGTGCTGGATACCAACGGCGCCGGCGATGCTTTCCACGGCGCATATGCAGGTGCCCTGGCCGCGGGCCTTCCCTGGTTGGAAACCCTCAGGTTCGCCAGCGCGACCGCCGCGCTCTGCTGCGGTACAGTAGGATCACGCAACGGCCTGCCGCGGCAGGATGCAGTCCATGCCCTCATGCAGGAACAACCCTTGGAATCCCAGCCCATAACGAGGACCAGACCATGACCGCCCGTATCTCCGTTTCTTCATGGACCCTGCATCGAGCCTTGGGGGCCATGTGGCTGGACGGCTTCGATCCCGCCAAGCAAGCCCCGCCCGGTCCCACCCGGGAAATCGATCTCCTGGAACTGCCCGGCAGGGCCGCAGCCCACGGCATCCGCACCTTGGAACTGTGCCACTTCCACTTCAGTTCCCGCGACGAGGGTTATCTCGCGGAACTTGCGGCCGAAGCGGACACGCACAATGTCGAACTGTACTCAATCCTGATCGACGATGGAGACATCACAGCGCCGGATCCGGCGGTCCGGGACAGGGATACAGCCTGGATCCGCAGTTGGATCGACACGGCGGGCGAACTTGGCGCCAGCGCGGCCCGCGTGATTGCCGGCGATACCGATCCCGTGCATGCCAACGGCAGCCTGACGGAGGATCCCAACATTCGGCAAAGTGCGGATGCCCTCAAGGAGCTTCATGCCTACGGGGCAGAACGGGGCGTGAAGGTTTTTACCGAGAATTTCAAGAAGCTGTCGCTGAAGGCGGATCAGCTGCTGGCCATCCTCGAACTCTGTGACGGCCAAATCACCATCTGTGCCGATTTCGGCAACTTCAAGGGCGAGGATCGCTACGAGGAATTTGCCAAGATCGCGCCGCATGCCACGTCCGCCCATGCCAAGGCCCGGTACACCGACGACGGGGCCATCATCCCGGACGATCTGATCGGCGGCATGCGCGTACTCAACGAACACGACTTCCAGGGACCCTTTTCCCTCATCTTCGACCAGCCGATGGCCGCCGGCAAGACCGAGTGGGATTACCTGGACTTGATGAAGGGCATCGCCGACCAGCACATTCAGGCGTGAAGCCAGCCGGATGCGCGGCAGGCGGAACGCAATGCGCCTGGACACCGGCGACCGGTACGCGGCAGCCCTTGGGCTGCCGCGTTTTGGTTCAAGGAACGCGGGTCCGCGCCCCAATCCGCATCTGGACCAATCAGTTGACCGCGGAGGCACCCCGTGACCGAAACCCAATGGTCGTTTGATGTGGATCGAGTGAACTCGACTGTCTACGACATCGTTACCTCCGGACCGGGGCCTTCCGGATCCCTGCCTTTGGACGACGACCTGCTCCGCAATGCTCCGTCCGGCGACTTGTTCGGACTCACCCAGAATGCGGGAATGGGCTGGTCCCCGGGCCGGTTGCGCCAACCCGAGTTCCTGATTCTTTCGACCCAGGGCGGACTCAGGGCACCCGACGGGCATCCGATCGCCCTTGGCTTCCACACGGGTCACTGGGAAGTGGGGCTCCTCGTGGAGGAGGCTGCCCGAACGATCGCTTCCCTCGACTGCACCCCCTTTGCTGCTTATGTGAGCGATCCGTGCGACGGTCGCACCCAGGGTACCCGGGGGATGTTCGACAGCCTGGCCTACCGCAACGACGCCGCCCAAGTTATGCGAAGGCTCATCCGCTCCCTGCCCACGCGCAAGGGAGTCATGGGAGTCGCGACCTGCGACAAGGGACTGCCGGCCATGATGATCGCCTTGGCGTCCCAGTCGAACCTGCCGGCGGTCGTCGTGCCCGGCGGGGTCACCTTGCCTCCGGAACGCGGCGAGGATGCAGGCAAGGTCCAGACCATCGGCGCCCGGTACGCGCAGGATTTGATTTCGCTGGAAGAAGCCGCCGAACTCGGTTGCCGGGCCTGCGGTTCGCCCGGCGGCGGTTGCCAGTTCCTTGGCACGGCCGGTACCAGCCAGGTTGTGGCTGAAGCCCTAGGCATGTCCGTGACCCACTCCGCCTTGGCCCCTTCCGGCCAGGAAATTTGGCGGGACATGGCCCGACAGTCCGCCAAGTGCTTGGTACGAATGCACACCGACGGCGTCACGATGGCGGACATCCTGACCGAAGACGCCCTGCATAACGGCATGGTGGCGCATGCCGCGTTCGGCGGCAGCACAAACCTGTTGCTGCACATTCCGGCGGTGGCGTTTGCGGCAGGTCTCCCCCGCCCCACCGTGGAAGACTGGAAACGAATCAATTCGAGGGTGCCGCGGCTGGTCGATGTCCTGCCCAACGGTCCCCGCGGTTGGGTCACGGTGCAGGCATTCCTCGCGGGCGGCGTGCCCGAGGTGATGCTGCACCTCAGGAACATGAATCTGCTTAAGCTGGACGCCATGACGGCCACCGGCCAAACCGTTGGCGACAATCTGGACCAGTGGGAACGCAGCGAGCGCAGGGCCCGTGTGCGATCGATCCTGGAGGAACGGGACGGAGTCGCGCCCGACCAGGTCATCATGGGACCCGTCGCAGCGCTGCGGAACGGAATGACCAGTACTGTAACCTTCCCCACCGGCAATTTGGCACCGGAAGGGTCCGTCATCAAGAGCACGTCCATTGACCCGACAGTGCTGGACGATGCCGGAGTCCTGCACATGACCGGCCCGGCCCGCGTATTCACCCGGGAACGCGATGCCATCAGGGCCATCAAGGGGCTGACGGACAACCCGGTCCAGGCTGGCGATATCATCGTCCTCATGGGCCGCGGCCCTGCCGGCAGCGGTATGGAGGAGACCTATCAACTGACATCGGCCCTCCGCTACCTGGAGTGGGGCAAACATGTCGCTTTGGTGACCGATGCGCGCTTCAGCGGGGTCAGCACCGGTGCCTGCATCGGCCACGTCGGACCGGAGGCGCTGGCCGGCGGTCCTCTGGGCCGTCTGCGGGAAGGAGACCGGATCACCATCGAAGTGGACACGCGCAACCTGACCGGATCGATCAACCTGACCGGCACCGCGGACGGAACCGTGCTGTCCCAGGGTCAAGCCCAGGCTGTACTGGATGCCCGTACGCCGCACCCGGATCTGAGCCCGGACGACCTGCTACCGGAGGACACGCGTCTGTGGGCCGCCCTACAGAACGCAAGCGGAGGTACCTGGGGAGGGTGCGTGTACGACGTGGACGCCATTGTGGAAGCACTGAACGGCCATACCCGATAGTCCACGGAGTGCGACGGTCCTCCTGCCGGCCACAGGGCCCCGGCTCCGGACTTCAGCATTCTTGCTGTCCGACAGTACGGATTCGGCAGCAACCATGAAGATGTACAAGTCCGTGATTGTCGGGCTTACTGGAATCGGTGCTCGCCGTCCCGAATCGGCTTCCGGGATTCCCGTGTACGGAGAAGTGGGCAGATCCCACGCAGCGGCCTACCACCAGCATCCACAGACTGATGTGTTCGGGGTCTGTGACATCCGGTCCGAGGCCTTGTCGGATTTCAAGGAACTGTGGGGAGACATCTGGCCCGATGTCCGCTGCTACACCGACTACCGGGAGCTGCTGGAACGCGAGCAGCCGGACATCGTGAGTGTGGTCACACCGGACCACCTGCATGCCAACATCACAATCGAGGCGGCCCGCGGCAGTGCCCGCGCCGTCCTGTGCGAAAAGCCCATTGCCACCACACTGGCCGATGCCGACCGCATGATCGAGGCGACGGGAAGGGGTTCTGCTTTCGGTGGAGCACACCCGTCGCTGGCGCCATGAGTTCCACCTTGTGCGCCAGTTGATCAGATCGGGTTCACTCGGCTCCCTGCACAACATCGTGGCCAACCTGTACGGTCCGCGCGCCATGTTGTTCCGCAACGGCACCCATATGGTGGACATGATCTGTTTCTTTGCCGAGTCGGATCCTGAGTGGTTGACGGCCGTCCTGGAACCGGGATTCGACGCGTATGGGGAATATCTGGGCGATGGCGGCCACGATCCGGCATCCGAACCTGCAGCCCATGCCTTCATCCAGTTTGCCAACGGGGTTCGTGCCTACTACAACAGTGCCAAGTCGAACTTCACCGGCATGCAGTTCGAGTTGCTGCTGGACGACGCCAGAATTGAGGTTTCCGATCGCCGCACGGTGGTCATCACCAGTTCCGGCCACCTCGACTGGTCCTACCAGGATTTGGTTTCGGACGGCTCTTTTGCGATGGAGTACCAAGCGGGGGCAGTGGCAGAATTGGTTCACGTCCTGGACCACGGCGGCATGCTGGAGTCGTCTTGAACCGAGGCGCGTAAAAGCCTGGAAATCCTATTGTGGCGATCCTTCGCTCCCACGTTGAGGGGAATGTGAAAGTCACCATGCCGCTGGCTTGACACTACAGTTGTCAATTTATGCAATCTTGTTGAGGGTGTCGATTCCTCTCGCGTGAAAAGCCGTGGCAGTCGGAACTCGGGCTGTCCGCACCGCAAAGAGACATGCTTCCTGTCTGGATTTCGTGGTGCGGACACACGCAATGGGAGTGACGGGATACGTCGTATATCCGCTGCCCCATACGTTGCTTGGCAGGGATCGGCGGTCAGGCGAGGGGCCGGCCGCGCAGGACTTCCCGGCACTGGTCCCTGCCGTTGCCGGTTACGTTGTAGGCAATGGTATTGGCCCAGCGATCCACATCGGAGTGATTGGGGGCGGAACCGTGAATGACCAGAGAGGTGAAAAACAGGGCATCCCCTGGCTGCATGGGAAAGGCTTGGCCTTCGGGGCGCGGATAGTAGCGACCGGGCAGGAAGACCCCAAACGCTTCCTGATGCCGTTCATGTTCCTGCAGGCCCCACTTGTGGCTACCCGGTAGAAATTCAAGACAGCCATTGTGCTCGTCAGCCGGATCAATGGCCAGCATGCAGTTGACCATCAGGGGTTGGTTGGTGTCCTGCCGCCAGTAGGCGTAGTCCTGGTGCCAGGGCACCTCGGCGCCGGTGCCCCGGGATTTGGGCAGCAGCTTGCTGTGGTAGAGGGAGATGTCGGGGCCGATCAGATCTTCCACAATGTCCAGAACCGTGTCGTCCCGCAACAGGGCGTTGAGCGTGGGACTGACCAGTTCGCTGTGCATCAGTTGCCGGATCCATTCCCGGGTGTCCTCGTCTTCCCACGAAATATGCACTCCGGCCGGAGGCGCCTGGCGCATGCGTTCGTGGATATTCCGGCACTCTTGGCGAATCCGTTGAGTGGTGGCGGCCGGAACGAGACCTGTTTTCAGGAGCACGCCGGCATCCTGAAACGTCTGGGTTTCTTGGGTTGTGAGATGCATGGTGAAAACCTCGGATCAGACTTGGCCAATCCCGGGCAGGGACAGCGAGTCGGCAAAATGGCAGGCTACCTTGTGCCCATCGCCCGCGGCCTGCAGAACGGGAATTTCGTGGCGGCAGCGGTCTTCGGCGTAACGGCACCGGGGATGAAAGGCACAGCCGGACGGTGGATTGGCTGGGTTGGGAACTTCCCCCTGCAGAATGATCCGCTGGTGTGTGCGTGAGGGACTGGGGCGGGGCACGGCCGAGAGCAGGGCTGACGTGTAGGGATGGCGCGGGGTGTCGAAGACCTGGTATGTGGGGCCCATCTCCACAATGCGTCCCACATACATCACCGCGACTTCGTCGCTGATGTGCTCCACCACGCTCAGGTCGTGGGCGATGAACAGATAGGACAGACCATAACGCTCCTGGAGATCCTGCAGCAGATTCAGGGTTTGGGCCTGGATGGAGACGTCCAGGGCCGACACGGGTTCGTCGGCGACAATCAGGGCCGGACGCAGGGACAGGGCCCGGGCAATGACCAGGCGTTGCCGCTGGCCGCCGCTGAATGCATGGGGAAAACGATTCATGGCGCTGACGTGCAGGCCCACGACGGTCAGCAGTTCCTCAACCCGTGCCCGCAGTGCCGGCCCGGACAGGCCCTGATTGACGCGCAGGGGTTCACCCACAATCTCCTGCACCGTCATGCGTGGATTCAGGGATGAATACGGATCCTGAAAGACCATCTGCACCTTCTGGCGAATGTAGGCCAGGGTGCGCCTGTCCGCCTGGCAGATGTCCAAGGGACCGCGGTCCGGATCGTGAAAAAGAATCCGGCCGGCAGTGGGGGTATGGCCCCGCAGGATGCAGTGACCCGTGGTCGTCTTGCCGCAGCCCGACTCGCCTACCAAGCCGAGGGTGCGGCCGATTGGGATGGTGAAGGAGATGCCGTCCACAGCCTTCACAACCCCGGTACGGCGCTGCATCATGCCAGCGCCCACAGGATGGTGCATCCTGAGATCCTCAACTGTGAGCAACGGCGTGGCGGACGACGTGCTCATGACTGCAAATTCCTGACGCCGGGCCGCTGGTCGTCGTACAGAAAGCACTGTACCTGCCGCCCATCTGTCAGGGTCTGCGGCGTGGGCGCATGCACATCGCACAGGCCGGGCATGAAGTCCGGACAGCGGGGGTGAAAGGTGCAGCCCCGCGGGATGTCGGCCGGGGATGGGACAATGCCCTCAATGGCCTGGAGACGCCTGCCATCGCGCGTTCCCAGGCGTGGGATGGATTCCAGCAACGCGCGGGTGTAAGGATGCAGCGGTTCCGCGAAAAGGGACTCGATGTCGGTTCGTTCCACGATCTCGCCCAGATACATCACGATGACCTCCTGGGCCATCTCGGCGATAACGCCCAGGTCATGAGTGATGAACAGGATGGCCATCTGCAGATCGGCCTGCAATTCCTGCAGCAATTCCAGAATCTGGGCTTCCGTGGTGACATCCAGGGCCGTGGTGGGTTCGTCCGCGATCAGTAGTTGGGGATGGCAGGCTAGGGCGATGGCAATCATGACCCGTTGCCGCATGCCGCCGCTCAGCTGGTGGGGGTAGGTATGCATAATCCGTTGCGGTTCCGGCAGACCCACTTTGCCCAGCATCGTCACCGCCATGTCCCAGGCCGCGGCCTGGGACACGTCCAGGTGATAGTTGATGGCTTCCAGCACCTGGTTGCCTGCCGTGTACACAGGATCCAGCGAGGTCATGGGTTCCTGGAAAATCATGGCGATTTCGCCACCGCGTACTTGGCGCAGGAGAGCACTCCCGGACGGTTCCTGGACCAGGTCCAGTTCCGTGTCCAGCCCGTGGTAGACGATACGCCCCCTCTCGATTCGGCCCGGCGGCCGAATCAGCCGGAGCAGGGAAAAGCCGGTGACGGACTTGCCACAGCCACTCTCGCCCAAGACCCCCAGGGTCTGTCCCCGGCCCACGGTGAAACTGACGCCGTTCACAGCCTGCACGGTCCCCTGTTCGGTATGGAAATGTACGTGCAGATCCTCGACAGACAGGAGGGAGGAGGCATCGTGGGCGGACATTGGGCATTCACTGACTGAAGGGATCGGCGGCGTCACGCAGCCCGTCGCCCATAAAGTTGAAACAGATGATGGTCAGGATGACAAAGGCCGAGGGAATGAGCAGCCAAGTCTGCTGCAGGACCACCCGTACATGCTGGGCCTCGCTCAGCAGCAGACCCCAGCTGGTCATTGGCGGCCGTATGCCCAGACCCAGAAAGCTCAGGGCAGTCTCCCCCAGAATCATCTGGGGAATGGCCAATGTGGCAACTACCAGCACATGACTCAGGGTGTTGGGCAGCAGGTGACGCAACACGATGCGGGCAAGACTGCAGTTGGTGTAACGCGCGGCCCGGATGAAATCCTCCTCCCGCAGGGCATAGACCATGCCCCGCACCTGACGGGCCAAGCCTCCCCAGTTCACGATGCTCAGGACCAGAGACAGGCCGAAGTACACTCGGATGGACGACCATGTGGGTGGTACCAGGGTGGCCAGCGCCAGCCAGAGAGGTATCTGGGGAAAGGACAACAGCACCTCGATTACACGCTGGATGACGCTGTCCAGCAGCCCCCCGAAGTAGCCGGCGACAATGCCGATCACCGTGCCCAGGACCAGGGCCAGCAGCACACCGAGCAATCCGACGGTCAGGGATACCTGGGAGCCGTAGAGGATGCGCGAAAACAGATCCCGGCCCTGGCGATCCGTCCCGAGCAGAAAGACAACGCCGGGTTCCTCCACGGTAAAGAGGTGTCGGTTGGTCTCAATGAGACCCCACAGTTTGTACTCCACACCCCGGCCCAGGAACCGTACCGGATAGGTTTCCTCCGGTATCCGAGTGAAAATCTTGCGAAAGGTGGACCGGTCCACCGACGATTCCAGGCCGTACACGAAGGGCCGGAGCGAAAACCGGCCGTCCGCATCGCGGAAATGCAGGCCATGGGGCGGGGACAGCGCAAACTGATCGTGGGTGGTCCGGACACCGTAAGGTGCCACAAAGCCGGCAAAGGCCGAAACCAGGTACAGGCCAAGCAGAATCCACACACCGGCCACCGCCAGGCGGTTGCGCCGGAAACGCCGCCACATCAGCTGGCGCACGCTCAGAATGGCGTAGGGGAACGACGCGGAGTCAGTGGCGGACGAGACGGTCACGTGGCTGGATACACGGCTCAGGAGAAACGGATGCGCGGGTCCAGCCAGGCCAGCAGTATGTCGGCCAGGAATGTGCCTATGACCACCAACAGGCCGATCAGGATCAGGATCGTGCCGCCTAGGAAAATATCCTGGGACAGGGTGGCGTTGAGATAGACCGTCTGGATGGTGGGCAGATCCAGAACAATGCTGGTAATGGTAAAGCCATTGACCAGCCAGACCAGAGTCTGGCCCAGGGCCGACACTAGGGGATGCAGGGCGTTGCGCACGCCGTGTTTCCACACCACCACGCGTTCCGGCACGCCCCGGGCCCGCGCGGCCTGAATGTAATTGCTGTTCAGCACGTCCAGCAGATTGCCCCGCATGACCCGCATCACCCAGGCCGTGCCGGTGAGAATGACGGCCAGCACGGGGATCCAGAGATGGCGCAGCAGATCCTGGAATTTGGCCCAACTCCAGGCCGCCGTGGTGAACTCGGAGGAAAACAAGCCCGTGAGCACGTCGCCCGAGACGCGCCAAGCCAGTACCAGGAAGATCAGGGCAATGAGAAAATCAGGCAGGCCCAGACCCAGAAAGGCGGTGACCGTCAGGAAATTGTCGCCCTTCGAGTATTGATGGGTGGCGGAATAGATGCCCAGGGGAATGCCAATGCCCCAAGACAGGAGAAAGGCGCAGAAAGAGACGACGAAAGTCAGCAGAAGCCGCTCGCCGATGATGACGCGTACAGGCCGGTTCTGCGCCAGGGAATCCCCGAAATCACCCTGGGCGAAGTCACCCAGCCAGTGGGTGAAGCGCACCACAGCCGGTTTGTCCAGGCCGAAGCGGACACGCAGCATGGCCTCCTGATCCGCGATGCCGGTATTGCCTTGGGCCTGTTGCTGGAGGATGTAGCGGTCGACATAGTCTCCCGGCGGCAGCTCCATGATGATGAAGCCCAGCACCGTGATCAGAAACACGGTGGGAACCAGAGTCAGCAGGCGACGCAGAATGTAGGCACCCACACGCAACCCTCATGGGTAGGGACCGGGTTATGGGACAAACCCATAACCCGGTTGGCCAGACGAGAGCGGTGCCGTCTTACT